>CAJTSU010000318.1 GCA_910579055.1 uncultured Mailhella sp. | reverse complement strand
ACAGTCCCCTTAGATCCGGCACCGTCCCTCCCGTGAGGGCAAACAGTACCGGGTAGGCGAAATGACACAGAGAAATGTGACAAAACTCAAGGGAATGTGAACGAGTCACCAGCAGGCGCTATGCGGCCTGCTCAATACTTTGCTTTGATTTCAGTTGAGACATATTCTTGGGCAACTTAAGAATATTCGGCATTTTTTCCACAGCCTGCCGCTTTTGTTGCCGATCAATGTGCTGATAGGTACGCAAGAGCATGGCCACGTCATGCCACATAAGCTCTGCAACTGATTTGTAATCGGCGTGTTCGGCCAGCAGGTTGCTGGCGAAAGCGTGACGCAGGTCATAAGGCCGTATCCGGCGCGTGATGCCGGCCTTTTTGAGAGCTGAGTGCCATGCCCTGGATATGCTTGTCACGGGCTTTCCTCTGTAATGGATTACATACTCATACCCGCGCGCGGCGTCTTCCCGCTGCCATTTTTTCAGGATCGGCAAAATGTGAGGAGAGATCG
>CAJTSU010000317.1 GCA_910579055.1 uncultured Mailhella sp. | reverse complement strand
AGCAGTTACATGGCTTGATATTCAAGAGATTTGTGAAGCAAGGGAAGTTGAATTAAAAAAATTCCTTACGCTTAAAAATGGGGTGCCTTCCGTGTGTACTTTCCGAAGGGTAATGAGCAAAATTGATAGCAAATACCTTATCAGTCTGCTCAATAAAATGGCAGATTCACACTGCCCGGATTTGAAAGGGAAAATTATCGCTCTTGATGGAAAAACCGTAAGGGGCTCACAAGACAGGATAAACGGACGCGATGCCATCCATTGCCTGAACGCATTTGTGACCGAACACCACACCGTTCTCCGGCAGATTATTGGAGAAAAAAAAGAATCTGAAATCACAATGCTGCCAGAGGTCATCGATTCTATTGATATGAAAGGGGCAACCGTCACTATAGACGCTATGGGGTGCCAGACGAAAATTGTAAAATCCATCCGGAAAAAGAAGGCTGATTATATGATTGCACTCAAGCTCAACCAGCCGCGAGCCTTCCAGGAAGTTGTGGAACTGTTTGAATATATTAAAAAAAATA
>CAJTSU010000316.1 GCA_910579055.1 uncultured Mailhella sp. | reverse complement strand
GGCCTGTTTTGCGCAAGCAGGATGTGTTTAAATATAAAATAGATGATCAGTAATACTAAAAAACATATTGAATTTTCAGAACTTATTTTGTATTCGCTTGTATGTGATAATGTCGATAAATAAAAGACATATGGGCTCATAACCCGAAGGTCGTAGGTTCAAATCCTGCCCCCGCAACCAGGAAATTCAGGCACTTATGGAATCATAACCATAAGTGCCTTTTTCTTTTTCCAACCCTATTTCCAACCTTCAAGCTATAAAAACAGATCAGTCAATACTAAACAGTACACAACTGAAACCCGCCAAACGATATTTTTAGGCTCTATCACAGAAACGTGCTGACGCCGTTCAAACCGGCTTGTTGCCTTGAACTTCTGACAGGACAGGGCGTTGCCTCGGTCCACCCTTCCGTGACACAGCCTTTTTTTATCTCCACCAAGATCAAGTCATTGATATTGGCACTATTCCTCTTCGTGAAGTCAAAAAGGCGAGCAAGCACCAAAGTTTTTTTGAGAGTGTTAACTAAATAATGTTTTAATGTCTTCCAGTCTTCCATTTACATGGAA
>CAJTSU010000315.1 GCA_910579055.1 uncultured Mailhella sp. | reverse complement strand
TAACATTCAGAAAAGGTGCTTAATATGGGAGCCAAGACTCAAAGTTTAGCTCATACCCGTTCATATCGTATTTACACCAAAGTATCGAAGGAAAATAATTTTTGCACAACTGCGCGAAAGCATTAGGGATATTCTTAAGAATCTGTGCAAATACAAAGGGGTGGAAATTCTGGAAGGGCATCTCATGCCTGATCATGTTCATATGCTTGTCAGTATCCCACCAAAAATCAGTGTATCAAGTTTTATGGGATATCTGAAAGGAAAAAGTTCGCTGATGATCTTCGATAAACATGCAACTTTGAAGTATAAGTTCGGCAACCGCAAGTTTTGGGCCGAAGGATATTACGTCAGCACAGTGGGACTGAACGAAGCAACCATCCGTAAATATATTCAACAACAGGAGCAACACGATATCATGCAAGACAAACTGACGACAAGGGAATATCAAGACCCCTTCAAGGGGTAGGCCAAAGCGGCAACGGCACTGGGCTTGAACGAAGTGAAAGCCAGCGCCTTTAGACGCTGGCCGGTAACAAGCCCTTATATGAACTAGTGCCTAATTGCAAAAATAAGGATATGAATATATGGTGCTTCCAAAACGGG
>CAJTSU010000314.1 GCA_910579055.1 uncultured Mailhella sp. | reverse complement strand
TGGGCAGTTTCAGGCCAGACACAGCCAGCCCGGCATCCAGCGTGAACTCCAGTTGCCGGTCGGGATCGGCGTCTGAGGTGGCTACCAGGTGCAATTTCTGGATTGCCATGCCTTCCTCAAGCGCCTGAGCCACGGCATTCAGGCTGTTCTGCACGGCAACGGCGGCTTTTTCCTCGGCCTGTTCGGACGCGGCCAGGCTGGCGGAACCCATCGGATGCAGGGTGTAGCCTTCGCACGGATAGCCTTCCCCGCGCAGGATGGCGGCAAAGAGCTTCGGCATATCTCCCGCAGGCGTGAGGGGGGTAACATCCATGCCGAACGTGGTCTTGAACAGCTCCAGCACCGGCTGAACCGCCTTGGCCGAAGCCGATCCCACAAGCAGGCGTCCCTTTTCCGCATCCCATATGCAATCAATGATGGACGGCACAAATTCCGCCCTGGCGGTCAATTTGGCGGTAATGGCCTCTTTCAGTTCCTTTTTGCGCTTGCCGCCCACCTTTTTGCCGGAAGCGATTTCCTCCCGCACGGCTTCGGCAAGCTGAAGCCGGATGACAGCCCCGGACGCCTTGCGCGTGTCCAGCCGGAAGGAAAAGCCCATGAAACGGGCATCCACGGAGGCCAGCTCAAAACCGTC
>CAJTSU010000313.1 GCA_910579055.1 uncultured Mailhella sp. | reverse complement strand
TTTATAACATGGAGCGGCTTCTTGCGCCTGAGGGGAAGGCGGGGTATGCTTAAACCATGAAAAAAGAGCTGCTTTCTCCTGTCAATGACCATGTGTTCAAGAGGGTGTTCGGCAAACACCTGCGTGTTCTCGCAGGTTTTTTGAGCGCTGTTCTGGATATGCCCATTACAGCTGCCGACATCCGCGTTCTGGATCCCAATTTTCGCGCGGAACGTGATGATGACAAGCTCGGCGTTCTGGACGTAAAGGTGGAGACGCGCAACGGGCTTATCGATGTGGAGGTTCAGGTGCAGCCGCACCTGCATCTGAAAAAACGGCTTCTTTACTATACGGCGCGGATGTTTGTGGAACAGATTGCCAAGGGACAGAACTACGGCAGTCTCACCAGAGCGGTTTCCATCATGATTGTGGATTTCGAGTTTGTGAAGACGGATTCCGCCTTTCATCACCGTTACCGCCTGTATGACCGGAAAAACGAAGTGGAATACTCTGATTCGCTTGAGATAAATATTCTGGAGATTCCAAAGGCGCGACATGATGACAGCTCCCCTGTCAGCGCGTGGCTCAGATTTTTCGCAGCTCAAACGGAGGATGAATTTATGCGATTGGCGCAAAGCAATTCCGCCATGGAAGA
>CAJTSU010000312.1:561-670 GCA_910579055.1 uncultured Mailhella sp. | reverse complement strand
GCCTGTTTTGCGCAAGCAGGATGTGTTTAAATATAAAATAGATGATCAGTAATTTGGCTCTGGCATGGAAGCGTGTTGGGAGCGTTGCGCGGAAAACGCTGCGCGCACT
>CAJTSU010000312.1:0-521 GCA_910579055.1 uncultured Mailhella sp. | reverse complement strand
GGGGGGGCGTCATCTCTGCTCTTGATGACCCGGATCTCAAGGGGCAATGCTTCAGTTTGCCTCCGGCTGCAACTTTGCGGCACAGATCGGGTTCAGTGCTTTACTGAAGCGGAGAATACATTGATGACGACCACGCCCGCAATGATCAGGCCAAGGCCGATATAGGCGGGCAGGTCAAGCTGCTGCTTGAAGTAAACCACACCCACCACTGAAATAAGCACGATACCGAGCGCGCACCAGATGGCATACCCGATTCCCACGGGCATCACCTTCACCACATGCGAAAATGTGTAGAAAGAAACAACGTAACCGATGATGGAACACAGTGTAGGGACAAGTCTGGTGAACTGCTGCGAAGCGTTCAGGCTTGAGGTGGCGAAGGTTTCAGCCAGAATCGCCACAATAAGAAGGCCATAGGTCGTGACTGCCCCGCTCATGCTATCCTCTGCTTTCAAACATTCTACGTTTAAGGAACCGCTGATTTATTCGTAGAATAAATCAGCTCCATGCCCAAAGAGGCA
>CAJTSU010000311.1 GCA_910579055.1 uncultured Mailhella sp. | reverse complement strand
TCAAGGGATGCCAACTTAGAAATAATGCGCGAAACTTTTGCAATTAGACACTAGGAATGGCTTCCTGCTCACAGTTCATCGTCCGGGATATCCGTAACAATGAAGTTCGTTGTTTGTGTCGCGGAGGTGGGCGGGGCTGTGTCTCTCTTTTGCGTTTTCCGGCTTTCCCGCTGCCGTCTGGCCTCGGTCAGGTATTTGGTCAAGGTTTGGGCCTTCACCTCAATCCCTTTTTCGTGCAGCTTTTCGACGATCTCCTGAGTATCGAAGCCGCGCTTTTTCATCCGTTCCAGCGTCGGGGCAAGGATGAAAATGGCCTGCTTCACGGTCATGGTGTGGTTTCCGTCCAGCGTGACGGTGGAGGGCTTCAATGTGGCGAACTCCTGTCGTATTTCCTTCACTTGGCTGGCTGTGATGCTCATGGTGGTTTCTCCTGTGGGGGGCGGGGCATGTCCCCGATTTGTCTTTTGCCTTTGGCGGTCAAGCGGCACGCTTGCCCACGGGTTTACGCAGTAAACCCTAGTGGGCTATGACTCTCAGTTGAGTCGAGATTCCCGGCGGACGGTCAGCGCATCCTTGAGCGACGGCGTAGCGGCACAGCTTCAGGCTCTTGCTGGAAAGGCCGTTCACGCTCGGACTGCTGGCGGGCTTCCGCTTCCTGACGCTCTCGCTCCTGCTGTACCTCTTCCTCCCGCTGCCGCTGTTCCTCCTTTTCCTGAAGGAATGCGGCGTGGAGCG
>CAJTSU010000310.1 GCA_910579055.1 uncultured Mailhella sp. | reverse complement strand
GGCGGGAACAGCCGTCTCCGAGCAAGGGCAGGGCTACAGCCATGCCCACGGGCAGATTGTGCAGGCAGATGCCGCAGGTCAGAAGCACGGCTCCGGCCAGTCCGCCGGGATCGGGAGTGCTCAGTGC
The DNA here is from genome assembly GCA_910579055.1 of uncultured Mailhella sp. Taxonomy (GTDB): domain Bacteria; phylum Desulfobacterota; class Desulfovibrionia; order Desulfovibrionales; family Desulfovibrionaceae; genus Mailhella. Next base: position 676 of record CAJTSU010000310.1, on the reverse strand, counting down.
GGCTCCGAAGGCCACGCCGAGCGCCAGGCCTTCGGGAATATTATGCAGGATGACGGCAAAGAACAGCAGGATATTGCGGGGAAACGCCGGTTCTCCATGTTCGCGGTGTCTTTCCGGCTCATGACGGTGAACGCAGGCATGGGGCAGAACGCGATCCAGCATGTCGAGCAGCAATGCTCCCACGGCGAGGCTTGCGGCCACGGGCACAAAGTCCAGCCGTCCCCAGGATGTTCCCGCCAGTTCAAGAGCAGGGCTGAGCAGACACCAGAATGAAGCCGCGAGCATCACGCCCGCCGCGAAACCGAGCAGAATGTCAAGAGCCCGCCGGGAACATGCGCGGGGAGTGAAGACAAAAGCCGCCCCGGCGGCGGTGAAGCCCCAGGTGGCAAGACCCGCCAGCAGCGCGGGAAGGAAGGAAGAAGAAATCATGTGCTGTTGCTCCAATGGCGCGTGACAGGCGTCATACGCCGCAGATGCTGAAACCGGCACAAGGCGGGGAGGAAGGAAATCGCCGTCTGTCGCCCCGGGTCCGCGTAACCGGGGGGCGATACGGCATCAGGGCGATTGCCCGGAACCGGGCATGGACCGTCACCAGGGTGTCACATGGCCTAGAGTATTTTATCATTGAAATGCTCTCGGAGTCGAGCGGGGCGAGGCTCATCTCTGCTCTCCTTAT
>CAJTSU010000309.1 GCA_910579055.1 uncultured Mailhella sp. | reverse complement strand
GGCTGTCCGCTATCTGATCCGCGCTGCCGCATAGAAAAACGATTGCCCTCAGCCCATTATTAATGTGATGAGGGCAATCTTTACTCCTGCGTGAATTCCTCTGCATTCGTCAACTATTATTCAAGGTAAAGCCCGCATGAGATATCTGACTTCCATTGTCTCCGAGCCTGTTCCTCCGACAGGAAACCATAGTGTTGTTGTGTCTTGAGCGTTATCCTGTCCTCCAACCTGAAAACGATGTTTATACACATTATTACCCAATGGAGTTACAGAAGAAGAGAATCCTCCATAATACGGTTTTAGATTAAATACATACGCGAACTCATTATCACTTCCTGAACTCCATGTATCCCACATGATCCTGAGCCAACCTTTATTGTCCGTAGCCACTTGTCCAGGCGTATTTGTACCGGAATAACTGACACTCCTGCCGCGCAGTTCCGGCACATGACTTCCCACGAGCGCAAACAGTTCCGGGTACGCGCGGATGAGCGCGGAAAGCGTTGCGGAGTGCTGAAAATCTGGATATAAGGAACGGGCACGGTCATCCTTCCAAACTCTAACGCCTGGGCACGGCGGTAGCAGCAAAGGAGGGTATCACCATGCGAAAGCTGGTTTTTGCCACGTTCATCGCGCTGATACTTGTCCTGCTGCTGGTCTCAGAGGCCAGATAGCAGCAGCCCCGTATCTGGTGCGAACAGATACGGGGCCTGAAAGCGGCTCTAGCTGATGACCGTGTAACAAGGCGCTATGCGTCGTGCCCACCCCGGTTCCTGTGTCCAGCAGGTTCCGGGGTTCCCTTTTTAAATAGCCACTCCTGCCGGGCTTGGCAAGTATTACGGTTGAGCGCGGATCAGATAGCGGACAGCT
>CAJTSU010000308.1 GCA_910579055.1 uncultured Mailhella sp. | reverse complement strand
TTGGCCCGTGGGGATGAGAAGGGTGCCTTCAACGGCATTCAGTTCGCCGCCGGACAGGGATATCCCTTGGGTGGCGGAAAAGGGAAGCGCGTCCTTCACAATGAAGGATCCGCCGGTGATTTGGATGTCGCCGTACACGGCCGTGGGAGGGCGGTCTTCGGGTGAGTCTTCCAAAGCTTGCACTGTGCCGTCCGATACGGTCAGATTGCCCTCAAGCACGCCGCCATTAAAAAACTCCACCAGACCCCTGCGCAGATCCACGTTGCCCCTCTGCGTGCCAGCGATATACAGGCCGCCTTCTTCCCAGTACTCCGTGGCGCTCCGATCAAAATCGACTATGACGTCGCCTTCATAAAGTCCGCCGGGAGTGATATCGCCTTTGTTGCCGTACGGATAGCTACTATAGGAAATGATGTAATTCCTGGTGGTACCTGTCCCGCCGACTCCGTCTATGGTGACAGGGCTCTTTTCCTTGTACTTCCCGCCGGCTTGAATGGTGATGCCTTCTGTATACAGGTTGCCGTTGGCGATCAATGCGACATGTCTTCCCACATTCAAACCGACTCCCTCGGTGTGAAACGCGGCCCCGTCATCCAGGGTCATGTTAAACCACGAACGGCCCGGTGCGCCAGACGGCCCATCCAAATCGAGATCCCTCACCCCGTGGGAATACCTGAACACTCCGCCGTTATGAATATACAATTCTCCGTTCTGGGCCGGGTACCGCTCCCCTCCCGAAATCCATGCTCTCCGATCAGACGATGACGATTCGGTCAGCTCAAGCGTGCCCCATATATCCAGCTTGTTGCCGCCAATCTTTATATTCGAATCAACAGTCGCTGTGTGCCCGACATTCAGAGCCGCGTCGGCGCTCATGTTGAAAGGGGAATCATACGTCGCCCCGTCGCGGAGATCTCCCCCCAGGTATTCTTCAGCAAACGCGGTTGGTAATAATATTATTCCGAGAAAAACGAGAGAGAGAGAGAGAGAGAGAGAGAGAGACGCTTCATCATCCACCCCCATAAATTTGCG
>CAJTSU010000307.1 GCA_910579055.1 uncultured Mailhella sp. | reverse complement strand
ATGTCGGCGATGGTTCCGTTGGCGAATGCCGCCGAGGCGGCGGACAGACGTTCGCCCCCGAGCCACACGCTCGCACCGCCGCCGCTTCCGCCGTTCACGGCCTTTGCCACCCGGATGGAAGCGCCGCTCAACGCAATGGGAGCCGCCGCCAGAGATACGCCCAGGGTATGCAGGGTCATCATCTTCACACGCTCGACAACCTCTCCGGGCAGATCCGAAAAATCAAGGCTGACCGCGTATTCCGCAAGCCTGCGTGTATAGTTTGTATCCTGTGCCGCGAAATACTTCCTGCTCATGGCGACTCCTTGTGCTGAATGGTTCCGGACATCAGGCGGACTTCCGCCCTGATACGGGAATAGCAACAGACATGCCAACTTCGCGGCAGAAAACTCTCTTTAATTTTAATATAAAAAATACAATATATTATATAATAGCAAAGGATAAAAAAAAAGTAATATTCTATTATTTGCAAAATAATCTTGAAAAAACAAAATTATTCTCTTTATTCTTCTTGCTCAAAACTCATCTTGAGCGCCGCTATGAAGCCTGTCAAAAAAACACCTGTAAAATTGTGCTTGATAAATCTACGCATTTCGTTTAAATAAAACGAGCTTGATGCCTGCTGTGGCGGAGTGGTGGAATGGCAGACACGCTTGACTCAAAATCAAGTATCCGCAAGGGTGTGAGGGTTCAAGTCCCTCCTCCGCTACCACGCGAGCATCATCAACGGCCGGGAAGTTTTCATAACTCTCCGGCCGTTGGTGGTTTAAAGAAGATTAACTTTGGCTCTGTTCCAGAATAGTGCTGAAACTATCCTTGACCGCCGGAGGCGCGCGCAGCGAGCTATGGAGGCCGAGCCGAAGGCCGCGCAGCGTTCCCGTCAGCCGAGTCTTCGAGGCTTACGACGGTCTGCCAGCCCGTGTCGGGAACCCCGCCAGCGGGGTTCCCGGCCCCTTTTCCGTTTGCCTCATGGGACTGAAAGCATCAAGATAAGAGGAGTTACTGATCTTCCAAATTTTTACTAAACAATGTTTAGCAAAACTGGTACACTGC
>CAJTSU010000306.1 GCA_910579055.1 uncultured Mailhella sp. | reverse complement strand
GGCGGCGGCAAGAATCTGATTCGCTTCGCCCTGCAGATCCCGAAAGCGCCTGCCCATCGCCGTGCTCGGCACAAGTCCCATACCGACCTCGTCGCTTACCAGCACCGTCGGCAACGGCGCATGTTCCAGACAGTGCGCCAGGCTATGCACCCGCCCCAGCACCGCATCATCATCCCGCCCGTCCAGCAAACCGGCAAGCCACATGCCTACACTGTCGAACACGGCCACACGGCAATCTTCAGCGGCCTGAAATAAGGACTCCTCCGCCGCAAGCCGGGGGCCGCTCCCGTCTTCGCAGGCCAGCAGGGTACGCCACTCCGGCCCGCGTGCAGCCTGGTGGCGGGCAATACGCATCTGCATTTCCGGGTCATTCCATTCTTTTTTTGCAGGGTCTGTCATAAGCGGCGGCCGGGCCGTAGCCACATACGCGCGGGGGCCGGGGCGGCGCAAGGCCCAGTGCATGGCCACGGCGCTCTTGCCGCTGCGGCATCCCCCTACAACAAGAAAAGTCTCCATTACTTTGCCGCCGCTTCGGCCTCAAAACGCTTTGCCATCCGGCCCAGCAGATCAGCGGCCACGGCGGCGGATTCCGGGCCGGAATCCCTGCGTTCCACCCATTGCGCCAGATACAGCAACGTGGCGTCGTCCGGGGCGTCAGCTCCCGCCTTGCGGCGGATTTCCGCAATCAGAGAGCGTTCGGCGCGTGTCCGTGCCGAAGCCGCTTTCTGTATCCGCTGTGAGGTCTTTTCCATCCGCGCCCGCAGTTCGTCCGCCTGCGCGGAATCCCCCTGCCTGACAGCTCTTTCATACGAATCCACCAGCCCGGTCAGCTCCTTCCGGGCCTGCCCGATTTCCTGATCAGTCTTGCGCAGTTGACCAACCCTGACGTCAAGATCCGCGGTTTCCGCCACGCCGCGCAACCCGGCATCCAGTTGGCGAAACTGACCGGCATACGCACGAAACATGTCCGCCGTCTGCCCCGCGTTCAGGCCGCCCTTGCTCCGTTTCGCGGCTGCATCCCGCATGGCCAGCACAAAGGGCTCATCGTACATGCGGTACAGCGCTTCCAGCATGCCCGGCGACCAGGCGTGACTGAGCACAAA
>CAJTSU010000305.1 GCA_910579055.1 uncultured Mailhella sp. | reverse complement strand
GTAAGGCTCCTTCGTCGCCTAACGACTGCCGCTCGCCGTGTGGAACGCGGGCTGTTTTTGCCGTGATAAAAATGCACGTCTCGCGCAGCGCCATCAACACTATTCCGCACCACAGCGCCGCAAAAAGAGTGCTTGACAAGACGGCGAAGCCGGTGAAATCCTTTTTTGCAACTCCCTCGAGGGAGAGGCAATCCGCACACCCCTCTCCGTCGACTGCCGAGTCGGTCGCGGCGGAGAGGGGGCGACTGTGAATTGAAACATGTATATAGGACATACGTTACTGTGGATCGAATTATGGATACTCACGCCCCTGAAATGCTTCGCCCGGATTACCGCCCCGATCCCGTTCTTCCTCATTTTCCGGTTGGGGCAAATGTCATTCTTATCGGTATGGCCGGGGCGGGGAAAACTACGGTAGGCAAGGCGCTGGCGCAGCGCCTGAACTGGGCCTGCGCGGATACGGATCATATTATTGAAGCGCATTACGGCGCAGTGCTGCAAGAGATCGCGGATGCTCTGAGCAAAGACGATTTTTTGGATATGGAATGCCGGATCATCCGTAGCCTGAGACTGAACAGAACGGTACTGGCCACAGGCGGAAGCGTGGTGTACCGGGAAGAAGGCATGCGGCATCTTGCCGCTATGGGGCCACTTGTGCATCTGGATGCACCGTTGCCGGTCATTCTGGAGCGCATTGCGCGCAAACCGGATCGGGGCCTGGCTATCGCACCGGGGCAAACGCTGGAGGACTTGTTCCACGAGAGGGAAAAGCTTTACTGGCGCTATGCGGACTTTTCTCTGGCTGTGGAAACTATGACCCCGGAAGAATGCGCGGAAGCCATTATCGCCAAACTGAGGGAATTGCGTTAGGGTCTATTTCGCCTGAAAATAGGGGGACTCTTCATCAGAACATGGCTGTAACCTGCCTAATATGGCTCATCACGGCCGATGCTCATGATATTGATACAACGGGCAGAGCATGATGATGACAAGCCCGGTGTACTGGATGTGAAGATCGAAACCCGCACTGGCCTTGATGTGGAAGTTCTGGTTCAGCCGCCCTCCATTTTAGAGCGTTTTGCGATTGAAAGTATCCGCCAGCCAGCATCCTGTGATCTGGCGCAGGTTTCACGCCTGAAGCCGGAGCTTGCTCCGCTGTCCATGCCTGTACGCC
>CAJTSU010000304.1 GCA_910579055.1 uncultured Mailhella sp. | reverse complement strand
ACAATGGATGACTGATCAAAAGGGCGGGGAAGCAAAAGCTTCTTCGCCCTTTTGAGGTTACCGAAAGCGCCGTGTCCCCGAAAATTGCGAGCAGGTCGCGGCTTTGCCGCGCCGTAAAGTGAGCGATTTTCGTGCGTTCCGTCAAGCAGCCCTGGCGGCTCAGACGGCGCAAACACCGCAAAGCGGGGGGGCATCAGGATCGGTGGGAAAGGCCGAAGCCTTTTCCCGCTATTCCCGCCAATACGTTCCGGGGGGAACCCGAAAGAGGCGCTGTTTCAAAAGCTCAGTGAAGTTGCGCCGTCCGTTTGCCACAACATGGATATGAACCGCACGGGCGGCCTTGTCCATCTGGTAAATAAGCCGATAGGGCGGTGCCTGGATTTCGCGGTAGGTCAGCACATTGACCCGGAGCAATTCCGGAGGAATACGGCCTCGGCCGGGCAATTCACGAAGACTGTCTCGCGCCCGCACAAAGTTGTCCAGGAGCTTTGCCGCCGGTTCCGGGCCTTCTCGCTCGGCAATGTAGGAAATAATGCCGCGAATATCGCCCTCGGCCTGAGCGGTAAACTCCACTCTCCAGCAGGTTTCAGGTTCGCGCACGGGCCTTCTCCGCGAGCGAGGTTCGCAGATCGGCAAAAACCTCATCGGCATCCCGCAAACGCCCGGCCTCAACATCCATTGAACTGTCCGCCAGCATCCGCAACAGGGCCAGGCTTTGCTGCATCTCGTCGTATTCCCTCACGCTTACCACTACGGCCCTGGCTTCGCCGTGTTGGGTGATGATCATGGGATTTCCGCTTTCGGACACAGACTCGATCATTTGTCTGGCGTTGTTTTTTACCCAGGAAATGGGTTTGATATCGGAGTGAAGCTGCATATGATCTCCAAAAGGGGAAAAAGTATGCCTGAATTCAGGATATACCAGCCTCGGGACAGACACAAGAAGTATCAGGCGACGCTGAGCATCATGCTCTTCGATTCCCGAAGCGGTTCTGTGTTCATGCCGTGAAATGGCGCATATGTGTCAAGCGAAAAATCCGGACGCATACGGAAAATGAAGATTAACCGTATTATTTTATAGAATGATATAAGGAAGTTAGAAAATATCTTGCGCGCATGAAAAAGAAAAAAGTTAAATTTGCCGAAAATAGCTTGCCAAGCAGTATTATTTTTTG
>CAJTSU010000303.1 GCA_910579055.1 uncultured Mailhella sp. | reverse complement strand
TTCCAGTCCAACAAGGCATGGAGGAAGATTGACAAAGAATGACAACACGTTTTTCCTTTTCAGTTTTTTGTTGAATACATCCTTGCCGTTTTTGTCCACGCCATGCACCTGAAAATACTCTTTTGCAATATCAAGCCCGATTTGGCATACTTGTCCCATGACCCGCTCTCATGTTGGTTGAAGTGAAAGAATGTCACTTTTTGGCACATTGATGCCGCAGAGTCCATTGCCTCGTTGGGGGCGGGTCTATCCCATCAGCCCGACGACCCGCAGACGGGCCGTCGGAAAAGGCTCCTGTTTCAGGACAAGTTACGTTTAAACGGCTCTATTCGAAGCGGCTCACACCGGTGATGACCACCATGTCCAGGGGGACGTTGCCGTGTTCGCCCACAGCCTTGGTCTTGAGCTTGCGGATTTTGTTCACCACGTCCATGCCTTCGATGACCTGTCCGAACACGCAGTAGCCAAACCCTTCAGGGCTGTCGTCCTGATGATCGAGTTCGGGATTATCCACCACATTAATATAGAATTGCGCCGTCGCCGAATGGGGTTCCTCCGTGCGGGCCATAGCCACCGTGCCGCACAGATTTTTGAGTCCGTTTCCGGCTTCATTGGCAATGGGTTCATGCGTGGGTTTCTCTTCCATACGAACGGAGAGTCCGCCGCCCTGAATCATAAAGTCGTTGATAACGCGGTGGAAAATGGTGTTGGCATAAAATTCCTCATCCACATAGCGCAAAAAGTTGGCGACTGTGACAGGGGCCTTGTCTTCAAAAAGCTCAAGCAACATATCGCCGGATGACGTTTCCAAAAGAACGAGAGGGTTGCTCATCGAATCCTTCCTTGAAAGTTTTCCCCATAATTGGCTGAAAAGCCTCAAAAGGCAAGCCTGTACAAAATGTTCCCGTTCTCCCTGAAAGGATTCAGTTGCAGAACCGTGTTGATGGCGCTGTGCGAGACGTGTATTTTTACTAGAGTGTTTTGCGATTGAAAGTATCTGCAAGCTAGGATCCTATGTTCTGGCGCGCAGGTTTCACGCCTCCGCCGGAGCTTGACGCCACAAGTAAATTGCGGCTACTCCGTCGGAGCGGCGCAGCCTCGCTCCGCTCGACTCCGAGAGCATTTCAATGACAAAATGCTCTAAGGCACGAGCGGCAACATCCGTTGCCGCAGAGACATGTATCCACGGCCGGCTCGCTTGCGCCTTTGTGAAGCTGCGCTTCACTCGGCTCCGCTCCGCGAACCCTTTCTTCCGCGACCTCC
>CAJTSU010000302.1 GCA_910579055.1 uncultured Mailhella sp. | reverse complement strand
GCGAGCCGCGCGACCCCGACCCGCGGGACCCGGCTACGGTCGGGGGAACCGAAGACCCCGCGGGCGGCGACACGCCCGGCGCGCCTGACGCCGTGCCCTCTTCCGCGCCGGAAGCGGACGCGGAAGAGGGCCGTTCCGCCGCTCTGGCGGAACGCAGGCGCATTTCCGAACTGGGCATGCTGTGCAGGGCGCACAATATGCCGGAGGATGTGCTGCGCGGTTTCATTGACGGCGGAATATCGCTTGACGCCGCCCGGGCCGTGGTGCTGGAGCGCCTGCAAGCCAGGGGCCAGGCGGGAAGCTTCGCCCGTGTGGACATGGGCGCGCGGGAAAGCGACAAGGTGCGCGCCGCCGCGCGGGATGCCCTGCTCATGCGCTGCGGCCTGGAGCCGGACAAGCCCGTACCCGGCGCGCGGGAACTGGCAAGCATGTCCATGCGCGAAATGGCCAGGGATTTTCTGGCCAGAAGCGGGCAGTCCACAGCGGGCGACATCAAGACCCTTGTGGGCCGCGCTCTGACCACTACCGACCTGCCCGCGGCGCTGACGGAAACGGCCCGCAAGGTGCTGGAAGACGCCTTCGAGCGCGCGGAACATACCTGGGATATATGGGCCGCCACCGGTTCACTGAACGATTTCAAGCAATCCCATGCCGTGGGCGTTGATTTTGAAACCACCCTGCGCAGGGTAGAGGAAGACGGAGAGTACACCTACGCCTATGCCAACGAGCGCGGCGAGGTTGTGCAGCTGGCCACCTACGGGCGCATCTACCCCATTACCCGGCAGGCTCTCATCAATGACGATTTGGGCGTGTTCACGGACATGGCCGCCGTGCGGGGCCGGGCCGCGGCCAATACCATCAACGACATGGCCTACCGCGCCCTGATCAGCAATCCGGTCATGAGCGACGGCAAAAAACTGTTCGACGCCGGCCACAAAAAACTGCTCAAGGGCGGCGGCATCCCGGACGTGAACAAAATCGGCGACGTGCTCACAGCCATGAAGAAACAGAAAAACGCCTCCGGCGAATACCTGCGCATCAATCCCCAGTTCTTCCTCGGGCCCGTGGCGCTGGAAACCGGTGCGGAAATTTTCTTCAACTCCCAGCTCATCGGCACGCAGGCCCAGCCCAACGTGACCAACCTGTATGCGGGCAACCGCTTCACCCGCGTCTATGACCCCCTGCTCGACGACAGCGATCCCACGGCCTGGTATCTGCTCGGCCCCAGGGGCACCAGCATCAAGGGGTAGTGTAAGGAAAGTTTCGCACATTTGGAAAATGGAGGTGGCTCCTCAAATCG
>CAJTSU010000301.1 GCA_910579055.1 uncultured Mailhella sp. | reverse complement strand
GCCGCAATTCACTTGCGGCGGGGGAGGGGCGTCGTTCCATAGTTCGCGCCGCCGGCGGGCAAGGATAGTGTCAACACTATTCCGGGACAGAGCCTTATTGTATAATATATTGAGATCAAAATATATTTTTAGCGAGAATGCGCAAGTTTCCGGCATTTCTCATGCGGCGTTGACCTGAAAGGCTCTTGACTTTATCATAGACGCCTTGCGGACCCACTTCTTCAGGTTTTGCCCGTGGGACCTGCCACATCGTGCATACTGGGGCGTCAATGCTTTTTGGCAAATATCATGTCGTCATATTCAAAGAAAAAGGCGGCTCTTCTCGCAGCCTGCGCCTTTCCGGCTGGTTGGGCTGGCTGTTGTGTCTGATTGTCTGCGGGTTGGCCGCGTCCAATGTCTGGCTGTGGAAATACTTCAGGCATGCCAATTTGCTTCAGAGCAGGCTTGTGGAGGCTGAATACGCGCTGGAGGCCCGGGAGGGGCAGCTTGCGGGCCTGGCTGAAGAGCTGAACGCCGTGCGGGATGATTTGCAGCGCGTGCAGCAGTTCGATACCAAACTGAGAGTGATGGTAAAAACGGATGTGGGCGTCAGCGATTTGGGGGTAGGCGGAGCGGGAGATTCCGGTCTGGGGTATATCCCCCTGCACCGTTACGAACTGGCGACGCGCAAGATGCGCGCCTTCCTCAAGGAGTTGGCCCAGGAAGCGCGCGTGGAGGAGATCCGCCAGCAGGAACTTATGCTCTCCATGAGGGAAAATCGCGGCAAGCTGGCTGTTACGCCGTCTATTTGGCCTACTGAGGGCTTTGTCACATCCAAGTTCGGATACCGTAATTCGCCTTTCACCGGGCAGGGCAGTTACCACAAGGGGCTGGACATTGCCGCGCCTACAGGCACGCCTATTTATGCACCTGCGCGGGGAACCGTGATTGCTGCGGGATCGGACGGCGCATACGGGCTTTGCGTGGATATCAGCCACGGCGGTGGGCTTTCCACCAAGTTCGGGCACATGTCGAAGTTTGTAGTCAAGGCGGGCCAGCAGGTGGAACGCGGCCAACTCATCGGCCATGTGGGCAGCACGGGCCGCGTGACCGGGCCGCATTTGCATTATGAAGTGCGCCTTAACGGTGTCCCCACCAACCCCTATGCCTATATTTTGAACTGACATCCCTGGCTTTTTTTGGCGGGATGATGAAATTTTGGTGTAACGCTCTGTGGTAGAAGAGTATTGATGGCGCTGTGCGTGACGTGTGCCTTTGCTCCGGCATGGGCGGCAATGTCCGTTGCCACAAAGCAGCCGTGTTCCACACGGGCGAGCGGTAGTCGTTAGAGCATTTTGTCATTGAAATGCT
>CAJTSU010000300.1 GCA_910579055.1 uncultured Mailhella sp. | reverse complement strand
ATCTGCCAGCCAGACCCTATGTTCTGACCCGCAGGTTTCACGCCTCCGCCGGAGCCTTACGAATGGCGACAGCAGAGATAAGGCGACATGTGTCCACGGCTGGCTCGATCGCGCCTCCGGCGGTCAGGGTTGTTTTCAACACTATTCTGCAACAAGGCTTGCTTCCAACCACAGTCGCCCCATCCGCCGGCTGACTCCGCGGCCGACAAGAGGGGTCACAAGGAATTTTCGATGAAAATTTTTGATTTCCGTCTGCGTCCGCCCTACAAGGGTTTCAAGAAGCTCGGCATCTACAACCCCACATGCAACGAAAGCGCTCCACAGAAAGGACATGGCATTCCCAGTAAGGCGGCCAGAGAAAAATCCCTTGATCTGTTCTGGCGGGAAATGGAGGACGCCGGTATTTCCGGCGGCGTGATCATCGGCCGTCAGGTGCCGGACGATACGGCTTCGGTCAGCAATGACGATATCAACGACATGGCCCGGGAATTTCCGGATAAAATCATTCCGTTCGGCAGTCTGGATATCTCACGCGGCATTTCCGCCGCCCTGGACGAACTGGAACGCTGCATCGCCTTCGGTTTCAAGGGAATTGCCATGGAACCCGCATATTGCCAGCCGCCCCGCCACGCCGACGCCAATGTGCTTTATCCCGTTTATGCGCGTTGTGAAAAGGCAGGTCTTCCCGTGGTGCTGACCATGAGTTTTTTCCAGGGCAGCCTGGATTATTCCAATCCCGTAGCGGCCCAGCATGTGGCGCAGGACTTCCCGAATCTGCAAATTGTGCTGGCTCATGCCTGCTATCCCTGGATTCCTCAGGTGTTCAACCTCTGCCTGGTGCAGAAAAACATCTGGCTGCTGCCCGACCTCTACATGCTCAACCCCGACGCGCCGGGCAACCGGATGTACGGCGAGGCCATGCGCTGGCTGGACGGCGAACGCATGCTGTTCGGTACGGCCTACCCGTGCTACAATCTCAGGCAGGCGGTACAGGATATCGATCGCTTCGGTTTTACTGAAGAACATAAAGAAAAATTCTTTCACCACAATGCGGAAAAACTGTTGGGGATAACACTGGCATAATTTTCGGCTGTGTTGCTGTTTATAGTGTGGTGTTGAAACTAAGCTTAACCGCCGGAAACGCGAGCGCAAGCGGGCATGGAGCGGGGCCGACCAAACGGCGGCCCCTCAGGGGCCGTGCCCGTTGCCGATCAGAGCGAGGCGTACGGGCATCGAGAGCAGAGATGAGGAGCGGTCAAATGGCCACACGGAGGCGCCAGCGAGCCGGACGTGGATACATGCCCCTGGCCCGTATTCCACATGGGCGAGGCTGCTGACCTTTGTCAGCAGCCCCGAAAATTGCAAGCAGGC
>CAJTSU010000299.1 GCA_910579055.1 uncultured Mailhella sp. | reverse complement strand
TACAGCTTGTAGCTGCTCAGGAAGTCGATGGACCACGCGGAGTCTTTGGTGGTCATGTAGTTCACGTCATCCGGCTCGGCGTACCAGGCGGCATCATAGCCATCCAGCCGGTTGCTGTTGTTCGTGCCCTGGAAGTAGGTCACCGACAGGGCATGAGTGAGGTCTTCAATGGAGGAGACGTTCTTCACCCCGGCCTGCACGCCCCAGGTTCCGGCGGGATTGCAGTCCTCGATAGTCGCTCCGAGAAGACCATTGGCATTGAAATAGATGCTGGAGGCGTCAAACATGCCGTCATCGTTGATACTCAGCATACGTCCGCTGCCCTTGGAGTCCGCGTCATCGCCGGAGGCGTACCAGCCGCGCACAAAGGGAGTGGCGAAGCTGGTCTTCATTTCCGCGCCAAGAGCGGCATACCAGCCGTCGCGTTCGGCATAGCCGTCGGCGTTGTTGCCGCTGTAAACAAAATCAGCAGTGAACTTGAAGGGATCAAACAGGGTCAGCTCGCCGCCGATGCCCACCCAGTACAGGAGCGTGCGGGAGTCGACATATTTAGCTGCCACCACATTACCATCAGCATCAACCAGAACGGGCTTGCCAGTAGTGCGATCAAAGCCATCAAAGTCCACGACAGTTCCCGCCTCACCGAAGTAGGAACTGTCAGGACGCACCACATCACCGTCTTCCATGGTAATGCCTTTCGCGGCATTGCTCCCCGCAAAACCAATCATGCCCCAGGGAGTGAGCTTGAATCCATCAGCGGCCACATCCACAGACAGGTAGGCCAGGTCAATGCTGCTGTGGGCCGTATGCGGTTTATCCCACCTGTTTATGGTAGCGTTGGGCCGCAGCCAGCTGAAGGTCACGCCCACCATGTCGTTGATTGGAGCGTTGACGACCACGCCGTCGATGACGCCGGCAAACACGGGAGAACCGAAGGTATAGGAGGACATCGCCGTTTCCTGACGGCCCATGCGCACCAGTACATCGGTGGAAGGGATGAACCAGTCAAGGTACGCCAGACGCGCGGTCACGGCCTTGCCAGAACCGCCCGTGCTGCCGCTGCCCCAGGTGTAGTATCCCGGACTTGCTTCACCGTTGGCGGCCTGCAACTGCACACGACCGGACAGCGACTCGCTGGCCACCATATTAAAATTGATACGGACACGCTGGGCGGCGTTGAAGTGACCGGAACCTTTACCGTCACCTTTCTTGTAATCTACGAGGCCATCCTCGCCATACAGATTGTTGGTGAAGGAGAACGAGGTCAGCCAGTTGCCGGAAACTTTCATTTCCACGGCGGAGGCACCGTTGACGGCGGAAACAATCATGCCAGCGGCGAGGAGGAGAGTAAGGAGCTTCTTCATGATGCACATCCTTAGTAAAAGATTTTACTCGGTGTGCAGCACAGTGACGTGCAGCACAGTGACGTGCA
>CAJTSU010000298.1 GCA_910579055.1 uncultured Mailhella sp. | reverse complement strand
GAGGAACGAAGCATGGCTTCCGCTCCTCCCTCTTTTTTGTCCGATCTGCGCAAGTGCTGCCGCTTGATTGACCCAGTCTTATAAAGCACCTACAATACCAGGAGATTCTGAAAAACACCCTCCGGCAGGCTATCCATGCGCACCGAACTTCTGGCCTATTGCATTGAAATCCGGCGCTGCCGCTCTCTCAACCGGGCGGCCGGGAACCTGTTTATTTCACAGCCCGCCCTCAGCGCGGCAGTGACCGCGCTGGAAAATGAACTGGGCTTCAAGCTCTTTCACCGTTCCCACAAGGGTATGATCCCCACGCCCGAAGGCGAAAAAGTTCTGAACGATGCCGAACCGCTGCTGGCCACAGTCCAGAGCTGGAAAAACTTTGCCTCCATCCCCGAAACGCCCTCTCCCGTGCGCGTAGTCGCCAACCCGGTAGCCTACAACGACCTGCTGGTGCCGGCCGTGCATGATCTGCATCTGCTGGGCGTGAACCTTGACATCTATGTGTATGAGGCGAGAAACCTGAGCATTCCCTCCTATCTGGAAAAACGCCGGGCTTCCATCGGGATCATGCTTGTCCTGCCCAAGGACAAACCCGCTCTGCTGCGGCAGGCCGAGACAAAGCGCTGGAGTGTGGAAACACTGATTAACGACACGTTTCATGTCTTCCTTGGAGAACGACACCCCTTGGCCGCGCGTGACAGCCTGCTTGTCAGCGAGCTGAAGAATCTGACCCTCGCCCTGTATCCAGAGGACGACGATACTACGGCCATGCCGATGTTCGCGCAGTTCTTCAGCCGGAAGCGGCCCCTGCGCCTGAGCAACTTCCAGCACCTCATGACGGCCATTGCCGACGGCCTTGCGGCCTGCGTCTTTCCGCAAAAGCTCATGCGGAATATTCCACAGGTGGCTTCCGGGCAGGTGCGTGGAGTGCCCATTGCGGATCTGCCTCTGCCGGTGGAATACTGTCTGCTCTCCCTTGCTCCGGAATACCTGAACTCGGGTGATAAGCGGGTCATGCGCGAAATACGGAGCCGCATTCCCGATGATGAAGAAAACATGCCGAGAGAGAGAGAGAGAGAGAGAGAGAGAGAGAGAGAGAGAGAGAGAGAGAGTCCCTCACATATCAAACTAATACATCCAATACGGATAGTTTCTCTTTAATTTCCTACATTTATAGGAAGATACCGGAACCTGCTCCCGACAGGTTCTACCGGCTTTTTCCTTCAGTTGCTTATCCATTTACTTATCCATTTTTTGCCAGCCGCCTTTCATTTCCCCAAGAATTTACCGTAGTTATTGAGAACAAAAAATTTTCCGAAAAAAATTTATTTTTTTCGGTTTCTTTCCTGTTTTCCCTCCGTACTGAACTCCCCCCGGCCATGATGCCTCCTGCATGGTCGGTGGGAGTTTTTTTCATATACGGCACTGTTCCCCGTTCCTCGGCTGCACACGTTCTC
>CAJTSU010000297.1 GCA_910579055.1 uncultured Mailhella sp. | reverse complement strand
AGGCGTGAAACCTGCGCGCCAGAACATAGGATCCTGGCTGGCAGATACTTTCAATAGCAAAACGCTCTAAGGAGGGACAATCCACACGCCCCCTGTCCGCTGGCTGCGGAGTCAGCCAGCGGACAGGGGGCGTGTGGATTAAAACATAAGAAGAAATCACGCCATCATCGTATGATCGATACATGCTATGGCGCTGCAATCTGCTTCATCCCATGCTGAGCCATTCCTGCCTTTGTGGACGGTCTTGCCGTTCATGTCAATGAGCGCCCTTTGCGCGGCGCGGAGACGTTTCCCGCGCGGCGGGGCCGCGCGGCTTTCCGCCGTGACCTGCGGTCGATTTTCACGTTCGCTTTACCATGACCGGGTTTAAGGCTAAGCTCCCAAGGCAATTTTTCAGACACTTTTGCCTTGTACTTTTCGGAGGCCCTATGCGTCGCTGCTTCATCGCGTTTGCCGTATGTTTTGTCTTCATGCTGTCCGCCGGGGCCGCCCGGGCCGAAGCGCTGAAAATAGGCTCCCTGCCCGCCGCGGATTCCGTGATCCTGCACGTTGCCGCGGATGAGGGGCTGTTCGCCGCGCGGGGGCTGGACGTTGAAATCGTGCCTTTCCAGAGTGCTCTGGAGCTGGGTGCCGCCATGCGGGCCGGAGAACTTGCCGGGCATTTCGGCGATTTGCTCAATGTGCTCATGCAGAATGAACGCGGGGCGCGGCAGGCGGTCATCGCCACTACCACCCACTCCTCGCCGGGGCAGCGCTGTTTTGCTCTGGCCGTAAGCCCGAAACGAGCCGGAGAGCTGAAAAGCCTGGCAGATATGAAGGGCGCGGATACCGCCATGTCCGGCGCGACCATTATTGACTATCTGTTGTGGCGCATGTCCGGGCAGGAAAATCTGCCGGAAGGCTGGCTGAACATGCAGGAAGTGCGGCAGATTCCCGTCAGGCTCCAGATGCTCCTGGGCGGCATGACGGATTCCGCGCTTCTGCCCGAACCTCTGGCCACCATGGTGGAAACGAAGGGGGCGCGGACAGTGTGGGATGATACCGGGCTTGATGAGCCCCTGGCCGTGATTGCCCTGCGCGCCCCGTATCTGAAACCCGAAGTGGTGAAGCCGTTTCGCGCCGCTTTGCGTGATGCGGCCCGGCGCATAGATGCCGATCCGGAAAAATACCGCGCGCTCATGGTGGAAAAGGGGTTGCTGCCCAAACCCGCCGCCGCGTCTTACAACATGGTGCGGTTTGACCTGTTCGGCACGCCGGACGGCATGCCTCCCCTGCCCACGCGGGAAGATATGGAACGGGTGGAAGGCTGGATGAGTTCGCGCGGGATGCTCAAGAACGCTCCCGCGTATGAGGAGATCATCTTCCCCCCGACCCCGGAAGCCGAAGGCGAGCCGCGTTAGCGGCGTATGCCCCCCTATGCTCCGCCAACCTTGCCAGGAGGAACACCACCATGCAGCTTTTCGCCAATGCCGCGCGTTTTTCCGTGGTGCTCAATGGTCATGAA
>CAJTSU010000296.1 GCA_910579055.1 uncultured Mailhella sp. | reverse complement strand
CGTCGGTTTATAGCTCGCCAGGCTCGCGCCTCCGGCGGTCAAGGTTATTTTCAACACTATCCTAGAACAGAGCCAAATTTTATAAGTTCAAAGTTGAAAGAACCCCTTGATCCGGCGCTCGAATGCGCAACTGAATTGCCCCGGCCTTCGCCGCAGGTACCTGCTCCCGCAGGCTCCAGGGCAGTCATATTAAATCGTACTGCCCTCTATCAAGGAAAACAGAAACGGGCGAAAGAAGCCTTCCGCCCGCAACAAAATCCCAAATATACCAAACTAGCTTTTGGGATGGCAAGAAGACCCGACACAGGAGGTCATGGCCTTTTTCTTGTCGGACACCTGTTTGATAACTTCACTGTGGCAGCTCAAACAAGAGTTATACGGTGCAGCAATTTTACGGTCATGCGCAATGCGGTAATAGCTGTGTACACTCTTGTCTTTCGCTCCCATAACGTCATGGCAGCCGGCAGTGGCACATTTCTGATAATTTTCCTTTCCGTCAACCTGATGATGGCATGCGCCGCACTCAAGTTTGCTGTGCTGAGCATGATCAAACACCACAGGTTTCTTTGTCAGATTCATAGTAAGAGGTTCCGCAGGAACCGCAGGCGGAGCGGCAAGGGCAGGCGCAGAAAGTGCCACGGCAAGCAAAGCACCACCCCCAAACAGAAGCAGCTTCTTCATGCTAAACTCCTTTGACGTCATGACAACACAGGGGATCGGGAAAAAAAACGACGCCGAAGGCCCGAAAGCCTCCGGCGGAGCGTCAGTTCTTGGGATGGCAGGCGGAGCCGGAACAGGCTGTAAGAAGCTGCTTCTTTTCCGGCCGGGTCTTCGCCACTTCATAATGGCAGCTCAGACAAGAATTGTAACCTTCTTCCACATCACGGGCATGGGCAATGCGATAGTAACTGCTCGCGCTCTTGTCGCGCGGATCGAATTCATCATGACACCCGGAACTGGAGCAAGCCATGATGATTTCCTCACCGCCAACGAGGTGATGGCAAACCGTGCACTGCCGCTTGGCGTCCAGCGCGAGCGGGGGGAAATGCCTGGGCATGGTGGCATGGCATGCCGTGCAGTCGGGTGTGGTGTGAATCTTGTGGGGGAACATTACCGGCTTTTTAGTCTGAGCCATCTTTACAGGCTCCTGCGGCATGTCGGGCTGCTCGGCGAAGGCGGGCATGGCCATGGACACAGCAAACAACGCCCCCAGGCCGAGTGTCAGCAGCTTTTTCATGAAATCCTCTCCTCCTTGGAAACGACTCAATAATGACGAGTCCGGCTCGAACCTGAAATCAGGCAAAACGACACAAAACAATGAGGAGGATGATAGCCCTCTCGCCGCCATTAAGTCAAGGGGAGCAGCCGTCTGAAGACGGCTGCTCAGACTGATGACAAACCCCGCTTCGCGGCGTTTGCGCCGTCTATGTGACTACATTGCCGAGAGTATTTTGTCATTGAAATACTCTCGGAGTCGAGCGGAGCGAGGCTCCGCCGCTCCGACGGAGTAGCCGCAATTC
>CAJTSU010000295.1 GCA_910579055.1 uncultured Mailhella sp. | reverse complement strand
GGACTGGAAGCGTGCGGGGGAGCCCATTATTGGGCCAGAAAGATAGCCAAACTGGATGCGGGCCATACTGTTAAGCTCATTTCCCCACGCCATGTAAAGCCTTTTGTGTTGAACAACAAAACGGATGCGGCAGATGCCAGAGCAATCTGTGAAGTTGCGGGCAGACCGTCCACACGTTTTGTAGCTGCCAAGACCGTTGAGCAGCAAGATTTGGCCGCGTGGCACAAGATACGCGAAAAAAAATCAAGGAGCGCACAGCATTGGCGAATCAGGCGAGGGCGCTCTTGCTGGAACAATGATGAAGCCTGCAAAAGGCTCAGAAGATACCGGGATTTGGCCCGATTTCTGCCAGTGGCTCATGCGGGAGATGCGACTGAGTATAAAAATGGCCGGGGTTTTGCCGTAAGTCTGGGCTTGACGCCCAAAGAGCATTCATCAGAAGGCAAACAAAAACTGCCTGGCATAAGCAAGCGTGGCAGCAACACCATTCGCAAACTATTAATCCAGGGAGCAAGGATAATTACTCGCTATGCCCTGGCCGGGGAGGACAAAGGCTATCCCGTGCAAAAATGGATTCAGGGAGTGGCAACGCGACGCGGCAGACAAATAGCGGCGGTTGCCTTGGCCAATAAAACGGCAAGGATTATCTGGAATTTACTGGCAAAAAAAGAAGAGTATCGGCCAGTAATGGCATAAGCTAAAAACTGGCTGACCAGGAGGGAATTTTTCCTGCCACGACGAATGTTCAAGACATGACGGGCAAACGGTCGAACCGGCTTTCGGAAACTCTGGCAAAGGCAGAGGCGTAAAACGCCGCCATGCTGATAAGAACCGGAAGCGCGAATACCATCATGGCACTGGGTTATTACCCTGAAAAGATGCCGAATACATGACCGCATTCGTCCCCTTTGTTCAGAAATGTCTTGACTCCACGGGCGGGTCTATACATGCCTACTCCAGGGATAGGTATACAATTTCCAGCTCCTGCTGATAGTGCAGCAGTATGAATTAGTGCATGACATTTGATTCGCTGTTCATCTGTCATTTTATTTTTCCCCGTAAAATGTTAATTGAAAATTGAATATCGTGCTCCGATAGCTTTCTGACTGGTCTGAAGACTACAATAAAAATGCTCTACACAACTCTATGGATGACACTCCAAGTAAGTTTATCCACTCCTATCAAACTACTGGCTGTACAGTTTTATATGATCAATACCACTTGAAATTTTGAACGTAATAATGAATTATGTATATTATTAAAATATCTCCACCGGACAAATCCTGTGGAGATATTTTAGTTTCCTGCGACAAGAGCGCCATCTTTATCCGTAAATTTGTTGCATATTAAATATATAAAATCAATAATTACCCAAATCACCAAACATACTAATGTTAAAAACTGAATTATTCCTGTACCAATCTTTCCAACATAGAATCTGTTTGCTCAAAAAGCTCCCAAGAAAAAACATACTGATCATCTATTTTATATTTAAACACATCCTGCTTGCGCAAAACAGGCC
>CAJTSU010000294.1 GCA_910579055.1 uncultured Mailhella sp. | reverse complement strand
CTGCTACGCCTGCTATTATGTGTTCAGCAAACCTTTGGGGCAGAAACATCCGTCGGAAACGGTCATGATGGTGGTTTGCCTTGTCAGTGGAATATGCCTGCTTCCGGTGTTCTTTGTGCATCCCACAGCATGGATGTTGAGCCTGCCCGGCGCTCTGGTAGCGTTGCACCTGGGCGTGACAACCACGGCCCTGGCCTTTTCCCTGACCCTGGCCGGACTGCGGGATACTCCGGCGGCGGCCGCCGCGACGCTGGGCCTGGGTGAACCGCTGGGCGCGGCTTGCCTGGGGATTTTCTTCCTGCATGAAAGCGTGGGCGTTCCCGCCCTGGCGGGCATGACCCTGCTGCTTTGCGGGGTTGTGCTGCTGACGGTGTTTTCCGGAGGAAGAAAAAAAGGAAACGCCGATTAAAGCGTTTCCGGCAAGCCGCTTTGCGGTGTCTGCGCCGTCAAAGCGCATTGACGTGCCTTGCCCAAAGAGGCAAAAGTCTCTGCGGGTATGGAGCTGACTTGCTCCGGGAATACACCAGCGTTTCCGAAAAGACGGCTCCGGGCGGACGCGTTGCGTCAGTTTGACGGAGGGAAGCGACCCCCTGAAACAAGGTGAGTATGGCGTTGAACTGGACGTATGTTGTCGTTTTTTTTGCGTGGGCACTGGGCGGCACTGTGGGCGGGGCCACGGGCATAGGAACCGTTATGATCGCCATGCCGATTATGACGGCGGTCATCAGCCCCGGTGATGCCGTTCTGGTTTCGTGTATTACCGGAACCTTCGCTTCCCTGCATCTGGCGTATTCTTACCGCAGGTACTGCTCCTGTTCGGATTTGCGGGATTTGACGATAGGGCTGATTCCGGGCTGCATCGCCGGGGCCTGGGTACTGAAGATCGTTTCCGTCCGGGTGCTTGAGCTGATGATTTGCGCCATGCTTGCCCTGTTTGTGCTGTTGCGGTGCTTCCGCAGGATTTCCGCATATACCCTGCCGGAGTCCAGGCTTGTCGGAACCGCCGCGGGAGCGATATGCGGATTTGTCAGTTCTTCCGTGGCCATGGAAGGCGCGCCCCTGGGGATATATGTGCTGCTGAAACACTGGGATCCAAATCGTGCGCGAAGCAACATGAGTGTGTTTTATGCGCTTTCCGCCGTGGGCACGGTCATCATGCAGGCGTTGGCGGGGCTGTATGACTTCACGCTGTTCCGGATGAGTCTTTTCGGCATGGCGGGCTGCGTGTGCGGTCAGGTCATTGGCGTCCGCCTGGGGCGGCATATCAATCAGAAGCTGTTTACCAGAATCATTGTGTGTTTTTTGGCCCTGACGACGGTTTTCCTGTTTTTTCAGGCCATAGGCTGATCCGGTTTTCAGAACATTTTCGATTGAAATATCTCTTTGTTCCGCGCTGCTCCACAGGTTAAAGGAACGGCATGTTCTTTTGGCTCTGTTCCAGAATAGTGTTGATGCCAAGCTTCGCTCCGCGCAACGCTATCAACACGATTCTGTGACAGAGCCTTTCTCTTCCCCTCAACCGGAAACATTAGAGCATTTTGTTATTGAAATGCTCTCGGAGTCGAGCGGAGCGAGGCTCATCT
>CAJTSU010000293.1 GCA_910579055.1 uncultured Mailhella sp. | reverse complement strand
CATCCGAAAATCTGGAATACTGGAGGGTGGGACTCTTGCGTGATTTTGCCCTGGCCCTCTTCCCCCTTGGGGCTGACATTTCTTTTTCCTTGTCCTATAGTCCCGCCATGCCTGAATATATTTCTCCTTCTGAATTTCTGCGCCTGCGTGATGACGGCCTTCCGCTCATCGATGTTCGTTCCCCTTCAGAATATGCCTATGCCCACATCCCCGGTGCCTGCAATCTGCCGTTGCTGTCCGATGACGAACGCGCGGCTGTGGGAACCGCCCATGCGAAAAGCGGATCGGAAGCGGCCTTGCATACGGCATTGGAACTGATCGGTCCACAACTGGCCGCCAAACTTGCCCGCGTCCGGCAACTTTACCAAAGTCATTTGCGCGGCATGAAAGAAGCGCATCGGCGACAAAAGGAAAAAAATATCCTACTGCATTGCTGGCGCGGGGGAATGCGGAGCAAGGCTCTGGCCTGGCTGATGGAAACGGGAGGTTTCTCTGTCCGCATTATGCAGGGCGGGTACAAGGCATACCGGGCCTTTGTGCGTTCAGAACTGGCCAAGCCCGTCAATACCCTTGTCCTGAGCGGCATGACCGGAAGCGGCAAAACAGACGTTCTGAGGGAGCTGGCGGCGCTGGGTTCCCAGGTTGTGGATTTGGAGGGTCTTGCCTCTCACAGAGGTTCTGCGTTCGGAGCTATCGGCATGGACGCACAGCCCTGCAATGAGCACATGGAAAACGTGTTGTTCGAGCAGTGGCGCTTGCTTGATCCCGCAAAACCGATATGGCTGGAGGATGAAGATCGCCGGATCGGCACAGTATCTCTGTGCGGAGAATTGTTCGATCACATCCGCACAGGCAGAGTCGTGCAACTGGACGTTCCGCTGGAAGGGCGCATCTCACGCCTGGTACGACTTTACACCGGGCCGGAATTCAAAACTGCGCTTATGGACTGCGTGGAGCGTATCCGCCCTCGCCTTGGCGACGAACGCGCAGGCTGCTGCGTGGAAGCTATTCGGGACGACCGCTTTGAAGATGCTGTGCGCGGTATTCTTTTCTTTTACGACAAGCTCTATGCACGACAGATGGACAAACACGGCAGAACTCGTGTCCTCCTGCTGCAAATGCCGGAAGATAACCCGCGCAAAGCAGCGGAAATGCTGCGCCGGAAAGAGCTGGCCGGAGATTTCAGCCTGCCCGGCGGAGGCGGAGAAAGTTCAGCCTGAAAATCCCTGTGACGCCAGGGATTGCGCATTGAATTTCGGTCTGTTCGCTCTTCTTTATCCTTCCGCGTCCCCCTGACGTATGCCCGTATAGGCCCTCCCTATACTACAGAACCTTGTCACGATACTTGAAACGAAAATATCTCTGGCCTATGTCAATACTACGCCCCGGCGGGGTTATTGTCGTGTTTGACAAGCTGGTGCCGCCCGGCGGCTATCCGGCCACGGTGCAGGCAAGGCTGACCAGGTCTTCCAAGCTGGAACAGGACGCTGAACCGGGAGCCGAGGTCAGAAAGAAACTCTCCCTTTCAGACATCCAGCGCCCGCTTTATCCCGGAGTGCCTGACGAATATACCGTGAAGGATGAAAAAAGGCGCTTTTTTGTGTCTGTTTTGACACGCCGGACGCGCCCTAGTGTTGCGTCAATCTACAAATGTCGGATAAAGCCGTTTTAACTTTATCCTGGCTTGATCAGTTGTAAATTGCCAATC
>CAJTSU010000292.1 GCA_910579055.1 uncultured Mailhella sp. | reverse complement strand
CAAGGGATGCCAACTTAGAAATAATGCGCGAAACTTTTGCAATTAGACACTAGTCCCCCGGCATAGCCGGGGGATTACCTATGATATTTATGCGGATGCGGGCTCCTGTACCATGCTGAGCCTCTGTCCGGTGGATTCCAGCACCGAACGCCAGTAGTTGCCGCGCACATCCAGCCGACGGCGACGGCGTGTGACCAGAGGCAGGGGCAGATGGACGAAGTGATCGAAAAACTTGGCCACTACCATGTTCGTCCTGCCACTCATGGCCGCATGTACGGCGTGACGCCCGAGAAAACCGCAGTACACCCTATCGTTGGAATTGGCGGGAACAGAACGGATAATATAGCTGGGATCGATATATTTAAGGTTCAACGGTATGCCGCGCCGCGCGAAGTGTTCCTTGATGCGGTTCTGCAGGAAGGCTCCCACGTCGTGCAGACGCGGGTTGCCGGAAGGATCCGTCCCGCGCTCTCCTTCACCCATGAGGTGCTGCCCCGCACCCTCCGCTGCCACAATAACCGCATGATCGCGCTGCTCCAGGCGTTTTTCCAGCTCCGGCAACAAGCCGCCCTCCCCTTCCAGGGCAAACGGCGCTTCCGGTATGAGCACAAAATTGACAATGCCCAGCGATAGTGTGGCCTGTGCGGCGATAAAGCCGGATTCCCGTCCCATAAGCTTGACCAGCCCCACGCCGTTGTGCGTGCCTATGGCCTCGGTATGGGCGCAGCGCAGTACCGTGGCGGCGGTATCCACCGCGCTGTCGAAGCCGAATGACTGGGAAATGAAATTGATGTCGTTGTCAATGGTCTTGGGAATGCCGATGACGCTGATATGTAGCCCGCGCCGCGAGACTTCGCCCCAGATGGAGGAAGCGGCCTTCATGCTGCCGTCGCCTCCGATAACAAAAAGCATGCTGACATTAAGCCGCTCCAGCGCGTCCACGATTTCCCCGGGATCCTGCGGCCCGCGGGAAGAGCCGAGCACCGTGCCGCCGAAGCTGTGAAGATCGGAAACCAGGCGCGGAGTCAGTTCCATAATGTCATGGCGGCAAGCGGGGATAAAACCTTCCAGTCCGTAGCGGATGCCCAGCACCGAGGCCACTCCGTAGCCGTGGCAGGCCTGCATGACAATGGCGCGGATCACATCGTTGATGCCGGGGCAAAGCCCGCCGCAGGTGACAATGGCGCACTTGACCTTGCGGGGGTCATAATAAAGTTTTCCGCGCGGTCCCGCCGCCTCAAGAAAAACGGATGCTCCGTTCGGGGCGTCCTTGCCGCAGTAATCCTCATCGAGGAAAAAGGATCGTGGCTCATCGCTTATATAGGGACCGGGGACGGGGGTCGGCACACGCGCGGCCCCCACATGATCAATGCAACCAAAGGCCACGGGATCGAAATCGGACGGGGACAAAACTTGATTTTCAGACATGGGGCCTGCCTCAGAAATTCGTTACGGAGCCGATTGCTCCGGTTTTGCGCTTCATATTCCGCTCACACGGAACCGTAAGGTCGAACTATAGCCGTTTTATAGATGGAAGACAAATAAGGAATTGCGGGCCGCTTCACCGCTTGCTTGGCATCTCCCCGCTTCTCCTGCGCCTTCCGCAAGCCCATGGATAAAGAGCGGGCAAGGGAAAGAAGTTCCTGTTACCTGTGAGGCACTAAGCCAGACGCTCTGATTTCTTGCCTGTGGGCATGACGCAGAAGAACTGAGCGCGGCCTGGAGCTGACGCATTTACTGATCATCTATTTTATATTTAAACACATCCTGCTTGCGCAAAACAGGCC
>CAJTSU010000291.1 GCA_910579055.1 uncultured Mailhella sp. | reverse complement strand
GCGGCGTCTTCCCGCTGCCATTTTTTCAGGATCGGCAAAATGTGAGGAGAGATCGGGATTTCGCGCCGTGCCTCACGCTTTCGGTTTTTCCGAGCGCATGGCATCCACAGGACGCCCGCCTCAAGATCGATATCGGCCCAGCGCAGTTGGAAGAGTTCTGACGGGCCTATTCTCGCGCCCGTATGTAAGCCAAGGACAATAACTCTCTGTACATGAGGAGCAGCAGCGTCAAACAGGGCTTTGGCTTCGGCTCTGGTCGGGGGATCAAGGCGCTGCGGTTCCGCGCGGGGCAGACGGAGTTCCCGCAGGGGATTTACCTGAAGGATATGAAGAGAGACTGCCCAATTCAGCGCTGCGCGCAGGATACAGAGCCGACGATTGGCTGTGATTCGGGCCACTCCTCGCGCCTGCTGCGCGGCGATGAACGCAAACGCATCATCTGGCGCAAGCCGAGCCGCCTGCCTTTGGCCAAAGGCTCTGACGATATGCGCCGCATGATATCCATTCTGCTTCTGGGTGACGGGATTCCCCTGGGATGCAAGATATTGCTCAACAAACTCTTTCACCGTAATTTTCTGGCGGTTGACCTGTTCCCGTTTACGCTTCTTCAAAAGCGCCCGTTCCTTCTCGGCGATCAGTTGTAAGGATTGCTCAAAAGCCCTGGCTTCCCGCTCGCTGTCAAAGCCCTGCGACAGCATGCTGCCAGTGGTGGAACGCCAGGTGACGACCCATTGCCGATTCTTACGGTATCCATAAAACTTGACCATACTTCCTCCTTTTCCGGAAGGAAATATGGTCAAACCCAAACTTCGGTAAAGCACCTGACGCTCAGATCAGGCCGCAAGCCGGATTCTTACGGCTTCAAGAAGCTCTTCCGCTTCTTCCCTTGCTTCCTCCACCAGCTCTCCCGCATATTCCATGAGAAATGAGTTATCGTTTCCAAAATTGCACTCCAGCCCCCACAGAGAAGCAATATTATCCGAGATATGAAATCCATTGTATGACACGGAGACGACAAGTCCGCCATAGAACCAGTCGTCGTTTTTCCAACGTGTGATATCCGAGTCGCTGTAACACTCCCACTCATAGGGAGTTGAAAAATCGTCGTATTCAAGTCTCACGTTAAAGGTGAATTTCCCATGTTCAAACATCACGGAATCGCCAGGGCAAACATAAGAGGAAAACATTTTTTCTCCTTTGGAGTTATCCCTGCCTTTTATGGCGGCAGGGCTGGTTGAACTTCACCTTTGGATGAGTTCAACCATGCTGCCGCCACAAGGCGGATACGCCAGAGAAAATATGCCTTTATACGCGGCGAAGCCGAACCTGGAGAATGTCGGGGGAAAGCCCATGACAAGCCGCTGGCCGGACGAGAAAGTGACGCGGAAGCGCGGGCGCGAAGCGGCAAGCTGCACAAGGAAGGCGCGAGTCCGGCAAGGATTGGCAGGGGCTTTGCGCCTCAGGCGCACCACTCCTTTTTCAACAAGCACAAAAGTAGCGTGAAGCCAAACCTCCACGCTGAAGTAGTTTTTCAATGCAGACTATTCTTGTGTTCCCGTTACTTCAGTAATTTCAATGTTATGCATATTTTTATCTTGAATTTCTTTTAGAAGTTTTATGTTAAATTCTTTTTCTTCTGATATTTTCCTTTCCAGTTCCCCAATGGATAATGTTTCTTTTTCCTCCTTACTCTGTTGCTGCTCCTGCTTCTGGAGTCATGAGAGGCCGGGAAACTTCCTGGAGAGAGCGGGAGACATTTCCCAGAATGGCATCCATCCGGCGTCCGCTGACTGTAAGCTGCTCCTTTACCACTGTCGTT
>CAJTSU010000290.1 GCA_910579055.1 uncultured Mailhella sp. | reverse complement strand
GGAACTGGCCATCCATCTCAACGGCCTCGGCCATGAATCCACCATCGTGGAAATGACCGAACACATCGCCGCCAAGGCACAGCTCACCGAACGCACCGACTATCTGACCTGGCTGGAAAAAAGCGGCGTGAAAACGCTGGTCGACACTGCCTGCACGGAAATCACGGACAGGGGCGTCCGGGTGAAGAACGCCGACGGCGAACAGTTCCTTGAGGCCGATACCGTGATCATCGCCGCGGGCACCAGGGCTCTGGAAAAGGAACGCGATCAGTTCGCCGACGTTGCCTTTGACGTGATCAGCGTGGGCGACTGCGTGAAGGCTTCCAGCATCGTGCATGCCACGCACACCGGCTTCGACGCCGGGCTGACGCTATAGCTCCAGATCATATCGGGGCGCTGCCCCGAACCCCGGCAGGGGGAATCATTCCCCCTGCACCCCTGTTCAGACTGCATGTATGCTGCACACACGGAGGGGCAAAGGACGGCCCTTCCATACGCCCTTCCAGTACACGGGGGGCGTCATTTCCGCTCTCGATGCATGTACGCCTCGCTTTGCTCGGCAACGGCCATGCCCCTCTGGGTACCTTTCGGGCAGCTGCGCTCGCGCCTCCGGCGGTCGAGGGAACAAACCATAAAGGAATGTCTGATGAAACCTGTCTACAAGGAAAAATATCCCCATCTTTTCGAGCCGATGTATGTCGGCAGGAACAAGGTTCGCTTCAACAACCGCGTCCGTGTGGCCCCCATCGGCACCGGAGCCACCGGCGGCGGCGAGGACAGTGACGGCCGCATCAATACCTTCGGCATCGACTTCTGGATGCGCTTCATCCAGGGGGGCTTCTCCTCCGTGGCACTGCCCATGGAAGTGCCCATCGACGGCAGCCACGAACACTGTTTCAACCTGAACCCCAAAACCTGCAATCAGATGAACTTCCAGCGTTTCCAGCGCGCGGTACATGCCTTCAACGGCAGAACCTTCGCGGAATTCATCCACGGCGGCCCCTACATGCGCGCGGGATTCAAAAAAATATCCGCCGATGATGAACCGCATCTCGGCTCCAGAGCCGCCACGCGGGAAGACATGGAAGAAATCGCCGCCCTGTTCGGTGAATATGCCCATTGGGCGCAGATCGCCAACTTTGACGGTCTGATGCTTCACTTTGCCCACGGCTGGCTGATCAACTATTTCCTCTCTCCGCTCACCAATCACCGCAGCGACGAATTCGGCGGCTCCATCGAAAACCGCTGCCGCTTCCCGCTGATGATCCTCAAGGAAATCCGCCGGGTTGTCGGCGACAGCCTGCTCATCGAACTGCGCCTGAACGGCACGGACGGCGTGGAAGGCGGCATCATGCCGGAGGAGACGGCCGAACAGGTCAAAATCTTTGAGCCGTATGTGGACATGGTGCATATTACCTGCGGCCACCGCATGGACGCCCTGACCCGACCCAAACAGCACCCCACCGGTTTTGATCCCGTGGCCCACAACGCCTGGGCGAGCGAAATCGTGAAGAAATCCGGTGTCCGCATTCCCATCGGCGTGGTCGGCGGCATCTACAGCCCGGAAATTGCGGAAGACGTGCTGGCGAAAGGACAGGCCGACTATGTGCTCATGGGCCGCTCGGCCATGGCCGACCCCGAAATCATCAAAAAGGCGAAGGAAGGCCGCGAAGACGACATCCGCCCCTGCCTGCGCTGCGATTACTGCCTTGACCACGGCCGCCGCGTCGCCATATCCAAAGATCTGCACCTGCTCACCTATCCAAGCTACGACCGCACCTGCATGGTCAATCCCCTGCAATTCCAGAGCGCCCAGAAGCTGCGCATTGCCCCGGCGGAACGCTCGAAAAAAGTCGCCGTCATCGGCG
>CAJTSU010000289.1:1509-1940 GCA_910579055.1 uncultured Mailhella sp. | reverse complement strand
GCCGCACAGCCAGCCCTCCAGCCCGCCGGCAAGGCTGAACACGCCTAGAAAACTGACGAACGCGGCATAGATGATTTCCCATACTCCGCCGTCCAGAATCAGCGCGGGGCGGTACATGAACACAAAGGGCACAAGATAGGCGGCGATGGACAACTTGACGGCCTCAACACCCGTGGAGTTCGGGTTGCCCTCGGATATGCCCGCGGCGGCCTACGCCGCCACCGCCACGGGCGGCGTAATGGCGGAAATGGCGGAAAAGTACACAATAAACAGATGTGAACTCATGAGCGAGAACTTGAACTCCAGCAAGGCGGGCGCGGCCAGCGTGGCGGTCAGTACATAGGCGGCCGGCACGGGCATGCCCATGCCGAGGATAATGCACACCAGGGCCACCATGACCAGACACAGGCCGCTGAAACCGCCTGTGGCGG
>CAJTSU010000289.1:0-1336 GCA_910579055.1 uncultured Mailhella sp. | reverse complement strand
GGCTGTGGCGACAAGCCCCACCACAGTGGGATTGACCCGACGGGTAATCAGCCAGATCAGGATGGCGATGGGAATAAGATAGAGCCAGTTCTCACGGAGAACGGCGCGGGCCTTCTCCTGCTTGTGGTCAGGATCGTCGGAAATGGGACGCATGCCAGTGATAACGGCACGGTCGTGCACCTGCACCAGCACTCCAAAATAGAACAGGATTGAGGGAATGACGGCGGCCAGGGCAATTTCCAGGTAAGGAATGCCCGCCACATCCACCATGAGGAAAGCGGCTGTGCCCATGATGGGCGGCATGAGCGAGGCTCCCGCGCAAGCCGAAGCGGAAACGGCTCCGGAAAAATTGGCCCCGTAGCCGAGTCGCTTCATCAGCGGGATGGTGATACTGCCCGTGGTCACGACGTCGGAAACCGGACTGCCGGAAAGCGTGCCGTACAGCGCGGAGGCAATGACGCTGATTTTGGCGGGGCCGCCGCGCATGCGCCCGGCAATGGCCGCGGCAAGGCGGAAAAAGAAGTCGCCGCCGCCCGCGGCGTTGAATACCTGTCCGAACAGCACGAACATAAAAACGTAGGTGCAGGCCACGCCTACCGGCGTGCCGAGAATACCATCATAGGTATAGGCCATACGATCGAAAAAGACTTCAAGAGAGGTTCCGCGATGACCGAAATAACCCGGCAGCCACGGCCCTGCGAAATTGTAGGCGATAAAAACGAAGATGATCCCCAGCAGCACGGGGCCCACGGTGCGGCGCGTCACTTCCAGCACCAGCAGCACCATGGAGACGGTGGCCACCCAGTCAAGGGGCAGAAGAGGATCCACGCCTGTCCAGCGGTTGACAATGTCCTTGCCGTTCATGGCAAACCAGAGCCCCAGAAAAAGACTGAGACAGCTCAACAGAACATCCGGGAGGGGAACCCCTTCGGAGGCATTCTTCGGAGCCGGTGTAAAAACCGGCGTATAGCAGAGAAAGGTCAGCGCCAGCGCAAAGGCCACAAACAATCCGCGCAGGACAAAAGAATCAATAAAACCGAAAGGCGCGCCGTAAATTTCAACCGCAGCGAAAAGCAGAAACAGAACTCCCGTAATTTTCGTCCATAAGGGGTTCAACTTTCTGCGGCGGCCTTCATGGATTAAAGAAGCCAGGGGAAATAACATGCTTCCTCCGCATGGATTCGTCAAAAGTTCCTTTATTGAAGGCTCTGTTCAAGTTTACGGTTGATAAAGAGAAATATGCTCCTTTAACCGCCGGAGGCGCGAGCGTTAGCGAGCTTTGAGCGACGACCCCCCGCCGCATGGTAATGCGGCATGGAGGGGGGCGAGGAGCGGA
>CAJTSU010000288.1 GCA_910579055.1 uncultured Mailhella sp. | reverse complement strand
GAGTGTGGACATAATGAAACTTCCTTATCCTATAGGAAACAGGTGTACCGCTGTACCGGCGCTTAAGCAGCGGTACAGCGGTACACCTCAAACCGGCCTATTTTGAGCAGGCTTCCAATCTCTTTTTCAGGCGCTGAATCGCGCCCTTGGACTTGCCCATTTCCTCGGCGCAGTCGCGAATGCTGTAGCCCTCGCCAAGCAGCCTTTTCAGCTCCTCCAGCTCCACATCCTCAATTTCCCGAACCTGCCAGTGCAGGGCGTTGCCTTCGGTAATCAGGTTGGCCTCAAAAGGCTTGGCGTCATCGCCGAGAATGCCTCTGGCCTTGGTCAGATGAACCTCAAACCGCGCGCCTTCGGCCATTGCGTATTCCCTGGGCCTGCGGAGGCTGATGACCGTATCCATGATGTCCTCCTTGGCGCTGGTGCCGCGCTGGTCGCCGGACTTTCCGGCATGATGAATCAGAAGCACCGTGATTCCCCGGCGGCGCAGTTCCAGAAGCCACGCCTGCATGGCCTGCCATGACTGCGATTCGTTTTCCTTGCCCGTGCGGCAGAGTGTGGCGATGTTGTCCAGCACAACCATGTCCACGCCTTTCAGGAGCGGCTCAATCATAGCCTGCCCGTTGGGCGTGGATAAATCCGGCATGGCGCACGGCTGCAAGTCCGGCGTGATGAGTGAAAGGTTTTTCAGGGCCTGCGGCGGGATTGCCATGCCGCCCACGAGGGAGGACAAACGGCTCTGCATGGAAGTGGCGGGCATTTCTCCATCCACATAGAGCGTCTTTTTGGGCATGGGCGCGCGCCAGTTGAACACCGCGCCGCCGGAGGCGACAGCGACAGCCACACTCAGGGCAGCGAAGGTCTTGCCCACACCTCGCGGAGCGTAAAGGATGCCTATCCCCTGAACCGGGAGGATTGGCGATAGAAGATAACCCCGGTCGGGTATCTTCATGGACAGGAATTCACTCATGTCCAGGGCGACAAGACCGTGCTGTTTGGTCAGGGTCGATTCCAGTTGGGAGCGGACGGCTTCAATGCCTTCAATCTGGTGAAGGTCATTGAAATCAGTGCCGTTCCCGCTGACGAATTGAGGAGGCACAAGTTGAGCGTTTGCGAGTCTGGACGCTTCCTCGCCTTTGCTGCGTCCGATTTCGTCATTGTCGCCGCAGATAATGATTGAGTTGTCTGGAAACCGTTCTTTTGCGGTCTTGGCAACTGGTGCAAGATTATTTGCGGAAAAGGCCACATAGACCGTCCAGCCAGCGGCAAGATGAATGCTTGCGCCAGTGGCAAAGCCTTCGCAGATTGCTATCGGCTTTTCCGGCTGCCCCTGAATGATGAACCTGCCGTCTGAGACCTTGCCGCCAATGAGGAAGCGCTTGGTTCCATCAGGATAGATGCGTTGCAGGCTTTGCAGATTGTTTGCGGTATCCAGAACCGGGATAAGCAGCGCACCGTCCCGCGATTGCCGTATGCCTTCCAAAGCGGGAATGCCTTTGCTCCGCAAGTAGGGATGGCTGGCATCGCACACTCTCGCCGCATTCCATTCCTGTCTGGCCTGTTGGGCCGCTTCCGCATGGCGTCTGGCGCATTCCGTTTCGCGTTGCCGCTGTACGGACTGTTGACGTTCTCGCCATGCCGAAAGCTCGGAAGTGGAGAGCGTCTGCTTTTCTTTGGCGCAGAACGTGCCCTGGTCGTCAGTTTCCCAGTTGCACCACCAGAGGGTGGCCGGTTTGTCCAGATGGGCGATATACGCGCCATTCCGCTTGCGGGGCTTGCCTTCTGTGGGGCAACGATGAAGATTGCCGTCAGCAATGATTTCTTCAGGAACAAGGCCATGCTGACCAAGCACGTCATGGAAAGTGTGGAGAAGATCATTCATGGCCTTCTCCTTCCTGACCGGCGTTTTCAATGAACGCCTTGATGTCCTCGGCGCGCCAGACGGTCGTGCGC
>CAJTSU010000287.1 GCA_910579055.1 uncultured Mailhella sp. | reverse complement strand
GGATTAAAATATTTTTTTGAGCAAAAAAGTCATTTTTTTTCATGATTTTGCCCTGACAACAGAGCGATCATAAATGAGGGCTTGCGTTTTTCCATTTTCTACCCTATATTTCTGTGATCGCATAAACCACACACACCGACAGCGGCTCCGGGTCCCGCAGCATGCCGCCCGGGCGGAGCGTTTTCTTTGCGAAGCCGGTGTGGAGGAAAAACCTTTTCTGAGGAGTTCATCATGGCTTACGTCAGCATGAAGCAGATGCTGGAAACGGGCGTGCATTTCGGTCATCAGACCCGCCGGTGGAACCCCAAAATGCGCCCCTTCATCTTCGGTGCCCGTAACGGTATCCACATTATTGACCTTCAGCAAACCGTGAAGCTGTTCCGCACCGCGCACGACAAGCTGGTGGAAACCGTTGCCAAGGGCGGCAAGGTACTGTTTATCGGCACCAAGCGTCAGGCTCAGGAAGCCGTGGCCGCCGAGGCTACCCGTGCCGGGCAGCCTTATGTCACCAACCGTTGGATGGGCGGCACGCTGACCAACTTCGTCACCATCCAGAAAAGCATTGACCGTCTGAAGAAACTTGAAGCCATGTTCGCCGACGGTTCCATCAATCGTTACCAAAAGAAGGAAATCCTGACCCTTCAGCGTGAACTCGACAAGCTCAATCTGACCCTCGGCGGCATCAAGGACATGGATCAACTGCCGCAGCTGGCCTTTATCATTGACCCGCACCGCGAAGACATCGCTGTGAAGGAATGCCGCAAGCTGGGCATTCCGATCGTGGCCGTGACCGACACCAACTGCGACCCCGATGTCATCGACTACATCATCCCCGGCAACGACGATGCCATTCGCGCCATCAAACTGTTTGTGAATGCCATGTCTGAAGCCTGCATTGAAGGCGCCGCCATGCAGAAGGACGACGGTAGCGCCGATCCTGAAGCAGCCATGCAGAAGGCCGCCGAGCAGGAAGCAAGCGCTTCCGCATCTGACGCCGAATAAGGCATAACCCCTCACTCAACGGAGTATTGCCATGAATATTACCGCTTCCATGGTGAAAGACCTGCGCGAAAAGACCGGCGCGGGCATGATGGATTGTAAGAAAGCCCTCACCGAGTGCGAAGCCGATCTGGAAAAGGCTGTTGACTGGCTGCGCCAGAAGGGCCTTTCCAAGGCTGCCAAGCGTGCTGACCGCGCCACATCCGAAGGCGTCATCGCCGAATGGATGTCCGATGACGGCAAGTCCGCCGTTATGGTCGAAGTGAAGTGCGAAACCGACTTTGTGGCCCGCGGCGACAAATTCAAGGAATTCGCCGACGCTGTGGTTCGCAAGATCGCTGACGCCAGACCCGCCACACTTGAAGAAGCAGACCTCCAGGACATGCTGAACGACACGATTGCCGCTACCGGCGAAAACGTCACTCTGGGCAAGTTTGTCCGTATTGATGTTGAAGGTGCAGGCTTGGTGGGTGCCTATGTCCATGCCAACGGCAAGATTGCGGCCATGGTTGAAGTGAAGTGTGATTCCGATGCCGTCGCCGTTTCCGACGCGGCTAAGGAATGTGCCAAAAACATAGCCATGCAGATTGCCGCGACCTGCCCGCTGGCTCTGGACGCCTCCTGCCTCGACCCCGCCCTTATGGAGCGCGAACGTGAAGTATATCGTCAGAAGGCGCGCGAAGAAGGCAAGCCTGAAAACATCATCGACAAGATCGCTGACGGTGCGGTGAAGAAATACTGCAAGGAAGTATGCCTGCTTGAGCAGCCTTACATCCGCGACGACAAGCAGAGCATTGCCGATCTGCTCAAGGCAACCGGCAAGGCTGCCGGCGGCACGGTCAGCCTCGGCACCTTCTTCCGCATCCAGCTCGGCGCGGAATAAGCTCCCCCGCCTGGCGGGTGGTTTGTTCCAGCCCTGCAAGGGCATAACATTATCGGCCAGCGTCATGCAGACGCTGGCTTTTCATTGTGGCTTTAGCCAGTCGC
>CAJTSU010000286.1 GCA_910579055.1 uncultured Mailhella sp. | reverse complement strand
GCGAGGGCAATCTGCGCAAATCCCATTCCTGGCGTCTGCTCTTTCTCTCCAGCGGTGAACTCGGTCTTGCCGACAAGCTGGCTGAAAACGGGTTGAAATCCAGAGGCGGGCAGGAAGTCCGCTTTGTCGGGCTTCCCGTGGATACGGCCATGCTCACCGAGCTGCACGGTTTTCCTCATGCCGGAGCCGTGGTCAACCGTCTCAAAGAATTGACCGCCATTCACTACGGCCATGCGGGCCGCGCCTTCCTGCACAAATTGACCGAACCCGACACCATGACCACGATTCTGTCCGAGCTGCAACCGGCTCTTGCCAACACGGTCAGTCGTCTCGTGCCTGCCGGATCAGATGGTCAGGTGCGGCGCGTGGCCCAACGCTTCGCGCTCTGCGGACTGGCCGGAGGGCTGGCCGGGCAGATGGGAATTCTGCCTCCTGATTTTGACGCTCCAGGCTGTGCCGAGCGCTGTTTCCATGACTGGCTGGCCGCTCGCGGCGGAATCGGCGCTTCCGAGGATGCCGCCATCCTCGCGGCCGTGCGTCTGTTCATCGAACAGCACGGAGCAAGCCGCTTTCAGGATTTGGACACCCAAATGTCCACCTGCGTCAACCGTGTGGGATTTCGGAGAAAAGGTGAAGGTGGCTGCACGGAGTTCATTATTCTGCCGGAATCCTTTCGCGTTGAGGTCTGCAAGGGATTTTCCGAACGGCGTGCCGCCCGCGTGCTGGCCGAGGCCGGATGGCTGAAGCTGTCGCAGGTGGGACGGCTCAAGTCTGAGAGACGATTGCCTGATCTGGGCAAGGTTCGAACATACATTGTGGTTTTGCCTGAAGATGACGGGTAGAAACAGCCGTTTTTGCCTGTCTCGCATGACCGGCGACAATGGCGACAGTGGCGACAAGTCAATAATGCCAAGGCATTTCCTGTCGCCAATACAAAAACGACAACACGGATACCGGCGACGGAGCGGAGACACAGACATCTGTCGCCGCTTTGCCGCTGTCGCCATTATACAAATTGCGACCGGCGACATGAATTGTGTTGGTATTCATAGCTTGTCGCCATTGTCGCCGCTGTCACCATAGAAAAACACCACAGGAGAAAACAATGTCACTCCTCGTCTTGCATATGGATAAATTCAAAAAGGACGCCATTCGCGGCATCCAGTCGCACAACCGGCGCGAGCGCGAGAGCCATTCCAACCCCGACATCGACTACAGCCGAAGCGCGGGAAACTACGATTTGCATGAAGCCGCCTCAGACAACTACGCGCAGGCCATCCAGAACCGCATTGACGACCTGCTCATGGTCAAGGCTGTCCGCAAGGATGCGGTCCACATGTGCGGTCTGATTGTCAGTTCCGACACGTCCTTCTTTACACGAATCGGTAAAGACGAAACCAGACGCTTTTTTGAGGAGGCCGCAGCCTATCTCACCGATTTTGTCGGCAAGGAAAATGTCATCTCCGCGATGGTTCATACCGACGAAAAAACGCCGCACATGCATTTTCTTCATGTGCCGGTAACGCCGGACGGACGACTCAGCGCCAACAGCATCTATACCCGCGCCAGCCTGAAAAAACTGCAAACCGACTTGCCCATCTATCTGCAAAGCCGTGGTTTCGACATTCAGCGCGGCGTCGAGCAGAAGCCCGGCTCCGCAAAAAAGCATCTGGATACGCGAGAGTTCAAACAGCAACAGGAGGCCCTTGCCGGTCTGCGGAGCGAGGCCGATGCCGTAGCGCATGAAGCCTTGCTGCTCATCGGAGAAATGGCTGAAAGGCGGAAGCAGGAGGAAGTCTTGCAGGAACGTCTGCAATCCATGGAACAGCAGGCCCGTGAGGCGGAAGCCATTTTATCGGACATGCCGGAACTCCCGCAGGCGTCCTTGCTCAATTACAAATCCGTGCTGAAACAGGCACAGACGATCATGGAGCAACAACAAAAATCCCTTGCCGAAAAAAGCATGATTTCTGCCGCCAGAGACAAATTGCAGGCCGAAAACAAGACGCTGGAAAAGCGGCTGCAAGAGCTTT
>CAJTSU010000285.1 GCA_910579055.1 uncultured Mailhella sp. | reverse complement strand
CTATCCGTCGGCCGCGGAGTCAGTCGCCGGATGCGGCGACTGTGGATTGAAACATGTTGCGAAGCATTACATATCATCGCCAAAGGGCAGCACTTTTGCGCTCCGGCGAAGGGAGGGCGGAAGGGGAGTCTGCGCGTATTCGCGGTCAATAACCGTGCCGCAAGTGGCGCAGCGCCACTTGCCGTCGCCTGTTTCTTCAGCATCCAGGCGAATCAGTGCTCCTTCCCTGTTATAGCAGCGCGGGCAGAACGGCCCCTGCTTGATGCCGCCCGCCATTAGCCAGTAACATGTGCCGTCAAACACCAGATTGCGCGCAAGGTAGAGAATATCTTCAAATTCATGCACCTGCATTTTCAGCAGCGCGTTTTCATTGCAGACGGCAATGTATCTGGCCTGCATTTCCATGAGCAGATGCCGGGCTTCACTGACGCGGCCCGCTGAAAACAGTTCATCGATATCTTTAAAGCGGTTGTGGTTTAGCATGGCTTTCTCCGGAGAGGGCGGAACGCCCGCTTTCTGCAGGCAGTTTGCACGGAGTTTGCCTGACTGCCGCGCTTTAAGTCCAGATATCGGCAAATGGCGGAAAAAGTTTAGACACAGACGGCAATTCCCTTTCTTAAGCCTGCGGAGCGGCGAGCGCAGGGGGTATTCTCAACACAATTCAGCAGCGGGGCGTTTTTCATTGTTCTATTGACATGCTTTATAAATAGAGTATATCCTAATGAATATAAAAATTCTTGTGGATACCTTCACAAGTATCCGCACGGAATGGGGAGGCCGTCCGGCAGGGAGTTCCGCCGGGGGGAAGGTGTTGAGAAACCATAGAACAGAAAGGAGTTTCGCATGTTCAAAAAGTGTGCCGGTATGGCTCTGGCCCTGGCGCTGGGCGTTTCTCTGGCGTTGGGCGGCGTGGCTCAGGCCAAAGGCTTCAAGAACCTGTCCTTTATGGGAAGCTACATGGGCAAGCATCCCACGATAGTGTATGTATGGGAGCCGTTTTTCAAGGCCGCCGAGGAAAAGTTCCCCGGCAAGAACGGCCTCAGCTTCCATTATTTCGCCCAGAACGAGCTGTATCCCGAATCTGAAGCCATGACGGCCCTGACCGACGGTCGTGTGGATTTCGGCACGGTGCGTCCCTCGCTGTTTCCGGGCAACATGAGCCTGCTCTCTTCGGTGGCGATTCCCGGCATGTGCCCCAACGCCATTGTGGGCAGCCTGGTGACCGAGGAGCTGATCGAGCAGTTCCCCGAAGTGCGCGCCGAACTGCCAAAGAACTCCACACCCTTTGTGGCCTGGGCTTCCGCCGCCTACCAGATCCATACCATCAACCCGATCAGGAACATGGAGGAGCTGAAAGGCAAGAAGATTATCGTATGGGACGCCACCACCCTTGAAATCGTCAAGGCTCTGGGCGCCACTCCCCTCCGCATGACTTCCACCGACACCTATCTGGCTTTGTCCAAGGGCATGGGCGACGGCGTGCTCTGCCCGCTGGCTCCCCTCCGCTCCTTCAAGATTTCCGAAGCCACCAAGCACCATCTCATCCTCAACGTGGGCGTGAACACCTTCGTCATGAACGTGCATACTCCGTTGTGGAATGACATGCCCAAGGACATGCAGGACTGGCTGAAGGCCGAGGGCGGCATGAAGATGGCGCTGGACTGCGGCAAGAGCCTGGAAGACGGCGCCATTGCCGACACCAAGTGGATGGAAGAGCAGGGCCACCAGTTCTACTATCTTTCCGAGGAAGAGCGCGCCAAGGCGCTGGCCCCCCTGGCCGTGTTCACGGAAAAGTGGAAGAACGAGGAATGCAAGGGCATAGATCCCGCCCTTGTTGATAAGGTGCTGACCTTTGTGCAGGAACGCAGCAAATACCACACCGATCAGATGAAGGCCGGAGCTTACGGCAACTACAAGATGTAACAGGGCTTGCGCGCCGTCCGGAGTTTTTCGCCGGACGGCGCTTTCTGTCAATGCGGCAGCGCCGTTTCCTGAGCCTCCGGAACGGCATTTTCCCGGACGGCCGCGCTCTCCCCGCGCGGAACATTTTAATTTGAGGTTGTTATGGCAGACACCACTCTGGATCAGGGCACGGAAATCAATTTTTGAAATTTTGGTCAAAAAGTTTTATCCACAAGGCATG
>CAJTSU010000284.1 GCA_910579055.1 uncultured Mailhella sp. | reverse complement strand
TGTCAGCAACCTCGCCGCATGACCATGCGGCGGGGGGCGTCGCGCCGCTCTCGATTCCCGTAAGTCTCGAAGACTCGGCTCACGGGAACGCTGCGCGGCCTCCAGGCTCGCTACGCGCGCCTGCGGCGGCTCAGGGCGTTGCCGTGCTGTAAAGCAAGCTTTTTAGAACGCGCAGATGGAGAAAGTGTTTCATAACATGATGTTTTTATTATAAAAATACTATTTTTTTGTTTATGTTGAATAAATAATTTTATAGTATGAAAATAGTTATTATTGAATATGTCACACATTTCTTTTGTTATATATTTAGCGTATAGTTATTATAATAAATACTGAAATATAAGAAAATAATATTGTAAATTCGCATTTTTTTCTTGACCTTAGTATAAGTATATATGATTGTGTATGCTCAATGTTTGTTAAATATTCTTCTGAAGGGGGATTTTTGTGAACAGACATTTTCGTAATATTTTGATAATTTTTGTTGTGGCGCAAGGCGCAGGATTTGCCGCTCTCCAAATTTTAATGAAATATTCTGGTGGAGTGTGGCTGAGCGCCGTCACTTGGCTTATACTATTGCTGTTCGCCGTGTTTTTAATGAGGATGGAGTTCAAAAAGCGGGATGAAGCACTCTTGCGGCTGCTCAGGAGCATTGCGGATGAAAAGGCGCTGGACTCTTCTCAGGGGGAGGCGGAAGACGCTTTGAGCGAGGCCATATACCAGGCCCATGCTGTCGTGCTTGAACGTTACCATTGGTATGAGGGGATTTTGAACACCATTCCGTTCGGCATTTCCGTTACAGATATGGAAATGCGCTGGCGCTATTGCAATACCGCCGCGCTGGACTCCATGAACAAGCGGGGCACTGAATATAGAGGGCATCATTGTTCCGAAAAGGGCGGCAATTTGTGCAATACGCCTGATTGCGGCATTGAACAGCTTCGCAAGGGAATCAACCAGTTGACCAACACGTTGCCGTCAGGCCGTACTATGTTTCTGGATCTGCATTATTTGCTGGATCGAGCGGGGAACAAGATCGGTCATGTGGAAATATCCAAGGATATTACTGAAGATATGACGCTTCGCCGGGAAGCGCGTGAAGCCGCCCGGCGTGGCCGCCAGGAAGTCGTGCAGCAACTTTCCGTAGCCGGAGAGAAACTCAAAGATGTAGCGTCGACCCTGATGAAGGAAATAGAACAAGTGAGAGAGCAGACGGAACAGGCTTCCAAGCGCCTTATTGAGACAGCAGCAGCCATGGAGGAAATGAATTCCACAGTGCTTGAGGTTGCCAGAAACGCTGAAGATGCGGCTCATGCCTCCCTGACTGTATACAGCGAGGCAGAAAACGGCGCTCAGGCCATGGAAAAAACAGTCAGCGACATGAAAGGTGTCCAAAGTCAGTCATTGGCGTTGAAGGAAGGTATGCATTCTCTGGATACGCAGGCCCGCGGCATAGGCGAAATTCTGACTATTATCCGGGATATTGCAGATCAGACCAATCTGTTGGCCCTGAACGCCGCCATTGAGGCGGCACGGGCCGGAGATGCGGGGAGAGGCTTCGCTGTGGTTGCCGACGAGGTGCGCAAACTGGCTGAAAAGACCATGGCCGCCACCCATAAGGTGGATGATGCCGTCAACGCCATCCAGGTTGGAACGGGAAAGAGCGCCCAAACCGTGCAAAACGCGGTGGAAGCTATTGATGATGTGACAAGCCGGGCGCAGCAATCCGGCGAAGCTCTCGTTCATATCACGGGGTTGACCAATGATTCCAGCAGCCGGGTTCAGGCTATCGCTGCGGCGGCAACAGAACAATCTGCCACCTCGGAAGAGATTAATCGCAACGTGGCCGACATAAGCATATTGAGCAACAACATAGCTCAATCCATGAAAATTGCGACCGACGAAGTGGAGGAAATGCTTCAGCAAGCTCAAAGAATATATGATGTGCTGGAAAGCATGCGCAAGGATATTGAAGATGATGACGTCACTGGCTAGTACTTCGCAACGTGAAATGTTTCGGAGTACCAGCCGTCAGAAGCAAGCCCGACGCGGCGGTGCAACCGGGGGCGCTCGCCGAAGCCACGCTTCCCTAAGAGCGTTTTGCGATTGAAAGTATCTGCCAGCCAGGATCCTATGTTCTGGCGCGC
>CAJTSU010000283.1:1559-2207 GCA_910579055.1 uncultured Mailhella sp. | reverse complement strand
CCCGGCAGGGGCATGATGCCCCTGCACCCTCATTTGGGCCGCGCCGCAAGGCGGCGTGGCCCTGATACGGGGTCCGGGGGGATTATCCCCCCGGCGGAGTGCAGAGGCAGAGCCTCTGCCGGGGTTTGGGGCAGCGCCCCCGAATGGAGGCAACCTTATCCGCCGGAGGCGCGCGGCGTGCCGCGCATGGAATGACGAGCGAAGGCCCGGTCAGGCTTTGCCTGCCGGGCATGGAGCTGAGCGAGGAATGAAAGAAATGATTGAAGGCATCAAGATACGCTGCAATGTCGGGCCGTTTGAGGTACTGCGCACCCCGCGCCTGACGCTCTCCTTCCGGCGGCGGGCCGTGGTTTCCCGCGTGGAGATCGACCTGCCCGATCCGGACGGAAGCATTCGGGCGGGACTGGCCGTGGCGCAGACCGTGCGCGTAAGGTTCGGGCATCGCGGCGACGGCGGCACATGGCAGGAATGGCGCGGCACGGTCAGGGAGATCGAACAGGCCGGGCCGGATGTGGTGCGCGTCACGGCGCTGGGGCTGGAAAAGGCGCTGCTGGACACAACGGTGACCCTTGCCATGCACGGTGAAAGCTCCCGCGCCGTGGCCTCGCGCCTGCTGTCGTCCACGGGGCTGGCTGTGGCGGGGCTTGA
>CAJTSU010000283.1:0-1537 GCA_910579055.1 uncultured Mailhella sp. | reverse complement strand
ACCCTGCCGCACATCGTGTTTTCCGGCTGTACCGTGGCGCGGGCCATCAAGCAGCTTGCCGTCACGCTGGAGCGGAGCTTCGGGCATGACCTTTCCCGCCATGCCGTCTGGCTCGGAACTTCCGGCCTGTACTGGTCGGACGGGGCCGAGCCGGGCGACGTGTATGTCGTCCAGAGCGCGGACAACCTGCTCACGCACAGCCCTGATCCGGCGGGCATGAGCCATGTGTGGGCAACGCTCCTGCCGGGGCTGACGGCAAGCCGCATGGTGCGCATCCGCGACGCCCGGCGGGGATTCTCCGCTCTGGTCATGGCGCAAAGCGTGTACCATGAGCTTGGTTCCGGCGGCAACAAGACCCTCATCGGGTACGGGAAAGACGAAGGTTGGGGATAGCTTTTCCCTAACCGCCGGAGGCACGCCGCGTTAGCGGCGTTTGGAGCGACGACCCCCCGCCGCATGGTAATGCGGCATGGAGGGGGGCGAGGAGCGGAAGTAATGTTTCGCGGAGCGGATACGCGGGAAGCGCAGCTTCACGCGTGGAACGCGTAGCCAGCCGTGGATACATGATGCCTTTGCCGCACTGGAAAGTGCGGCTGTCTTAAGCGCATTTCCGGCAGGAAATGCAAGATGTCTTTTATTGCAACACACGGGTGATACGTATGCCTGACACAAACCCTCTCGACATCCTCCGCAAGGCCATAGAACTGGCCATGCCCGATCTTCGGCATTATTACCGCATGGTTCGCAAAGCCCGCGTGGTCAACGCCTACGCCAGCGACGGCAAATATTACGCCGATGTGCGGCCGCTCCGGAACGACGAAACGGACGACCCCAAAGAGCCGCTCATCCCCCGCGTGGAAATCCCCATCATGTGGGGCGGGCCGCAGCGGGGCATTGTCTGCCCGCCCGCGCCCGGCACGCTCTGCGATCTCTCCTACTACGACGGCGACCCCAACTATCCGCGCATCAGCAATTTCCGCTGGCAGGGAAATGCCGCGCCGGAGTGCGGCCTGAACGAGCTTGTCATCCAGCAGACGCCGGGGGTGAGCATCAGGATAGAAAAGGACGGCTCCTTTCTGACCGTTTCACCCAAAGACTGGACGGTGGAAATCGGCGGCAATGCCAGCATTCGGGCAGGGGGAAACGTGGATGTTCATGCGGGCGGCAATGCCGCCGTGGAAGCGGCGGGCAGTCTGACCCTCAAGGCCCCGCAGATCACGGAACAGGGCAATAAAACGTCCACCGGCTACGGCGGCGGGGCCGGGGAATCAACCGAAACCGGCAGCCGCCGCCAGATCGGGGATCTGACCATTGAGGGCAACCTGTCCGTATCGGGAAACGCCACCATCTCCGGCAACGCCCACGCCGGGAGCCGGAGCGGGGGAAGCTGCCCGCATTGATTATAGTATGGATAAAAATATATATTTTATTGACTGTATGGAAAAAATTATATACATTGTTTTTAACAGGAGGGCGCATGAAGCTTGACATCCTCCGCCGCCTAAAGTCGGGGGATTCCCAGCGGAGGCAATCTTAC
>CAJTSU010000282.1 GCA_910579055.1 uncultured Mailhella sp. | reverse complement strand
GTTCGGACGCGTCGGAAGCGTTCGTATCAGACGTGGCCGAGGCGTCAAGGAAGCTGAAGTCCTCGAAGATGGCGAGGTCGATTTCAGCGCCCTTCGGCACAATGGGCCGCCATTGGGGCAATCGGAGACGTATCCGGCGTGTTTTCAACGGTTGTGCTTTGAGCGGAAATTTCCATATCCGTAGAATCAGGCATATTCTCAAACGACATAACAATCCCCCCAAAATCTGCGCCTGCCTCAAGACAGGCAATGAACA
Source organism: uncultured Mailhella sp. (assembly GCA_910579055.1). Lineage (GTDB taxonomy): Bacteria > Desulfobacterota > Desulfovibrionia > Desulfovibrionales > Desulfovibrionaceae > Mailhella. The sequence goes on along the minus strand of CAJTSU010000282.1, from coordinate 1,952 downwards.
TTATGCTACTGGGTACAAACCAAACTCCTCTGTTGTCGGAAAACTCCATTACCGGTAAAGGTTGGTTTCAGGTTATACCATTTACCATGTTTTGTCTATGGATTTAAAAAAAAGGATGAGAACAAATTTTCCAAAATATTTTGTTAGGGTTATCAAAAGTCAGGAAAATCCCGGCATGACGGCAGGAGTGGAATATTGGATGGAACCAGTTGAGAAATATTGATTCTTTTGGAGCGGCATTCCAGGGGCCATTTGGGCGGACGGCAAATATTTTTTCGGAAAGCGCCAGAAAAAAATTTTTTCAGGCATGCCGGAACAGCCTTTTTGTCAAGAAAATCTCATGATTCAATGTGGTTACGGCCTCCCCGCCTGACCCTGAATCTCTCCTGTGAAATGCCCGGACGTTCTGCTCGACAACCTGGCAGCGGCTTCTTTGCCCATCTTGAGAGTATCCGCTCTCATCTGACCATTGAGGATTACTCCCGCGTGGACGCGATGATCGCCCTGCGACTGCGCTCCAACGACCACATCCGGGAGAGCGTGGAAGAAACCATTCGCGTTTGCGCCCGACCATTCGGGAAACGCAGACCGGCCGCAACTGGCAGCGGTACGCCGAGAGAACGGCGGAATACGCCTTCGGCCCGGCAGGGAGCAGGGATTTGGTAAGGAATGAGCGGGATCGGAAACTGTGGAGGAGGGTTGAGGTTTTGGAGGAGAAAGAGCGTGCGAGCAGGCACATCAGAATGAGGTAGCGCATGTTTCCATATTTTTATAAGCTTCACGTCGCACCCCTTCCTGCCACCGACCACCGATTTTGCGGATACCAGTCGCTGAGTCAGTCATCTCGTGAGAGTAATAAATTTTTAGTTTACTGTGGCTATGGCTTGACAATCCAACTGGTGGACATATATTAAATGCAGACGCGAGCTTGAGTTCCGTCACACAAAAGCTAATAGCGCTCCCGGTAGTAGGCAGCCGATTAATTTGAGGCAACGCTGAGGCCGGGAGCTTTTTTGGTATTGCACTATGAAAACTGCAATTTTAGTAGATGGTGGTTTTTACCGCAGAATGGCTCAGAAGGTAAAGGGTTGTATTGCAGCAGAAGAACGTGCAAATGAGCTTGAAAATTATTGTCATAGACATCTACAAAATCGTAAAAATCAATGTGATGATTTGTATAGAATTTTTTATTATGACTGTATGCCGACAGGCGATAATATCTATCATCCATACTTTAAGAGGCAAATTAATTATTCCAAAACGGATTTATACAAATGGATGAATATATTTATCGATGAACTTAAAAAGAAAAGAAAATTTGCTCTTCGACTTGGGCGTCTTGCACCAAAACATGACAAGTCATGGTTTACTATAACGTCCTCTACTTTTAAAAAGTTGTGTAATGGACAACAAAAATTTGACCAATTGACAGACGATGATTTTAGTTTATCTATCGAGCAAAAAGGGGTTGATATAAAAATAGGTGTTGATATTGCCTCTCTAGCATATAAAAAATTGGTTGATAGAATTATTCTTATTTCTGGAGATAGCGATTTTGTTCCAGCAGCAAAATTGGCGCGTCGTGAAGGCATAGATTTTATTCTTGATCCATTATATAATCATATACCAGCGGACTTGTCTGAACATATTGATGGTTTGCGTACATGTGATAGTCAATACAAACCTGATCAAATAGATCAGAAAAATAAATCTAATAAGTAGTATTTTTAGGGCTATTTGAATAATTCACTTTGTTTTGACATTGCCGGATCGGCATATAGGCCGATCCGGCATGTTATTTATTCTTCTACCACCCCCACCACCATATCCGCCACAGCGGCGCAGAGATCGGCATTCACGAGGAACGTCGCATCCTCTTCCGCGCCTTTTTCCGCTTTGGGCAGTTTCAGGCCAGACACAGCCAGCCCGGCATCCAGCGTGAACTCCAGTTG
>CAJTSU010000281.1 GCA_910579055.1 uncultured Mailhella sp. | reverse complement strand
GAGATGAGCCTCGCTCCGCTCGACTCCGAGAGCATTTCAATGACAAAATGCTCTGGCCCCATATAACATTGAATCAACGTTAAGATTGCTTCGCCGAAACCACGCTTTCGGCGAAGCAATCTTACCTATGGTACCAGTGACAATGACTACTGACTTTTCCTGTATCGTCGTGGGAGCGGGCCATGCCGGTTGTGAAGCGGCAATGGCTTTGGCAGCGATGGGACATCGCACACTGCTTATTACCAGCAATGTGGATCGTATCGGCCATCTTTCCTGTAACCCGGCCATAGGCGGCCTTGCAAAAGGGCATCTGGTTCGGGAAATCGACGCGCTTGGCGGTCGCATGGGCTTATGGGCTGACGAGGCAGGTATCCAGTTCCGTATCCTCAATGCAAGCAAAGGCCCGGCGGTTCGTTCGCGTCGCGGGCAGATGGATCGCGATGCGTATATGCGCGTGGTCAAGCATGATTTGTTTGCACAACCAAATCTCGTTATCTGGCAGGATATGGCAGATGACATCTTTGCCGAAAACGGTGTCGCCCGCGGCGTACATACCGCACTTGGCAAAACGTTCACAGCCAGCCATATACTTTTGACCACCGGCACCTTTCTGTCCGGACTCATTCATGTTGGCCTGACTCATATACCTGGAGGACGCCTGGGGGATGCTCCGGCCGCGCATCTTTCAGCCTCCCTGCGCCGGCACGGGCTGAAGCTGGGCCGGCTGAAAACCGGCACAACACCTCGCATTTTGCGTTCCAGCATCAACTATTCCCTGCTGGAAGCACAATATGGAGATGAACCATCTCCCTGTTTCAGCTTTCACGGCAACGGACACAAGCTCCCCCAATTACCCTGCCATATTACCTGGACCAATGCGCGCACGCATGAAATCATCCGTTCCGGCTTCGGGCGTTCGCCGTTGTTCACAGGCATTATCGAAGGTACAGGCGCGCGCTACTGCCCTTCGATAGAAGACAAGATTGCCCGCTTTCCCGAACGGGAACGTCACCAGATATTTCTTGAACCGGAGGGAGTCACATCGCCGGAATGCTATCCCAATGGTATTTCGACAAGCCTGCCGCTGGACATTCAGGAAGCCATGCTCTCCACCATCCCCGGTCTGGAAAATGCGCGTATCATACGGCCGGGGTATGCCATTGAATATGATTACGTTAACCCCGTGCAGCTCTTGCCCACTCTGGAAACCAAGGTGCTGCCGGGGCTCTGGCTGGCCGGCCAGATCAACGGAACCTCAGGTTATGAAGAAGCAGCGGCCCAGGGCCTGTGGGCAGCCCTGAATATGGCTGCCGCACTTGAAAAAAGGCCCGCATTCCTGCCGGGCAGAGATGAAGCCTATATGGCGGTTCTGGTGGATGAACTGGTGACAAAGGGCACTGAAGAGCCGTTCCGCATGTTCACGTCACGCGCGGAATACCGGCTTTTGCTCCGAGAAGACAATGCGGATGCCCGGCTGACTCCGTACGGGCGAGAACGCGGCCTGGTGACGAATGAACACTGGAGCATTTTCCAAACCAGACAACACGCTCTTGCGAAGCTTCTTGAACGCCTTGAAGGAACACGGATCACACCGGACGCATCCGTACGCGATGCGCTGACCTCTCTTGGTGAACCATGTCCGCATCAGGGCGTCTCACTGGCGGAACTGGCCCGACGTCCAACTCTTTCCCTTGCCCAACTGGCCGTATTTTTGCCAGACCTGGAGCGGGAAGACATTAATATTCTCAGCGAGGCGGAAAGTATTATCAAGTACGCAGGCTATATTGAACGGCAACGCTGGACGGCCAATACGCTCAACTGGATGGAACACATAACCCTGTCTTCTGACATGGAGTACACGGGGCTCCCCGGGCTTTCAGCCGAAGTGCAGGAAAAGCTCAACCGCGTGAAACCTCAGACGCTGGGCCAGGCGAGCCGTATTTCTGGTATTACGCCCGCAGCGCTGAATTGCATACAAGTACACCTGAAAAAAAGAAAACTGGAAGAAGCCGGCAAGGAATAAGTTTTTTTTGTTGACAAAAGCATTCAGGAAACGTAGATATCTTCTCCGTTGCATGGGCAGTTAGCTCAGTTGGTAGAGCATCGCCTTCACACGGCGGGGGTCACAGGTTCAAGTCCTGTACTGCCCACCATGCACACGGAGCGGTAGTTAAGACGGTTATAACGCCGGCCTGTCACGCCGGAGGCCGAGGGT
>CAJTSU010000280.1 GCA_910579055.1 uncultured Mailhella sp. | reverse complement strand
ACAAGAGGAGACATCAAAACGGAGCGAATGTCAGATCAAGTCTGAACTACTACAATTTAGTGTAATTATTGAAACTTTCCCTTGGCCCGCTCCCGGAGTTCATCAAGATAGGCCGCCCATTGGAACAAAAAGTGTCTTGCTCAACTATACCAGGCCCGGATTATGTCCATGCCGTCATAACCCATAGCCCTCATCCGTTCCATTTCTTCCTCACTCCAACCAGTATTGGCGATGCTCATCTGAGGTTCCTCCCCATCCGCATCATCTTCCGCAGGGGCCAGTACAATATAGGGACTAATAGCGCCTTCTTTCATGAGTTCACCTCCATGCTGACATTTTTCTCTCGTCCAGTATTGCGTAATGAGTCTAAATAGTCGGCCCATTCATCCATCATACGGCGTCGTTCCGACAGATATTCCGCTCGATTGTAAATGCCACGTATCTTGTTGCGGGGATTGTGGGCAAGCTGTTTTTCAATGGCATCCGCCGGATAACCCTGTTCGTTGAGAATGGTGCTGGCCATGGATCGGAAGCCGTGAGCGCACATTTCATCCTTTTCAAACCCCATACGCTGCAAGGCCGCGATGAATGTCGCATCGCTGATAGCTCGTTCGGAAGATCGCAAGTCGGGGAACATGAGCCGTCCACGCCCGGTTATCTGGCGCAGTTCTTCCAGAACAACGCAAGCCTGAGAACTCAGGGGTACAAGATGATCAAGGCGCATTTTCATGCGACGGGCGGGGATGCGCCACAGTTTTTCCTCCATGTCGATCTCGCCCCATTCGCCAAGGCGAACTTCTCCTGGACGCAGAAAGGTCAGTGCAAGGAGTTGCAAACCGCACCTGGTGACAACGTTTCCCGTGTAGGCGTCAATGGCCCGCAAAAGCCCTCCGACTTCCACCGGATCGGTGATGGCGGCGCGGGAGGTGGTAATGTGCGGCTTAAGTGCCCCGCGCAAGTCTGCGGCGGTATCCCGTTCAGCTCTGCCTGTGGCGATAGCGTAACGGAATATCTGCGAACAGCTCTCAAGTATACGGTTTGCCTGATAGCTGGCCCCACGCGCTTCGATTTTGCGAAGCACAGCCAAAAGCTCCGGCGGGGTAATTTCGCTGATGGGATATTTGCCCAGATAGGGGAAAACATTGACGGCGATGCGCTCAAGCACATCTTCGGCATAGCGTTCACTCCATGCCGACTTCTTGTTGGCGTGCCATTCCCGCGCTATGGCCTCGAAACTGTTTTCCTCAATGCGAGAAGCCGCCTTTTTCTGAACGGAAGGGTCGATACCCCTTCGCAGCAGTTTTTTGGCGTCATTGCTCGCTTCCCGTGCTTCTTTGAGGGACAGTTGGGGGTATGTACCAAGGGTAAGCAGTTTCTCGCGGCCCTGAAAACGGTATTTCACGCGCCAGCTCTTGGTGCCGCTGGGCGCGACGTAAAGAAAAAGGCCGTTGCCGTCGAAAAACTTCCGGGCCTTGTCCGCTGGCTTTATGCCACGGATGGCGGTATCGGTAAGGGGCATGGGGTATTACCTCCGGGCAGGTAAAATATACCCCCGAAAATACCCCGAGAAAGAAGGGATGTCTATGGACGAAAATAGCCGGGTTCATACTGTCTTCAGGCCATTTTGTCTTGTTTTTCAATGGCTTTTGGACTGTATTGAACCCGGCTGGCATTCAATCTGGAGCGGGAAACGGGATTTGAACCCGCAACCTTCAGCTTGGGAAGCTGACACTCTACCGTTGAGTTATTCCCGCGCTGCAAGGGAACATATAATCTGGAGCGGGAGACGGGATTTGAACCCGCGACTTCAACCTTGGCAAGGTTGCACTCTACCACTGAGTTACTCCCGCATGGAGGCGGCATCCAGATTTGAACTGGAGAATCGAGGTTTTGCAGACCTCTGCCTTACCACTTGGCTATGCCGCCAAGGAAATGCATAGTGGAGCGGGAGACGGGATTTGAACCCGCGACTTCAACCTTGGCAAGGTTGCACTCTACCACTGAGTTACTCCCGCAGCGGCGAAGAAGAGAAGTACTAGGATCACTTCTTTTTGTCAACAGAAAAACAGATTTTTTTTAAATTCAGTAAAACTCTTTTCACTATTACTGTGCGTCAGGGGTTCAAGTCTGTACATTCCACAGGAACTGGCTACGTTTTCCCCCTGAGTCGCCTTTAGAGCATTTTGTCATTGAAATGCTCTCGGAGTCGAGCGGAGCGAGGCTCAT
>CAJTSU010000279.1 GCA_910579055.1 uncultured Mailhella sp. | reverse complement strand
CAGGCATGGACAGCGGAGCAAGCTCCGGCTTCAGGCGTGAAACCTGCGCGCCAGACCATAGGATCCTGGCTGGAAGATACTTTCAATCGCAAAATGCTCTAGGCGACGAAGGAGCCTTGCGAATGGCGACAGCAGAGATAAGGCCGCATGTAACCACGGCCGGCTCGCTCGCGCCTCCGGCGGTCAAGGTTATTTTCAACGCTGTTTACGGCAAAGCGTAATATCGGGGAAGGCAAGGGCATAAAAGAGGCCGCCTTGAGGCGGCCTGGGGGGGCTTGTGTGCCGGAAGCTATTTTTCGCGCACGTCGCTCCAGGCCCAGATAATACGCCCTACGATGGCGCGATCCCATTCGCCAAGGTAATCAGAGCGCAGGCTGAACACCATGGGCGGGTTGCGAACAGCGTTGTCGCTGTAAAACTGAATGATGAAATCGCCCCGGCTTTCTTCCACGGAAACGCGCTTAACCATTCCCTGCCCGTCCGGGTCGCGCACAAGCATGATATGGCCGGGGTAGTCTACATCTTTGTCGTTTCTATCCACAAGGACAATATCACCGGGATTGAGAAGCGGCTGCATGCTGGTGGAGTTCTTTCCTATTTCCACCGCCATGAGGTTACTGCGGTGGCGAATGGCCGGGAGGTTTCGATAGACAAGGAACCAGCTCTTGATATCTTCTTCCGGCAGATAGCCCGGCCCGGCCCCCACTTCGCCCACCAATGGCGCGGCAAGGTAATCTTCGGCCTGCGGCGGTTCAACGCCTTCTCCGGCTGGAACCACTTTCGCATCCACAAAGCAGACGTCACGTCCCGCGTCGGTTGACGGAACTGTAGGAGTTACGCCGAGCAGATCGAGCACGGGGGAGATCTCCGCAAGGCGGGGCACCCGTTCTCCCGATAGCCAACGGCTGAGATTCGCGGGCGAAGCGCCCGATGCCCGAGCCAATGCTGCTGCATTTCCATACGTAGCCACCCCTTCACGGAGAGCAGCCAGCACCTTGTGGTAAAATGTTGTTTTCATAAAGGCATTTTACCGAAAGGCAAAAGGATTGTCCAGTATTCAGCCATAGCCGCCTTGCCGCAGAATAGGGCCAAATATATCCTTGACCGCCGGAGGGTTGGGCACAGCGAGCTTTGAGCGGCGGCTCCACACACAAAGCGGTCATAATTGCCTGAAGGATATTACTGTTGATTTTATATGTTCCTATTGGTAATATTGTTTACAGGAAGTTCTTCGCAAACATGAAAGGAGAAAGGTCATGGAGCCTGTCGTGGTGGCGTATCTACCCAAAATCTTGCGCAGTATGAGCGAAATTTGTGAGGAAATGGGGGTGGGGCAAAAAGCCGTGCGGAGTTGGGTGCAACAGGGGGCGCCCATTGCCGTGGAAGGCACGGGAAGCAAAACCCGCTACAGCGCCGAGGCCGGAATGCTTCAGGCTTGGCGCGCGCATGCCCCAAGCGTGAATGCGGCCTGACCGGCATTCGGCGGAAAGGAAACGTGAGCAGTGCGAGGGGGAATGCCAAAGGGGAGATGGATAACGCGGCAAACCGATGAACGCATGTTTATACCGCCTCTCTTTCCGGGAGGAATCCGCACGGCCGGTCATGGCTGTGGACGGAAACATTCAAGGGCGGGCAGCCGGTAGAAGTTGAAAACAGGATTGTTTGCCGGACAGGGTGCCACGCATGGACCACAATGTTCCGGCGAGATTGTCTGCTCTTCAGGGTACGCCCCGGTTCCGAGATGGTTCGGAACCGGGGCGTTTTTTCCCCCTGTCAACCCCTCCTGTGTCCCTTCCGAGGGATGCCTGAGCTCCTCCCCAGCCTGCCCGGCCCGAAAAGCGGGGGTAAGATCTCCCCATCGGGTCAGACAAGCGCGAAGGTCTGCCGGATGACATCTGAACGAACAGGCAAAGCTTCGGGAGGAACTATGCCGGGACGAATTGAGGAAAATGAAACGCTGCTGAAGCAGCTCATGCGGCACGAAGGGGCAAAGCGGGATCGAGCGGGCTGCCATGTGGCCTACCGTTGCCCCGCCGGCGCGCTGACCATCGGCTATGGCCATAACCTGGATGCGCGCCCCCTTGCAGGGCTTGGAGAAGGGGCAAAGATTGATGAACCCCGGGCGCGCAAAATTTTGTTCGAGGACGTGCGCATGCTGGGTGTGGCTCTGGATCGCGCCTTGCCCTGGTGGCGCAAGGCTGGCGAAGCGCGTTCCGCGGTGCTTTTGAACATGGCCTTCAATATGGGCACGGCGGG
>CAJTSU010000278.1 GCA_910579055.1 uncultured Mailhella sp. | reverse complement strand
CATGCCGCATTACCATGCGGCGGGGGGGCGTCGCTCCATGCTCGCTAACGCTCGCGCCTCCGGCGGTTAAAGTTGAACGCCCACGGTTCGGCCTTCGGCAATGGCATGGACGATGAGGCTGGAAGCCGCGCCGTTGGCCGAACCTATGACATGCACTTCGGGAACCAGATTGCGGATGCTGTCGGCCAGCGAGTGATCGGGGGTCTGCCGTGTCAGAACCAGGACAAAATCCGACTCCCGGCAGCATTCACGGCCCTGGGCGTCAAGGTAATGCACTCCCCCCTTGTCGATGGCCCGGAGAGTAATGCCCGTGCTGATGGATACGTCATTCTTTCTGAGCCAGGCCGCAGCCCGTTCCATGTAGCGGGGAGGGATGCCTTCGCCGATATGGTCGGAAGCCTCCAGAACGGCCACATCCTTGCCGCGTTTTTTCAGAAAAACAGCGCCCTGTATGCCTTCGATCTGGCCGCCGACAATAGTGATGCGGGAACCGATCGGCATGGCCAGCCTGCTGAGTTCATTCAGCCGGTCGGGGCCGAGTATGCGAAGCGGCAGGGCGGCCAGCTTCGACATGGTCTTGACGCCCTGCACGTTCCATCGCTGTATACCGGGAATATCCGGAAGCGCGTAGGTTCCGCCCGTGGCGACAATGACCGCGTCCGGCCTTTCCCCGGCAATGAGTTCCACCGTTCCGGCGGTGTTCAGACGTATATTGATGCCGGAACGCTCGGTGACTTGCCGGGTGAGATAGCTTATGACCGGCTTCACGTCTTCCACGTCACTACCCTTAATCATGGATGCGAGGAAAAGACGCCCCCCCAGGCGGGAGTCTTTTTCCACCAGGGTAACGGCATGGCCGCGCAGAGAGGCGACGCGCGCGGCTTCCATGCCTGCGGGGCCGCCGCCGATGACCATGACCTTTTTGAACTTCCGGGCCGGTTCAATGTTCAGCTCCCTTTCCCGTCCCATGGAAGGATTGACGCGGCAGCGGCGCGCTCCGCGGGGCGGGTCTTCGCATGTGGCGCAACGCGTGCAGCGCACAATATCCTCTATGCGCCCGTCTCTGACCTTGTTGGGAAATTCGGGGTCGGCCCACAGGGTGCGGCCCAACGCGATGAGATCGGCCTTGCCCTGCGACAGGATGCGCTCGGCCTTGTCTTCATCCATGCGCCCCACCGCGACCACAGGCACATTGACCACTTTCCTGATCTCTTCGGCCGAACAGGCATACACGCCGTCACCCCGGTATCTGTCCATGTAAGGCTTCATATGGTCTTCCGGTTCGGGATACGGGAAGTAATCCGGCACATAGGTCATGGGCAGCGGGCCGAAACCGTAACCGGAAACGCTGATGTAGCAGGCTCCCGCCTTCTCCAGAATTTTGGCAATCTCCCTCGATTCCTCCAGGGTCATCGCCCCTTTCGCGCCATACTCTTCCCCATTGATGCGCACGCCGATGGGGAAATCCTCACCGCAGCGTTCACGGATGCCTTCCATGATTTCCACCATGAGCCGGGTGCGGCTTTCAAAACTCTGGATCCCATATTGATCGGTTCTTCTGTTCCAGACGCGGCTGAGAAAAGAGGCCAGAAAGTAGCCGTGGGCGCCGTGAACTTCCACCCCGTCAAAGCCGGCCTCCCTGGCGCGCACGGCCGCATCGACATAACGGCGCTTATGCTCTTCGATTTCCTCCAGAGAAAGCTCGCGCGTGGCATGGAGATACGGAAGCGGCGACGCCATATCTTCCTGCTCCAGACGCGAAGGCCCAAAGGGACGGCCTCCCTTGTCATCACTGGGAGAAGACGGGCCGGTATGGTGGAACTGACAGAACACGGGGCAGTTGTGTCTGTGCATCCTCTCCACGAACTTTTTCATACCGGGCAGATATTTGTCATCATAGAGCGCCCCGTAGATACCGCCCGGATGCGCCGGATACCAGAGAATGCCCGCCAGAATGAGCAGCCCCACACCGCCTTGTGCGATGCTTTCGTAAAAATCAATGACGCGATCCGACATGAAATAATCGTCGTCCCAGTACATGGTGGACTGGGGCGACTTGATCATGCGATTTTTAAGGATCAGCGTGTCTGTCAGCTTGAGAGGTGACAAAAGTGTTTTGTGATACACGTGGCATACTCCGTTTATATTGATGACGTATATGCAAGAAACAAAGAAGAAGCCATGTTCTTTGCCGAAGGCTCTGTTTCAGGATAGTGTTGATACTAACCTTGGCCGCCGGAGGCGCGAGCGTAGCGAGCCATGGAGCGACGCCCCCCC
>CAJTSU010000277.1 GCA_910579055.1 uncultured Mailhella sp. | reverse complement strand
GTTTCCGTGGCAAGCCAACGCGCACCGGCCAATGGACGACTTGCGCTCGGAACTCACTCGCGAGAGCTTCGCTGTTGCGGTGTGAAAATAAATTATAAAAACAAACGTATATGAATATGAACCGATTGACACGGGAGTTTGACAGTTAGTGCTTTCAAAAAATAGTCTATAAAATTGACGCCGAATATTTTGCGGAGTCAATTTTATTTTGTATCTTTGTAGTATATTGTAGAATATAATTATACGCCATGCATTTATCCCCCAGCCGCCCAGTGGAAGGCAAAATTTACTATATAGCGAAATCATTCCGCAACAGTTCAGGCACAAGCACAAAGAAGAATGTCCGCAGGCTCGGCACTTTGGCTGAGATACGCGAGCGTGAGAATGTCACGGACGCATGGGCGTGGGCCCGGTCTGAGTGTGAGCGGGAGACCCTGCTGGATCAGGAGCAACGCAGGTGCGTGTCGGTTCGCTATATGCCGGACAAACGTATCGCAAAAGACGAGCCCCGCTCATTCAACATAGGCTATCTGACTCTGAACAAGCTGTATTATGAACTTGGCATTGACAAGATATGCGATGGAATAGGACGGCGCGGTAAATTCAGGTATGACCTCAACGAGATTATGCGCCAGCTCGTATTCTGCCGCATCCTGTGGCCGGCCTCGAAGCTCGCCACATGGGAACTGGCCACCACACTGGCGCTTGTCAAGCCAATAAGCCTGCATCAGATCTACCGCTCGCTCATAGCCGTGGAACGCAACCTTGACTATATCCAGGAGCGGTTGTTCCACTATTCCAAGGATCTGCTGAAAAGGAATACGTCAATCATCTACTATGACTGCACTAATTTCTTCTACGAGTCGACAGCTGAAACGGGACTGCGCCGTCCGGGTGCATCCAAGGAAAACCGTCGCACCCCTATCGTTCAGATGGGCATCTTCATGGATGCCGATGGACTGCCGCTTGCGTTCAACATCAATCCGGGAAACACCAACGAGCAGGTCACACTCCGTCCTCTTGAAAAGATGATCGGAGAGCGCATGGACATCGAGGAGTTCATAATGTGTACCGATGCAGGTCTCTCATCCGGGAGCAACAAGGTGTACAACGACACAGACCGGCGCAAATTTATCACCGCACAGTCCGTCAAGACATTGCCTGACACGGACGGCAAAAAGAAGTCTTCCGGAAAAATCAAGTCATGGGCATTGGCCGATGATGGATGGCATCTGCCGGGCGATCCCGCCACAGAATACACCTTGACAGAAATAGTAAAGCCCGAGAACTATGAGACCTTCAAAGACAAGACCTTCTATAAAGAGCGCTGGTATCCTACATGGGTAAAGGACGTCGAGACCGGCGTGGAAACAAAGCTCGAACAGCGTTGCATCGTGTCGTTCTCCCTTAAATATCTTGAATATCAGAGGTTGAAGCGAAGTCAGAATCTCGACAAAGCCGAAAAAGCCATCCTCCATGGAAATGCCGCGGATTCTCCAAAGAACTTCCGGAGCTACATTAAGGAGGATAAATGCACCCCCGATGGAGAGCTGGCCGAAATCGAAGCCGGATATCATATAGATTACGACCGCGTCAATGAGGAGGAGCAATACGACGGCTTCTATGCCATATGCACCAACCTTGAGGAATATACCGACAAGCTGGGCAACAGACAACATACCATACCGGACTTGCTGAAAATCAGCCGCGCCCGCTGGGAAATCGAAGAGTCTTTCCGCATCATGAAGACCCAGATGAAAGCGCGCCCGGTGTATCACCGCACAGACAAGGCCGTCAAAGCACATTTCGCAATCTGCTTTATTGCATTGTTCCTCTATCGAGTACTCGAACATCGTCTTGGCGAACAGTTTACAACCGACCGGATTTTGTCAACTCTACGTGATATGAACGCCCTGTATATACAATCCGAAGGCTTCATCCCCACTTTCAAACGTACCGATCTGACGGATAAGCTCTTTGAAACCAGTGGTTTTTGGCTCGATACGGAAATTATAATGTTAAAGAAATTGAAATCCATAATAGCTCAAACAAGGCGCTGAATATACTACAAAGTCTGAAAAATTAAATCCGCCATTAACTGCTGTGAATCAGACGATAATGTCGGTTTTATCTCCTATAAGGTGTCAAAGATGGGAAAATTACAAAAAAATCTGATACGGTAGTCGCGCTTTTGTATGAAAACTTTCATGATAAATTGTAATCGTTTTGAAATTATGGATTATTCCGCCGGTCTGTGGTCAATCGCATACGCTATATCAGGTATGACTGGATTTTTTCGGGAGTTTGACAGTTAGTGCTTTCAAAAAATAGTCTATAAA
>CAJTSU010000276.1 GCA_910579055.1 uncultured Mailhella sp. | reverse complement strand
ACAGCAGAGCAAGCTCCGGCTTCAGGCGTGAAACCTGCGCGCCAGAACATAGGATTCTGGCTGGAAGATACTTTCAATCGCAAAACGCTCTAGTGTTGAAACTATCCTTGACCGCCGGAGGTGCGAGCGCAGCGCTTTCCGCGCAGAACACAAGCGAGAGCGAGTATCGGCAAAGCCGCTTGAGTGTCCTCAGGAGGCTGCGGAAGCAATGCCACGCGGAGCGGATCCGAGTGAAGCGCAGCTTCACGAAGGCGCAAGCGAGCTAGCTGTGAATATAGGCTGCCTTTCATCTGTGTGGAACACGGGCTGCCTTTACGGCAGCGGATGTTGCCGCCCATGCCGGAACAAAGGCACACGTCACGCGCAGCGCCATCAACACGGTTCCACTACAGAGCCAGGAAAAAAGTGAACTTGACAAAACGGCGGAGCCGCTGAAATCGTTTTTTGTACCCCTCCCTTCAGGGGAGGCATGCGGATTGAAACATCCCTTTGATCTTTTCGGCGTTTTGGGAGGGGCAAAGCCCCTCCCAAAACGCCGACAAACCTCGTGTGAGCCGCGGCAGAGCTAGAACATGCCGGGGTATCCCATCCATGACTTGTATTCCGTTGCAACTTCGGTACCATACCCGAGCATGTCGTCCATCTGAACGATAAGACGATTGAGAGCGCTGCTTTTCATGGAACTCATATAGGATCCCAGTAGTGGAACCAGCTGTCTTCTTTGTTCGCCCAGGGGCAGACCACGGCGCAGCGTCCGCAGCCATAGCCTTCAGGCTGAGTACGCCGGAAGATGGTGCAGGCCTTGGAGTCGAGAGGATAGTGCAGATAACCGTTGTATTCCACTGGATCATCAAGTTCGGAGATGGCTTTGCTGGGGCAGTGCAACGCGCATTTCTTGCATACCTTGCAAAATTCTTGCAGGCCGAAATCTATGGGTTTGTCCGGCACAACCGGTATATTCGTTGTGACGACCGAGGCTTTGAAGTTGGTGCCCAGATAGGGGTGCAGGACGCATTCACCCAGGCGGCTCAATTCTCCCATGCCGGCGGAAATCAGAAGCGGCGGAACCATAACATGGTAATTTTCGTTATGGTGGGCGCGGGCTTCATAACCGAGATGACGGATATAACGCGCCAGTACATCGGCGTTCAACCCGCTGTACAGATATGCACGGCGCGCACCGAATGTGCCGCCGTCATAGCCGTTTGAGGCCATTGTTCCCATTTTGAAATCCTGGTTGTACAACATGACAATGGCGAGCGGATGCGTGTTGTGAACCGGTTTTTCATAGGATTGAGGCACGCCTTTGAACTTCATTTCCTCGTGGGTAGCCGCCTGATGCGTGAAGACGGACTGCATCGGAACCAGGCCGATGCCGCAGTCATCCGCGCCAAGATACAGGGCGACGTCCTTGAGATGGCGGGCCATAGTTACCGGATCGGGAATCGGAAGTTTTTCCGCTCTTGGGGTTCCGTCCACATCTTCTTCATATCCGGTTCGGCGCGCAGTCATGGCAATGGCCATGCCCAAGGGGGAATAGTATTGCGGCCCTGCCTTCCTGTTGAGTTCAGCCTTATCGCCGTACACGTTGGTGTCAAACTTCATGAAACCGCCGTCAAGCTCGCGTCGGGAAGCCACAGGGCCGATGATTTTAGTTGTTCCCAGGCTGTTGCAGGTGTTCAGATCCACCTGTTTGAGGTTATTGAGGTCAATGGCACCGCCTGGGTAATCCAGAGTCCTGACGTTTGCCCCCTTCCATCCATCAGGTCGATAGACTGGTTTTTCGGATAGAATTGCAGTTTCGTATTCTGAATTCATGGTTGCGCGCACAGAGGAGGGCAAGCCCATCGTACCCGCAGCGCCAAGCATCATACCGCCAAGTTTAAGAAAATTTCTACGATCCATACCCGCTTCCCCCTGTCAGCTCGGTTCCAGTATGGTTTTTTTCTTTCCGATAAAGCCCATGGATCGGGCGAAGGCAAACGCCCAGGCAATGGCGGTGAGGCCGAAGAAAAGAGCACCAACGCGTGCGGCCTGATGATGGTAACCGGCGTTATTGATGTAAACGAAAGAAATACCCAGACAAATCCAAATATAAAGCAGGATGGCAAGAATCCAGTGATACCATTTGGTGGCTGTGCGGCGCAGGAAAACGAGAACTCCTCCAAAGCCGAATCCACAGAGCAAAAGATACAATGTGCCCATAAGTCCTCCTGCGTTTCACTTATTAAACATATCAATAAAATATTCACAAACTTGTGAAAACAGAAATTTTATGGTGTTCCCCCTTAGAGCATTTTGTCATAGAAATGCTCTCGGAGTCGAGCGGAGCGAGGCTCATCTC
>CAJTSU010000275.1 GCA_910579055.1 uncultured Mailhella sp. | reverse complement strand
CGCCGCATGAACCAGACGTCCGGCATGGCCTGCATGTACGCCGCCATGCCCACAAACATGCAGCAGGCCACCATGAGCAACGCCTATCATTACCAGCACGGGATCGCGGCGCAAAACGGCATTCTGGCGGCGCTGAGCGCCGCCGGGGGCGTGGACAATCTCGAAGACTGCTTCGATATTCCCTATGCCTATTGCGAGCAGCTCACCACGGCGGTGGATCGCAGCTGGCTGGATCGGCGGCTTGGCGAGCATTTCTACACCATGGATATTCTGATCAAGCACTGGCCCGCCAATATGTGGCTTCAGACGCCTCTGGAATTGCTCAGCCTGATGATTGCGGAACACGGCATCCGTCCCGATGAAGTGGAGGAGATTGTTCTTGATCCGCCCACGCAGTATCGCATGCATTCCTATGAGGAAGGTTTTTCCTCGCTCATGGAGGCGCAGTTCAGCATACCCTTTGCTCTGGCGGCCTGCCTGCTGGATCCGCAGCCCGGCCCCAACTGGTACGCGCCCGAGCGCCTGAACAGCCCGGAAGTCATCGAACTGGCCGGACGGGTAAAGGCCGGGCCGGGGCGTGAAACCACGCTGATGGAATCCTTTATCGGCTACCAGAACGGGCGGCATCCCGAAAAGACGCTGACCGTGAAGATGAAGGACGGCAGGGTGTTCAGCCGTACCCAGAGCATCCACAAGGGGCATCCGGCGGACATGCTGAGCCGGGAGGAGTTTCAGGAGCTGTTCCGGCGTGAGGCGTCTTTCGCCCTGTCCGCCGAACGGACGGAAGCGCTCATTGATTTCATCGGCAATCTGGATCAGGTGGACGACATGTCTTCCTTCCACGCGTGTATCGCCTGAGAGACACGGCCATGAAAAACATTTGCATCATAGGGGCGGGGGGAACCGGCTGCACCATGGCCGCGGACATGGTTTTGAAAGGCCATGAGGTGACGCTGTATGCGGATCCCGCCTGGCAGGGAGCGCTGGAAGAGGTGCGCGCCGCCGGAGGAATCAGGATGATCGGGCAGGCAGCCACGGGCTTTGCCCCGATTTCCCGGCTGGAAGAGGAGCTGGAGCGCGCCGTGCGGGGAGCTGACGTGATTCTTGTGGCCCTGATGGCCACGCGTCACGAAGGACTGGCGGAGACGCTCGCGCCGCTGCTGCGTGAGGGGCAGACTGTCTGCTTTTCCGCCGGAAACTGCGGTTCTGTCGTGCTGCGCCGCACGGGAAAGGTGTGTTCCGGTGTGCTGATCGGAGAAATGCAGGGAAACGTGTACCCCTGCCGTTTTTCCGGCCCCGCCGAGGTCAGGTGCGCCTTGCCGTACATGGAAAAGAAAGCGGCGGCGTTTCCCGGAAAGGATACTCCCGCGTTCATCGCGGCCATGCGTGAGGCATATGCCTGCACCCCTGCCCGGAATGTCATGGAAGCCTGCTTCAATTCCCCGAACCTTTCCATCCATCTGGCCGGTTCTCTGCTGAATACCGGCGGGATTGAGCGCAACCCGGCGTTCCGCATGTACGCGCAGGGCCTCACGCCCGGAGTGCTGGCCTGCATCCGGGAAGTGGAGCGGGAAAAAGCGCCGGTCATGGAACGCATGGGGTTCGCCAACGCCGTTCATGCCGGCATGATCGAAAAACTCATGCGCTACGGTGAATTTCCGGAGCTGGACGACTTCCGGCAGGTGGCCGGGCCGTCATCCATGCGTCACCGCTATATCACGGAAGACGCCTCCGTGGGGCAGTCTCTGTTCCTGTCTCTGGCTCACAGCCTGGGAATGACTCTGCCCTGCATGGAATCGCTCGTGCTGCTGGCGGGGGTGATCAACGGCGAGAATTACCTGCGTGACGGCATGACGCTGGCCGCGCTCGGACTGCACGGTCTGACCGCCGGGGAAATCAACGAGCGGCTGCACAACGGCTTTCCGGGCGCGTAAATCGCTCCGTAACGGCCAGATTTACAAGGAGAATCCTGTATGACAGACATGGTTTCCAGCCCTGCGGCTCCCCCATCCGTCCCTGCCCCGGTTCAGAAAACGGAGCGTGACGAGTCATCCTTCCAGCCCTGGAAAAACAGGAGCGCGCGTCAGAAACTGGCGTTCTGTCTGGGCGCGCTGTGGACCATCTACATTATCCTGTCACTGTGCAAGGTATTTTTTCTGCTGGGTATTGTCATCTATCCCGTGGCGCACCGCGCCATCTGCGCCGGAGCGCTGGTCAGCCTCGCGCTGCTGATCGTACCCGCCCGCAAGGGGCATCAGAACGGCCCTCTCGGTTCCGCTCTCGAGGCGGTGCTGATCTTATGGACACTGGCCGCCTGCGGCTATGTTGTCTGGAACGCCGACACGCTCATCTACGAG
>CAJTSU010000274.1 GCA_910579055.1 uncultured Mailhella sp. | reverse complement strand
ACTCCTTATCTGCGGTTCATTATATCTATTTATTTCATGGACGCAACACTAGCTTGTCCACCCCAATGGGGGCATATCAGCGTAGCTTCCGGGGCTTTTGGGATAATCGAAAAAAAACGTCCCTCCGGGGAGAACCGGAGGGACATCCGCCTTTCGGCGTCTTTCACGAGAAGGAGGAGAGGGTGTATGAAAAAGGCGTTGGGAGGGTGCCTGTATTCCCCTTATTATATAAGGGAGTATTCCTGTGGGAGTAAGGAACCTCCTTTCCCTCGTTTCCCAAGTAAAAAAGGGGAAAACACCCGGCCATTTTCCGAAAAGCGTAGTAGCGGAAAATCCTTAGGGCATAAGGCCGAATCTGAAGTGGCACCGCTCCGCTCGCGTCCGCCGCAGGGCGGGCGCATTCCCGATAAAACGGAGCGGCGCACCTTTCAGGGGGGAGAATGTCGCTTTGTCTTCTCTTTAGCAAAGCGCGTGCCAAATTTGTATCTTATTGAAAAATATAGCTATTCTATAAGGTGAGTGAAAAGAAGGCAGGAAATATGCTTATGATCGACTAAAATTTATACACTTAAATCAGATTGCTGCATAATTTTTGCTCATGATATTTTGAAAATTGGGAGAGAAGGAAACAGGTTTACCGCTTTTGTCTGATAATAACATGGAAAATCGGCTTCTCAATATGTTGGCATGAATCTGTCCTCGTAGAGCGAAGGAGGAAACATGGAAGTTAGTACGGAAAACGCCACGTTCCAGTCTACAGAAGAACTTCTCTGGAATTCCACCAATCTGGAACTGGAGATGATGGTATTGACCATCACACGCCCCCTCTCCGTGGATGGGACGTCAGTCGGCAGAAGGGGTGCGAAAAAGAACGGCCAGTTTCCCTGGAACTTGACCATTTGAGGTTGCTGACAAAGTCAGCAGGCCGCGCGGCTTTGCCGCGCCGTAAAGGTTATTTCAGAAAGTGGTGCAAAAGCCAACTGATCAACGGAGCCAGAAGGACAACCGCATACAGGCGTACCATTTGGAAGGCCATGACGGCAGGGGCCTGGGTACCCATATCCGAGGCCAGCCCCACCACAGCCTGAAGTCCTCCGGGGCTGGAGGCGAGAATGGAACTGGCCGCATCCATACCTGTCTGACGTGAAATAATCCAGGAGGATGCAAAGCCTGCTACAATGAGAATGAGGGTAGAAAGTATCATCAGACCGGCCATGCTGCGGATTTCTGCCAATGCCTGGGAAGTCAGCATATTGCCGACAACCACGCCAATGGCGATTTGCGCGCAGGTCTGGAAAAGGGGAGGAGTTTCTACGGCGAGGGTTCCACTCAGCTTGAGGGTCAGCACCGCCACAACTGCTCCGAGCATGGCACCGCCCGGGATATGCAGAACAATAAAGATTCCCCCGCCGACCGCTCCGCAAACGAGGAGGAGCAAAAATTGCATGGTCATGAATGGCCTCTGGCTGCTGAAGTTTGTATGTACAAAATACTCTGCGCTTCAATGGTAAAAATGAATGACGCAGAGTGTCGTGCGTTACCATAATTCCGTGTTGTCCGAACGGCAAGCCCGGTTATCCGGTCGCTTTGTTGGAGAATAGTGTTGAAAATATCCTTGACCTCCCAAGGCGCGAGCGAGCCAGCCTGTGGATACATGCTGCCTTTCGCCAGTGCGGGACACGGGTTGCTTTGCGGCAACAAACGTTGTCAGCCACGCGGGAGCAAAGGCACACGTCACGCACAGCGCCATCAACACGGTTCTGCTGCAGAGCTTATCCAGAGAACAATTTGCGGCTTGCCCGGCCGTACCGAGCGCGGTAGGCTGTGAGTGCTTTTATTTTTATGAGGAGGAATAGTTATGAGGACTTGTTATGTTACAGCGCATATTACCGCACAGCCAGGTAAAGGGAAAGAATTGCGGGAAATTATGGTCGCAAATATTCCGCTGGTGCGCGCGGAGAAAGGTTGCCTGCGCTACGATTTGTTGTGCAGCCCGGATAATCCTGATTTATTGATGTTTAACGAGGCATGGGAGGACAGGGCGGCGCTTGATGCGCATCTGGTGTCCGCGCATATGCGGGCGTATCATGGAAAATCAGAGTCGCTTATTGCCGGGAGGGCGGTGTATCTATGGAACGCTGTGGATGCTCGGGCATAATTGTGAGAGGGAATGAAAAACGTTTTGCCAAGGCCCATAATAAAAAGTTTTGAAAAGGAGAGGAGAAGAGAGCGCGAGAAAGATGGGGAACACTTTGTTTGCAAACAAAGTGTTCCCCATCTTTCTCGCGCTCTCTGATTCTGATTTGAACTAGTGTCTAATTGCAAAAGTTTCGCGCATTATTTCTAAGTTGGCATCCCTTGA
>CAJTSU010000273.1 GCA_910579055.1 uncultured Mailhella sp. | reverse complement strand
CAACGCCGATCGAGCGTCATCAGGAGGTCGCGGAAGAAAGGGTTCGCGGAGCGGATCCTTTGGGCGGCAAAGCCGTACGAAGGCGCAAGGTTATTTTATCAACAGCACACTATAATAGAGCATTGCTGAAATTATACTCGGAATCAGCCCAAACCTGCCGCATGCAACAACCAGAAGAAAAAACCGCCCATGACGGCGGCAGCCGGAATGGTGAGCATCCAGGCCGTGACCAGTTGGCCCGCCACGCCCCAGCGCACAGCGCTCAGGCGTTTGGTACTGCCTACGCCGAAAATGCAGGCCGTAATGGTATGTGTTGTGCTGATGGGTGCGCCGAACATTGACGCCCCGACAATGACCAGCGATGCGGAAGTTTCCGCCGCCACGCCATGCACGGGCTCAAGCTTGAAAATCTTGTGCCCCATGGTCTTGACAATTTTCCAGCCGCCTACCGCTGTGCCCGTGGCCATGGCGGTGGCGCACAGCAATTTGACCCAAAACGGCACATGGATAACCTCAATCTCCCCAAACAGATAGAGCGCCAGAGTAATGATGCCCATGGTCTTTTGCGCGTCGTTGAGGCCGTGGCTGGTGGCCATGAACGCGGCCGAACAGATTTGAAAATGGTGGAAAAAACTGTTGGTCTTACGCCGGTTAAAACGCCAGCAGACGATTTTAATCAATTCCATGAGCAAAAAACCCGCAAAAAAACCACAGAGCGGGGACAGAAACAGAGGAATGAGAATTTTGTCCACAATGGACTGCCCGTTGAGCGAGGAAAAACCGGCATGTACCACGGCGGCACCGATGAGTCCGCCGATCAGCGCGTGTGAGGAAGAAGACGGAATCCCCGCGTACCAGGTGATAAGGTTCCAGCCGATGGCTCCGAGCAGAGCCCCCAGAACCAACAGCTGTGAACCGTTCAACATGTCGGGATTAACCACCCCCTTGCCCAGAGTGGTAGCAACCTCATCGCCCAGCATGGCGCCGATAAGGTTGAGTCCCGCGGCCATGAGTACTGCCGTACGCGGGCTGAGCACCTTGGTAGAAACCACCGTGGCAATGGCGTTGGCCGAATCATGCGCGCCGTTAGTGAAATCGAACACCAACGCAACCGCGACGATGAGAACGAGCAAAAGCGGCAGATCAGGCATATTTAAGCACCGCTTGTTCAAGGGTGTCGGTCAGTTCGGAGAACAACAGCAGCGTCTGTTCAATACGTTCATACAGCTGTGTCCAAACCATAAGCTGCTTGACCTGTTCAAAACTTGTCACTTCGGTATCCTGAAGCTCGCCAAGCCCCACACCCAGGAGCATCTCACAATTCTCCTTCAGGCTGTGAACACGCGCTACAGGCTCTGAAGGCGGGCGCTTTTCTTTCAGGCAGTCCAACATTTCACCCACGGCACGCGCTATTTGGTACATGTCCTCAACGCACTTCTTGGCCGGAAAACGCACATGAACAAAAGAAAAAAGATAAAACCGCGTACCCAGACTGTTGAGGCTGTCAATGGCGCGTTCTTGCGCAGTACTGATGGCGTAGATATCTTCCCGATCAATGGGGGTAATAAACGTCTGGGAAAGCTCGTGAATGATAGTGTGTTGCAGTTCATCCGCTTCCGCTTCCAACCGGGTGAGCTCACGGACATTGTTTTCCATATATTTGCCCGGCGATAACTCGTTGGAAAGCAAAGAGGTCATTTTCTGCAAGATGGAGTTCTGCCGGGCGAAATACTCAAAATAAGGCGCAGAACGAGGCAAGAGTCTGGCAAACATGCATTCTCCTGATACCGGCGACTAGGGCCGTGCGCGTGAAACCCGGACCACCCGCCCGGGCCGGTGACGATACCTCTCTCAATATTTCCGGAGGGCCCAGCATTTTTTTCCGGCAGCGCCAGACGAAAAATTCCCGCTGACAAGCGTGCCGCCGGCATGGTACCGTCAACATCTTCAGCAAGGAAGATCCCCCCGAAACTTTTTCTCTAATAGCAGTCATCGCCCGGCCCGACAAGGGGGAATATTATAAGGCTGTGTTTTAGCACTGTGTTGATGGCGCTGTGCGAGACGTGTATTTTTACCACTGCACGGGCGGCAACGTTCGTTGCCGCGAAGACAACCCGTGTTCCACACGGGCCAAAGGCAACATGTATCCACGGCCGGCTCGCTTGCGCCTTCGTGCGGCTTTGCCGCCCAAAGGCTCCGCTCCGCGAGGGATGATGCCGTGTATATTCTTGCTGTAAGGCATCAAAGAGAAGCAGGATATTGAATGTGCCGCCATGCCGCCTTTCTAAATATCATAGGTAATCCCCCGGCTATGCCGGGGGACTAGTGTTGCGTCCATGAAATAAATAGATATAATGAACCGCAGATAAGGAGTTC
>CAJTSU010000272.1 GCA_910579055.1 uncultured Mailhella sp. | reverse complement strand
CTGACGTTGTCAGCAGCCTCCGCTGTGTTATTCGCAGAATAACACAGCTTCAGGCCCAAAGAAGCGTTTGCCTTTTTGCGACTTGCGGGCGGTTTTGTGGAGCAGGATCGCAAGGAAACGTTTTAATCAGCGTTCCCTATAAATTACCGGAGACAACATATGCAAATCCGCTGCCCTGATTGCCGGTTTGAACGTGATATAGACCTGGCCCGCGTCCCGGCCAGCGCCACTGTGGCGACGTGCCCGCGTTGCGGTCGGCGCTTTCACTTTCGCAAGCAATTTACTGAAGTTCCCCCGGAACAGGAAGAACATCTCAACGTGGAACAGGCGGGGCAATCAAAGCCGGGGGCATCCGATGTTCCGGCCCCTGCCGCTTCCCATGACGCCGTAAACGGCAAGAACGCGGGAAGCGCCCCTGTGAACCGGGCCGAACATGACATGCCCGCGTCCGACGCGGCTGCGCACGAAAAAACTGCCCCTGAAGCGGAAAGAATACAGACGCAGGACCACGCCCTTGCGGAAACGCCCGGCGTACCGTGGGAACATCCCGAGAGCTTCGGCTTTTTCGGGAGTTTTTATCACACGCTGCTGCGCGTACTCTTCCGCGCGCCGGATTTCTTCCGCAACATGGGGCGCGGCGTGCCCATGGGCAAGGCCGTGACGTTTTTCGTCCTCATGCGTTTTCTGGAGGCTGCGGCGGTTCGCTTCTGGTCGCAGGACATGCTGCGTCAGGTGACGGAAACTTCACCCAATCCGGAGGTCATTGAGCTTGCCAATCAGCTCATGCAAGACATGAGCACGCCCATGTTCCTGCTGGCCACACCCTTTACCGCCGTATTCCAGCTCTTTTTCCTGGCCGCGCTCTACAGCCTGATGATCCGCCTGGCCCAGCCGGACAGGGCGGACTTTGGCGTAGTCACCAGAGTGCTGGCTTACAGCGCCGCACCGTGCGTGTTTTCCCTCGTGCCCTTTGTGGGCAGTGCTGTAGCGTCCATATGGTATGTGGCCGTCAGCTTCGTGGGCTGCAAGTACGCGCTCGGCCTCAGTTGGGGCAAGACGGCCCTGGCTCTGGCCCCGTTGTTCATCCTGGGGGTGGCCGTACTGATCCAGGTATCGCTGCTTATGCGGTCAATGCTTTGACGTTGACGCGTCTCTTTCCCCAACAAGGGATGACGCCCCGGTCTGAAAATCCATGCCTTGCCGGTTTCGGCCCTGTTCTTGCATAGGGTTCCGAACCGGGGGCAAAAGCATTTTCCGCGTGAAGCAGCCTCGGAAGATTTTCAAGGAGTCCAGTCATGACACATTTCGGCAGGGCGAATTTCATCCGGACGCAAGTTCTGCGGGCGCTGCTCCCGCTCTTTTTCATTTCAGCGTTATCCGCCTGCGCGCCGTCCCCGGACGGCAGAGCACGCCTTGATCTGGCCTCGCAACCGCAAATTTTCAGCAATGAAGACGGGTACTACGCGGGCATCAAGGTCATGGTTCATCCCAACAACAACCTGACGCACAAACCCACAGCGCTGTTCGTGCCGCTGGGGCTGACTCAGGATTTGCGCAGCGCCTCCGCCGTGTCGGAAGGCGTTTCCCGTCAGGTCTGGCAGAGCATGCTGAAGGAAGAAACTTTTTCCACCCTTGAGTTTGCAAACATGCGCCCGCCCTACCAGGCAGACATGGCTCTGCCGCTGGCCCGACAGATGGGTGCGGAACTGCTGGTCGGCGGCTACATCACCTATTATCTCGACGGCGGTGCCACCGGAGATTCCAGGATTTCACTCCAGCTTGAGGTCTACGATGTGAAAACGGGCATGATGCTGTGGAGCATGGCCCATGCGGGCATGATGCCCTACCAGCCGCCGCGCGACTTCATCGTGCTGGAGGTAAAGCAACGTATGCCCGCCGATCCCATGGGCACGCTGATCGCTTCCGTTTCCGGCGACATGGCGCGCCTGCTGCATATGTGGACCGCGCCGGAAGAATGCCTCACGCCTTCCCCCCAGCGCTCATCCGACGGAAGCTCGGCCTTCGGCAGATTTTAGCTTGGTGTTTGTTACCGTACTAGTGTTGCGTCAAACTTGAAAAGCCGT
The DNA here is from genome assembly GCA_910579055.1 of uncultured Mailhella sp. Taxonomy (GTDB): domain Bacteria; phylum Desulfobacterota; class Desulfovibrionia; order Desulfovibrionales; family Desulfovibrionaceae; genus Mailhella. The sequence continues at coordinate 321 of CAJTSU010000272.1, read as the reverse complement.
AAAATGGACTTATCTTTTTCCTCAAATGGGAGAAGATATGCCAAAAATTTTGTATAGGGTGACCCTCACGCAGGAAGAACGCACTGAACTTGAAAGTATAGCAAGACGTGGAGAACATGGCAGCCAGAAAGTTCTCAACGCATTGATTTTGTTGGGCGTTGATGAGGGAGAATTTCAAAAGTCCAAAAAAACAACTTCTCAGCTTGTAGATGTATTATCTATCAGCGCCAGAAAAGTTGACAGAGTAAAACGGAGATTCGTCGAGCATGGGCTTGATGCGGCACTGAATAAACGCAAAGCTGACCGACAACGCTTCAAAAA
>CAJTSU010000271.1 GCA_910579055.1 uncultured Mailhella sp. | reverse complement strand
AGAAGTCAAGGGATGCCAACTTAGAAATAATGCGCGAAACTTTTGCAATTAGACAGTAGTACCATAACAATATTGAATACTTCATGTTCAATATTACGCTTGATTGACCAAAAGCATGCTTTCGGGGGGTGGCCCCGGCTACAGCGCCGGACTTGTCTCTGACCGCTCATACTCTGAAACATTTCGTGTTGCGGAGTACCAGGGTAACATCAGGGCCGGCATCAGAATGTCACGCGCATATACAGCAAGCGCCTGAGTATTCCACAACAACTTACAGGTGAAACATGCTCAGGCGCTCGCTGTGCGATCTTGCCGGAACCATATGCGGGGACATAGTGTCCGCCTATTCGCTCTGCCCCAACTCCGCAAACATGGCGCTCATCTCTTCCCTGATAACACGGGCTGCTGCTTCTGCCGCAGCCTTCTCACTGCTGCTTTCCTGTTTTTCAAGACGATTTTCCAGTGCAATGATGCGATTTTCAAAATTGACGAGCTCGTTGACCATACCCTCCACATAGGGCGGCGTGTTACTATCGCTCATCAGCTCCCGGGTCACAATCGCCTGTATTGCCTTTTCGTCCGGTTCCTTCCCGGCTTTTTCTGAAGCCAGGGCCTGTCTCAGTTCTTCCATGCGGGAATCCACGGCATCCAGGCGTTCCGTCAGCGTGACAACATAAGAAGGAGTGTTGCTTTCGTTCATCAGCTCCCGCACTACAATCGCCTGTATCGCTTCCTCATCCGGTTCCGTGCCGACCTTTTCTGACGCCAAAGCCTGCCCCAGTTCCTCAAGGCAGGAATCAACAGCATTAAGACGCGCTTCCAGGGCAGCCACATAAGGCGGCATGTGGTCTTCACTCATCAGTTCCTGTGCGACAACCGCCCGTATCGCGGCCTCGTCCGGCTCCGCTCCGCTCTTTTCCGAAGCCAGAACCTGTCCCAGTTCTTTCCCCATCCCTTCCAGGCGGGAATCGACCATATCCAGACGTTCCGCCAGCGCAGCCGCATAAGGCGGCATGTGGTCTTCGCTCATCAGCTCCTGTGCGACAACCGCCCGTATCGCGGCCTCGTCCGGTTCCGCTCCGCTCTTTTCCGAAGCCAGAACCTGTCCCAGTTCCTTCCCCATCTCTTCCAGGCGGGAATCGACCAGATCCAGACGTTCCGCCAGAGTGGAGATACGGGAAGTCTTTTCCTGTTCCTCCCTCAAACGGGCTTCCAGCTCTGTCATACGCGCCCCGGCTTCAGCAAGAGCGGCTTCACAAGTCGATTTTATCGCCGCAAGTTCACGGGAGAATATATCAAGATTCAACTCATCGCTTTTTTGAATAACCGCTTCTCTCTTTTCCCGAGGCACAACGCGAGGTTTCTCCGAACCTGAAAAAACTTCTTTCATTTCTTCGGGAACGACGGAAGAAACTGCGCGCTGCATCTCTCCCGCAGGTTCGGGAGATACCATCCTCTTTTCCGGCTCATTTGTCATCAGCGTATCCAAAAGCTGATCCAGATCCTCCAGCCCCCCCCCGTCTTCCACTTCCTGTGAGCTTTCATCAGACGAAGGATCGAAAACCGGTTCATTTTTTCCAGCAGCCCTGGAAGAAGCAGCGACTGTTTTTTCCTGCCGTGAGCCCACACGTTCTGAAATCTTCTCATCCTTAGAGGACAAAGACGTATCCACTCCGGGAACTTCAAAAGAGTCCAACAGATTATCCAATTCATCTAACGACAAATCAGAAGAGCTTTCGTCATCAGAATGAGGAGAATGGGTGGAGCCAGCAGATGTTTCTCCGCCCCGGGGCTGTGTCTCTCCCTGCTCCTTTGCGCCGGAAGCGGCGGAAACGCTTTTCGGCGCCCCCCCTCCCAGGGAAGTCAACAGAGAGTCCAGATCGTCAAGCCCTATCTCGTCCTCCCCTCCTTCATCAGAAGGAGCTCCGGGACTTGGCTCGATTTCGCCCACAATATCCTGAAGAAGCGCATCAAATTCATCATCTTCCGCACTGTTTTTTCCATCATCCGATGCGAGCATGTCACTCTCACCTTTGAGCACATTTCCCTGGCTGGCAGAAGCTTCTTTCGCACTTTCTTTCTGACTCATCACGCCATCAAGCAGGGAATCAAGATCAAATTCTTCGACTGCACCATTCGGCGCGGTACTTTGGCCGCTCCGCAAGTCCGCCATTAACACATCCAGAGAGAGAGCTTCACTTTTTTCCAGCTCAAGCCCCGTATCCGTATTTTCTTTCCGGAAGCCGTTCTCAGCCGGAATCTCGCCCCGCTCTACGATATCCGTCAAATCAATAATCTCGTCAGCCTCCGAAGCGGAGGCATCGGAAGGAGCGACAACATCAACGGCGGCACGCCTGAGTTCGTCCGGGCTTTCCATACGGTCCTCGTTGTGGGGAAAGGTTCAAAATACAAACCAAAACGGTGCTAACCTACACATAAAAAGCGCGTCAAGCAAGTGAACAGCCAGACCAGATAACAGAGGCTGCCGCCAAAGTC
>CAJTSU010000270.1 GCA_910579055.1 uncultured Mailhella sp. | reverse complement strand
TGCCCTGTTCGATGATGCTCCCCTGTTCCATGAACAGGATTTCCGTGGCCAGGGAACGGGCGAAATCCATCTGGTGCGTGGCCATGATCATGGGCATGCCCCCTGCCGCAAGGTCGCGGATAACGGCAAGGACTTCTCCCACCAGTTCCGGATCAAGGGCGGAGGTAGGTTCATCCAGCAGCAGCACCTTGGGATCCATGGCCAGAGCGCGGGCTATGGCCACGCGCTGTTTCTGTCCGCCGGAAAGCTGTGCCGGGTAAAGGCCCGCGCGGCCGGCAAGGCCCACGCGTGCCAGCTCTTTCCGGGCGCGTTTTCCGGCGTCGTCGGAAGAAAGCCCGCGCACCTTGCGCAGGGCAAGGGCCACGTTGGCTTTCGCCGTAAGATGATCGAACAGGTTGAAATCCTGAAAAATCATCCCCACCTCCTGACGCAGACGGCAGAGTTCCGTTGTGCTGCTTCCGTCGATGGGGATGCCGTTCAGCAGAATTTCCCCTTCGTCCGGCGTAATCAGCCGGTTGATGCACTGGAGAAAGGTGCTCTTGCCTGCTCCGGAAGGGCCGATGAGCACCTTGAGATCGCCGGGATCCACGGTGATGGAGACATTATGCAGGATGGCGCGTCCGCCGAGGGTTTTGCTGACGCCGCGCACTTGCAGCAGGGGGGGGGAGGCGTTCATCAGGATTCCTTGTATGCTTTCCGAAACGTGTTTTACAGAGCGTCGCAGCGCTTACATGCCCGTCTGCATTCCACCCGCCATATCCCCCGCCATGTCTGCGGAGGCATAACCGGGAATGCGCACTCTGCGTTCAAGACGACGCAAGAGAGTGATGCCTGCGAGTGTGATGAGAAAATAGATGCAGCCCGCAGCAATATAAAGAGGAAGATACTCGTAGGTGCGGGAGGCCACAAAATGCGTGCGGGCCATGATCTCCGGCGTGCCGAGAGCAAAGCACATGGCGGAATCCTTGAGCAGGATGGAATATTCATTGGACCATGCGGGAATGGAGATACGCAGAGCCTGGGGCAGGATAACGGAACGTATGCACTGCATGTCCGTCATGCCGAGCGCGCGGCCCGCCTTAAGCTGCCCCGCGGGCAGGCTTTGAATGGAGCCGCGAAATATCTGGGATTGATAAGCCGCGCTGGCCAGACCGAGCACGGCGCAGGAGGAACCGATCATGCCGAGATCCAGCCCGATGATATTGAACAGGCCGAAATAGAACAGAAAAAGCAGCAGAAGCACGGGCACGCCCCGGAAAAACCACACATAAAGTCCCGCCAGCATTTTGACGGGGCGAGGAGCGTAAGCCTGAGCCACGGCCAGGGGAAGGCCAAGCAGAAATCCGAGCGACAGCGCGCCGACCACCATGATAATGGTGACGAAAGCGCCCTGCGCGATATAGGGCAGGGCAGTGAAAACCGTGATCAGGGAAGACAGAAGTGCGTCCATGGGCTCGGAGGGCTGAAGGTAGGAAAAAGCAGCGGCAAAATGCAACCTGTTCGCGGAACACCGCGCCAGACGCGGCTTTAATGCGCGTTATTCCGGCAAAAGCGCGGGAGGCACTGCCTCCCGCGCCGGAGGCTACTTCTGTGAGAGATACTTGTCCTGAAGCTGCTTCCAGAACGGATCAGCCTTGAGCTGCTTGTATCCGTCATTGACGAGTTTTTGCAGTTCGGCGTCATTCTTGCGAAGAGCCACGCCGAAGTCGTCATCAGGGGCGAAGGTGCCCACGGGCTTGACCGCGCGGCCCATGGCAATGGCGTTGTTGACCGGAGCGCTGTCAAGCGCGGCGGCGTCGATGCGGCCGTTCAGCAGATCGGCAATGGCCATGGGCGGGGAATCATAGGGGCGCAGGGTAAAGGGAAGTTTCTTGTCTTCCTGCAGCTGCTCCAGATAGGCATGCTCATTGGTGCCGCGCTGCACGCCCAGACGGATTTTGCTGTTCAGCGCCTGTTCCGCAGTCATGTCGGAATCGCTTTTCACCACAATGAACTTGGAAATGGTGTAGTAGGGGTCAGAGAATGCCACCTGGGCGGCGCGCTCAGGGGAGATGCTCATGCCGGAACAGACCATGTCAATCTTGCCCGCAAGCAGGGCAGGGATAATGCCGTCCCAGTCCATGGGCTGGTGCTTGACTTCAAAGCCCATCTTCTTGGCGATCCAGTTCATGGCTTCAATGTCGAAGCCGGTGGGTTTGCCGTCCTCTCCCACGTAGGAGAAGGGCGGGTAATTGGCGTCAATGCCGTTGACGTAGGTTTTGGCCGAAGCAGGGCTGGACAGGGAGCAGGCAAGGGCCACGCCGAGAAGGCAGGCAAGAAGGCGTTTCATGGTGTTTCCTCGTGGAAAAAAGTGGACAGTCTTGTGGGGACGGGCAGAGCGGCCTGTCCCCGCAGTCCGGAAAAGTATGTCAAAAAAGGGGGTAGCGCAAGGCATTCTCTCGGCTCGCTCTGTAGCAGAATAGGGTTGATGGCGCTGTGCGTGACGTGTGCCTTTGCTCCGGCATGGTCGGCAACATTCGTTGCCGCAAAGGCAGCCCGTG
>CAJTSU010000269.1 GCA_910579055.1 uncultured Mailhella sp. | reverse complement strand
TGCCGCTGTAGGTGACGTGTGCCGTTGCCCCGGCACGGGCGGCAACATCCGCTGCCGCAAAGGCATGTATCCACGGCCGGCTCGCTCGCGCCTCCGGCGGTCAGGGAAACGTATCTACATTCCCGCCATCCGGCGCAATTTTTCCATATCAAGAATACAGACGCTCTTCCGGGTAAAGCAGTCCAGCACATGCTCCCGCTTGAGCTGCTGAATGGCTCTGCCCAGCGTGGCCCGATGCACGCCGAGCATGGCGGCGCAGCGATCCTGCGTAACACCGAGAGGAAACTCCGGCCTTCCGTGTTCAAGAGCGAGAGAGGTAAGGTAGCGGCAAAAGCGCACGCTAAACTCATCCAGCAGCATGTCGGTCAGGAACGTGTGGTACGTCAGAGCCAGAGTTCCAAGCGCATGCAAGGCGTAGGCGGCCAGTTCGGGGCATTCGGTCATGCTTCGGGCATCGCGCAGAATACGTCCGGGCACGCGCCAGACCACGCTGTCCCGCACGCACAAATACTGGCCGGAAGCTTCTTTTTGCGCCATTGCGCAGGCCAGATTAAAAATTCCTCCCGCCTCGAAGGCAATCACCGAACGCTGGCGACCTTCCAGCGTATCGAACGCCACCCGCACCCGTCCGCTTTCAATACAGAACAGATCAAACAGGTGTTCTCCCTCCACAGGCACGACAGTTCCGGCGCAGAAGCAAAGCCGCGTTCCCTCCCGCATGATTTCCCGCCACATGCCGGAACGGATGTCCGCTTCGCCCCGGATTTCGGGCACGGCGAACGGCACGAAAACCGAACGGGCCGCCCCCTGTTCCTGATTGCGTCTGTCAGATGGCGCAGGCCGAGTCATGCGTTGTTACCTCCTGTCTCCACACCGCCGCAAGAATTCCCGGCGGAGGAAATATCCCGCGCCCGGCTACCGCCGAATTGCCAGCAGATAGCGGTCAAGCCCCGCGTAATCCTTCCCGGTCAGGACAAGATCCCATGCCGCGCCGCACAGCTCACGCGCCGCCTCCCCCTGCCCCGCGCCATGTTCCATGAGCAGCAGGCCGCCGGACGGAAGCAGGCGTTCCGCCACAGCGACAACCGCGCCCGGATGCTCCAGGCCGGAAGGGCCGGGCACCAGCGCGCTTTTCGGCTCGAATTCGCGCACACCGCGTTCCAGCCCGGCGTACTCTTCCTCACCGATATAAGGCGGGTTGCTGAGGATCAGACAAGGAGAGCGAAATTCTTCTGGAAGGCGAGCCGTAAAATCGGCAGCGGTGAAATCGGCATGAAGAAAGTTTACCCGCCCCGCCGCATCCAGCGCCTTCGCATTCATGCGCGCCACATCCAGAGCGCTCTCGCTGATATCCACGGCCATGCCCTTCCAATGCGGGCATTCCGCCGCAAGGGTCAAGGCAATGCAGCCACTGCCCGTGCCAAGGTCAAGAAAGCGAACCTCGCCGTCCGGAAACAGCGGCGCACGCGAACGCGCTTCCTCCAGCTCCTTCGCAAAGGGCATATTCGCGGCGGACGCGCCGGGCATGCCGCACAACACAAGAGCGGCATCCACCAGATGCTCGGTTTCCGGCCGCGGGATCAATGTGGCGGGATTGACCGAGAATATCCGCCCGTAAAATTCCCTTTTCCCCGCAAGATAGGCCAGCGGCTCCCCGCCAGCCCGGCGGCGCAACAGCATGTCCAGACGCGCCTCTGCATCCGGCGGCAGGGGATCGCGCGCCCGCGTCACCAGAGATTCACGCGTCAGGCCAAGAGCATGGCAGAGCAACAATTCCGCTTCACGCCGGGGCGACGCGCCCGAATTCCCCATACATTCAGGTTCGGAAGCCAAACGCCGCGTCGCGGCGTCCAGCCAGCCACGCAGGGAAAGAACCGTCATGCCGCGCCCGTTGCCGAAAGCTCGTCAAGCGTTACGCACTCCATGCCCATCTTGCTCATATCCCGCAGGTTGGCCTCCGCCACTTCCGGCGTGGCCGCGGAGCAGGCGTCGCTCACCACCACAACCCGGAAATCCCGGTATTGGGCGTCCACAGCCGTGCCGCGCACGCAGTTGGGATACTGGGTGCCCGCGATAATGACCGTATCCACCCCCGCGGCGCGGAGTTCATCTTCCAGCGCCGTACGATAAAAGGCGCTGAACCGGGTCTTGACGATTTTGTGTTCCCCGGGCAGGGGCGCGAGTTCATCCACAATCGCGCTGCCGTCATGCCCCTCCACGCAGAACCCGGTGCCTCCGTTCTCGAACAGATGGCGGCGAAACATTTCCGCATCGGAGCCGTCGGCCTTGTGCTCACGCACCACATGGAACACCGGCCAGCCCGAAGCTCGCGCCCTGTCCAGCAGATGCCGGATCACGGGAACGGTAGCCCAGGCTCCGGCCACACACAACGGCGCTCCGGGCAGAACAAAATCCTTCTGCATGTCGATGATCAGCAACGCGGGTTTCATCAAAAATTCCTTTGTGGTTTGAGACCTCCCCCTTCAGGGGGAAAAGAGTAGTTGACAAGACGGCGAAGCCGATGAAATCCTTTTCCGTACC
>CAJTSU010000268.1 GCA_910579055.1 uncultured Mailhella sp. | reverse complement strand
CGCGCCAGAACATAGGATCCTGGCTGGAAGATACTTTCAATCGCAAAACGCTCTAGGAAATGCTGCTAAATAACGGCAATCGCTTCGATTTCCACGCGCGCGCCCTTGGGAAGGGCCGCCACGGCCACGCAGGAGCGGGCGGGAGCGTCGGCGTTGAACACCTGGGCGTAAACTTCATTGACCGCGGCAAAGTCGGCCATGTCGGTAATGAAAACGGTGGTCTTGCACACGTTGGCAGGGCTGGCGCCAGCCGCTTCAAGCACGGCCTTCATATTGGCGAGCGCCTGGGCCGTCTGTTCTTTGACGTCTGCTGAAACCAGTTCGCCCGTGGCAGGGAGCATACCGATCTGACCGGAGAGGAAAAGCATGTTGCCGGAGCGGTTGGCTTGCGTATAGGGACCGATGGCAGCGGGAGCGGCGGGGGTGGAAATGACGGTTTTCATCAAAAATTCCTTTGTGTTAGTATTGAAATATGAGAGCGTAATCGCTTTGAACACAGGGTAATGAATACGTCCCCCCGACGAGCAGTGCGGGGGGTATCGTTCACCAGAATAACATTGAATACGAAAAGTTCAATGTTGTATGGACCTAGGCCCAGTTGAAGGTAAAAATCTGTTCAATGTCCGGGTGCAGGCTCAGGTGGACCGGGCAGGTGTGCGCGGCGTTGATCAGCGCCTTTTTCTCCCGGTCGGAATATTCCCGTTCGGGCATGTTGAACGTAACTTCAAGCTTGCCGATACGGCGGGGTGAGGCGCTCATGGTTTTGACGACTTCAACGGTCATGCCGGTAATGTCGATATCGTGAGAGCGGGCGTAGATACCCATGATGGTCGTGGCGCATGAGGCCAGCGCCGTGGCACAGAGATCCGTGGGAGAAAAGGCTTCGCCCTTGCCCTGATTGTCTACGGGAGCGTCCGTGATAATAACGGTTCCGCTGGCGTTATGTACGCATTCCACGCGCAGATCGCCCAGGTATTTTTCACTGATGGTCGCCATGCATGACTCCTTTGGTAGAAATTAAAACATTAACACTTGGGAAAGTGGGCCTTGCGTTCAGTTTTGTCCCGCGCCGGAGGCGGAACGGGGCAAAGAGCGGCCAGCCTGTCCGCCGTGTCGGCGTAATGGGCGCGCACTCCTTCTTCTACTTCTCGCGGGGTGCCGTGGAGCAGAAGATCATAAATGGCGTAATGGCGATCGTATAGTTCCTGAGCGGTATACAGCGTTTGCCACTGCTGAAACATAAGGAACTTTGTCACCGATCGGCAGTAGCGCCAGGAAAGTTCGGTAATCAGAGGATTATCGGCCCGCTTCAGGATAAGGCGATGAAACTCGGTTCCCAGGTCTGCCCGGACTTCACATTCGCGGTTGGTATCGGGCGTCTGGCGAATTTTTTCCAGCACATCTTTCAGCTCCGCCCAGTCATGGCCGTTCACCCGCGCATCAACGGATGCGGAGGCGGTTGCCACGGCTTCAAGTGCGCCGGTGACTTCATAGCGGTTGCGGATATCTTCCGGTGTGAGGATAGTGACACAGCGCCCGGCACGGGGATGCACCATGATAAAGCCGTCGTTTTCAAGCTGAAGCATCGCCTCACGCACGGGCGACCTGCTGATGCCGCATTCTTCCGCAATGCTGAGTTCGCTGATCCGATCGCCGCTGCGCAGCCTTCCATTGCGAATGCGATTTTTTATCAGGCGGACAACTTGTTCGCTGTAGCTTTGTTGTTTGAGCGTTGTTTGTTTCATGAGGATCGTCTGGAATGGAGTTATAACTGCCGGGCCTGCGGATGCGGGCTTGTCATATCCCCGTATACAGCGTTGAGCAGGCGCAGGGCGGAAGGGTGAATACGGGCTATGATTCCGCGTTTTCCAGCGTTGATGTAGAGCGGATCCAAATCAAGCAGGCTTTCCTGAATAAACACAGGCAGAGCATATTTTGTGCCAAAGGGGCTTATTCCCCCCGGGGCATAGCCTGTTTTTTCCTCCGCGGTTTCCCGTGTGCTGGGTTGAAGGTGGGGGAACTGGGCAAGTTTCTCCAGTTTGCGCAGAGAGACTCGGCAATCCCCGTGCATGAGCACAAGAAGGGCCTGAAGATTCTCCCCCTTGCTGCCGTTGTCAAAGACCAGCGTTTTGATGATTCGATGCTCGTCAAGGCCGAGCTGAGCGGCCGCGTCCCGCGTGACCCGCCCGAAGCGAAAAACATAGTCTATCCGCAGTGCATCTTCTCCGGCTGCACATAGAATCCGGAGGGCCGGGGCCTCATGGATTTGTTCAGGCATGAAAACCTCTGTTTGGAACAGTATGTAATGCCAGCATCACGCCTTTCCTGCCTGAATGAACCGCCCTGAAGAAAAGCCGCCCCTCATGAAGCTCCAAAGGAGCCCGCAAGGGGCGGTGGCCGCGGGCTCTTCCGGCCCATACCGGAACCCGATGAGAGCGTACGGCGGAACGTCATGGACGGCATCATCCGGAAAACAGAGAGAATTGTCAACAATAACCGTCGACAGGCTCTGTAGAACCGTGTTGATGACGTTGCGCGAGGCGTGCATTTTTATCACGGCACAGGCGGCAACATGTGTTGCCGCCAGACTGATGACAAACCCCGCTTCGCGGCGTTTGCGCCGTCCAGGCCGCAACG
>CAJTSU010000267.1 GCA_910579055.1 uncultured Mailhella sp. | reverse complement strand
CCAAATGTCTCGCGAAGCGCGGTCGAGAGCGGCGAAGCCGCACGAGACGAAGCGTAGCCAGCCGTTGCCAAAGGGTGCCTTTCACCGCACTGGAAGTGCGGTTGCCTTCACGGCAACGAATGTTGCCTGAAACTGGGGCAGATGAACATCCCCTGATTGCTGTATCAGCCAGAAACTTTAACACTGCCAAGCGTAAGGCATTTCAGCATCGAAATGCTCTTACAGGATTCAATACCAGAGCCTTTCCCGATACGAAACCAAGGAGTTCCCCATGCCCATCAGACTTGCCGTCAACGGTTTCGGCCGTATCGGCCGTTACCTCATCCGCCTGCTGGCCGACGCCTCCGACGTGGAAATCGTGGCCGTCAACGCCCGCGCCGACAACGCCACCCTGGCCCATCTGCTCAAATATGATTCCACCTTCGGGCCCTTCCCCTTTCCGGTCAGCGCCACCGAAAACGGCATCATGGTCAACGGCCGGGAAATCCCCGTCACCCGCGCCGGTCTGGGCGAGTGGGACTGGAAGCCCTTTAACGTGGATGTGGTGGTGGAAAGCACCGGCAAAATCAAAACCCGCGAAGTTCTGGCCAGGCATCTTGAATGCGGAGCCAAAAAAGTCGTGGTGAGCGCGCCCGCCGCGGAGGCGGATTTCACCATTGTCATGGGCGTAAACGACGAAAAATACGACCCCGCCGTACACAACATGGTTTCCGCCGCCTCCTGCACAACGAACTGCCTGGCCCCCGCCGCCAAGGTCATTAACGATGTCTTCGGCATCAGGCACGGCCTGATGACCACCATTCATTCCTATACCATGAGCCAGCGCATTCTGGACGGCTCCCACAAGGATCTGCGCCGCGGCCGCGCCTGCGCCATGTCCATGATCCCCACCAGCACCGGCGCGGCCAAGGCCACGGCGCTGGTCATTCCCGCGCTCAAGGGCAAGCTGGACGGCATGGCCGTGCGCGTGCCCACCCCCAACGTCTCTCTGGTGGATTTTACCTGTGAACTGGAAAAAGACACCGACGCCGCTTCTGTGAACGCCGCACTGAAGGCCGCGTCCGAAGGCCCGATGAAAGGCAACATGGGCTACTGCGAAGAACCTCTCGTTTCCGTGGACTTTACCGGCTCCACCTGTGGCGGCGTGGTCGATTCCCTGCTCACCACCGTCATGGACAAGCGCATGCTCAAGCTGATCATCTGGTATGACAATGAAGCGGGCTTCACCAACCAGCTCGCCCGCCTTGTCCGCCTTGTGGGCGGCAAGCTGTAACGCGTTCAGCGCCGGACGTTCCGGGGCCGTCCCTGCCTGCCGAAATCCGACAGGCAGGGACGGCTGCATTTTAACAAATCGGCTCTATCAGGGAGAGATTCACCTTTTCGATGAGCCTACATATAAATGACCAGCAGCCCCACCATCATGCCCCCCAGGGTGGAAAAGGCCGGAAGCTTGCTGCGATAGAGAAGAATGGCCTGCGGCAGAATTTCGCCGAATACAACATACAGCATGGCGCCGCTGGCGAAGCTCAGGCTCAGGGCCAGCCCCAGCGCCCCCATTTCCCCGATGCCGTAGCCGATCAGCGCGCCCAGAACCGTGGGCAGGCCGCTCAGCGCCGTGGCAAGAACGGCTCTTGATCTGGACATGCCGCCGCTGATCAGGGGAACCGCCACGGCCATGCCTTCCGGAATATTGTGAAGACCGATCAGCACGGCCAGAACCAGCGCGGATCCTGCCATCGCGCCGTCCGTATTGGCGAAAGAGGCTCCGATGGTCATGCCTTCCGGCACATTGTGCAGGGCAATGGCGCAGGCCATGACGACACCGGCGATGAACAGCGACACGGAAGAATCGTGCTTTTTCATATGCTGTTCCAGATGATCGCTGTGGATCAACTCCTCCAGCGAGTCCGCCGTCTGCGGGTGCGCGGCGTCAATATGCGGAACCTCGGGGTTGGTTCGCCTGTCAATAAGATAGTTGAGCGCGTAGACCAGCCCCACACCAATCGCAATGCCCGCGATGATGGCGCGGATGCCGACCCTGGTGTCAATCGAACTGATGATAAGATCAAAGCAGACGATGCTCAGCATGACTCCGGCGGCAAAGCTGAGCAGCAGGCTCACCGTGCGGGAGGAATCCTTTCTGAACAAGGCACCGACGATTCCGCCCAGCCCCGTCCCCCCGATACCGGCGACAGCCGTGATAAAAACCAGCATGGCGATGTCCATTTTCTCCCCCTCTCCCTCTGGAACAGATTGCAGAAGCGTAGCGTTTTCCGCGCAAAACGCAAGTGAGAGCGGGTAGCGCCAGCAATTCTCGTTTTGTCTGGACGAGCCTTTTTCAATCGCTTCTTGCCAAAATGTTCAGGCGGGGCGGTGGACGGCCTGTTGCCACCATTTTCAGAAAAGCGCTCCATGCTGGAAACACAAGGTATGCCGTCAGATCAAGTCGAAACTGGTTCACATCTCAAGGCTCGAAAACGGAAAGAAACTTCCTTCCCTTCAAATGGTCTTCAGGTTAGCTGATGCTCTCGATGTTGAGACATGGGAAATCGTCAAGTCGATGAAAGAGTACGTTGTGTTGTGAAACCGTGTTGAACATAACCTTGACCGCCGGAGGCGCGAGCGTAGCGAGCTATGGA
>CAJTSU010000266.1 GCA_910579055.1 uncultured Mailhella sp. | reverse complement strand
CCGGAGCAAAACCATACGCTTCGCGCAACGCTGTCAACACGGTTCTATAACAGAGCCAACTCAAAAAATATGTTGGCAGATATATGGGGATTATTTGACAGTATCCACGCTCCTGCCGTCAAGGATTCTTATAGAAAGGAACAGCCTGACCCTGATCCGGTTTCATTCCGTTCTCGGCCGCATCCCGTCCGTCTCCTTCGCGCGGGCGTGAATCGCATAGCATGCACGGCCGTTTTCCTTGGCTTTATATAACATGTTATCCGTTTCTGTTAATAAATGTTTTACAGATTGCGGAAAAACAAATTGATAGGCCCCGATGCTGCAACTTGTTTTGTGGCCGGGCAAAATATCAGAAATGGCGGCAAAAAATGTTTGCAAGCGATTTTCCAGTTCCTGCCGCGACATTGGTTTTTCAATAATGGCGGCGAACTCATCCCCGCCGATTCTGCCGACCTTGCCGTCCTTGCCGACAATATTGCGCAGGTCGGCCGCAATTCTTTTCAGTACCGTGTCGCCGGTTGCATGTCCGAAGGTGTCATTGATTGACTTGAAATAATCAGCGTCAACAAACAGGAACCAGCCTGTATCCTGTGCCTCTATGGCATGCTCCTTTTGCGAGTTTTCGCAATGGTAAAGAAACATTTTTCTGCCCATTATACCGGTCAGACCATCCATCTCGCCGCAATATTCTTTGTATGCCATATACTTATAAATTAAAATCAGCAAAATCACCGAAATAATATTCAATGAAAGCAGGGCGATCGTGAATTGTATCTGTAACCCAAGCATATCTGATGAAATATTGGATGATACAGTAATGCCATGCTGATTAAGCATGTATGCCTCTCTTTGCGAAAAATACAACGTCGCAAAAAGGGCGAAACAGAGCATCAAAATTTCAAATATAAAAAAGTATAATGTTATATTTTTGGATAAATAGGGGCTTTCCGCAGAGAGGTCAATGGCTGATTTGATATGTTGCATCGGTTTGCTTGAATAAATCTTCAGAGCCGATACAACAATGATTATACATATTATGGATAGCGCCGCATCACCAACGCCGAATTTGAAAGCAGAACTATAGTCATAACCGCTTTCGGGAAACAATATCCCCATAGTGGTATACGTAATGAGCGAATGAAATTTTGGTGCCAGCGCCGCGATGATTCCGGCCCACAGGCGGAAATATTTGCCTTTCGAGGCACAGACAAACGCGATGCCGATGAAAAAGCCAAAAAGCGCCCTTGCCCCGACGCTCAGCAAAATACTGCTGATGGGGAAGCCACTTAAAAGGGGGGAAAACACCGCATCACCGGACATGACATAGGAAGCTGACGCCTTATACATACTGGCGATGCCAAAAATGCCGCCCATGATAAAGGCTTGCGCAGGCCCCAAAAGACAACCGGCAATCACAATCGGGATATAAGCTGTTGTTATTGATATGGGCGGGATATGGATGTAGCCCAAAGATGTAAAGGACATGAAAAGTTCAACGGCGACAAGTATGCCGAAAAAATAACGGTCAAAACAGGATGTGTTCGCTTGTACAATTTGCATCAACGCCTCTTGGTGCACATTCACCTAGACTCTTTCCAAGGTCGAAGTTGCAAGGCGCGCCTGCTTCGGTATGGAACATTCAATAGCGTTTTCGGCTTCGCGTCGGTCGACCGCTCACGCGCTGCCGGAATGTTTGGACTGAGCATTTTGAATGTCAAAATGCCGGGATAGACCTGCCCCCCAGTCAGTTATTAGACTCGGCGGCATGAATGTGCCAGAAGCTGGTAATGCCAACTTAACCACGCAGGTGCGGGGCATGGGAGAAGTATGCCGTATCAGGCTTGATATTGCAAAAGAGTTTTTTCAGGTTTATGGTGCGAGCGCAGCGAGCTATGGAGGCCGAGCCGAAGACCGCGCAGCATTCCCGTCAGACGGGTCTTCAAGGCTTACGGGAATCGAGAGTAACGCGACGCCCCTCGCCGCATGGTCATGCGGCATGGAGGGGGGCACGGAGTGCGACCAGAGCCATTCTAAAATACAGCCTCTCTAAAAAAATGATTGACATGGCTGAGGAAAACATCTAAGTTTCCCTTCGTTGAAAGACATGAACACTGATTTTATTGAGACTGATGAAGTCCCATTAAATATCGTGAAAGAGCATCCAGACAAGTAAATTGGCATGTCAGTACAATTTATCTTTATGGAAGCAAAATTTGGAGCGGTAGTTAAGACGGTTATAACGCCGGCCTGTCACGCCGGAGGCCGAGGGTTCGAGTCCCTTCCGCTCCGCCATTTTGAAGTCCCCATATATGTTGTATATGGGGACTTTTTTGATCAGCCCAAACCTCCCGCAAGCGGCTTGACGGAAATGTACGAAAATCGCCCGCTTTACGGCGTGACAAAGCCGCGACCTGCTTGCAATTCTCGGGGCTGCTGACCTTTGTCAGCAGGCTCACGTTGTCAACGTGAAGATCGCTTTGCCGAGAGCGTGGTTTCGGCGAGCGAACCCGGTTATGCCACTGAGCCCGGCTTGCGTCTGACAGCTAGTACTCCGAAACATTTCATGTTGCGGAGTACTAGAGTGTTTTGTGATTGAAAGTATCTACCAGGAAGGATCCTATGTTCTGGCGCGCGGGTTTCACGCCTGAAGCCGG
>CAJTSU010000265.1:830-2679 GCA_910579055.1 uncultured Mailhella sp. | reverse complement strand
GTCAAGGGATGCCAACTTAGAAATAATGCGCGAAACTTTTGCAATTAGACACTAGGCTCCATACAAACGAAGGAGCATGTCATGGCCGCCGTTTTCACAACATGGACAGCCCTCAAGGGGCAAATGCTTGAAGACCTTGCCTCCGGCAACTGGCGCAAGGTTTCGAGCTATTCCCTGTCCACTGCCGGGTCTTCGCGTTCCATTACCTACCGCAGCTTTTCCGAGTTCCGGGAAATCCTGGCCTGGGTCACGGATCAGGCCGCGGTGGAAAGCGGTGTGCCCGCCTACCACGGGCGGACCTATGCGGCCGACGGGGGGAGGGGATAATGGGTCTTCTTTCCTGGTACGGGCAACGCCGCTTCAAAAACGCGCTGAAGACGCTCAAGCGCTATTCCGGCTATGCCGGGGCCGAGCTGTCGCGCCTGGACAACTGGGAGTTCGCCAGTCAGGCCGTCAACGTGCTCATCCACGGAGCAAGCCCGCGCCTGCGCTCCCGCGTGCGCGACCTGGTGCGCAACTTCCCGCCCTTCGGCCGGGCGGTGACGGGATATACCGCCTATGTACTCGGGCAGGGCGCGCGTTTTCAGAGCATGGCCATCCTGCCCGACGGCTCCCCCAACCATGTCGCGCGGCGCATGATAGAGCTGCGCTTCCGGGCGTGGATGGAGAGCGACGCCGATATTTCCCGCCGCCTGCACTGGTACGAAATGCAGCGCCTCATGTGCCGCCAGATGCTGGAATGCGGCGAGGCCTTTTTCGTCAAGGCGTATCGCGGGCCGGGCGAGCGCTGGCGCATCAATCCTTTCTGCCTGCTGCCCGTTGAAGCCGACCGCCTGACCGACCTGACCCGCTTCCAGGCCGACAGGGATGGCGTGCAGCTGTTTTCCGGCGTGGAATACCGGGAGAGTTCGGGGGAAGTGCTGGCCTATCATGTGACCGACGACGGCTATGCGGGCAGGGTGTCCCGCGTGGATGCCCGCGACATGCTGCACATTTTTCAGACGCTGCGGCCCGGCCAGCTGCGCGGAATCACGCCCCTGGCCCCGGCCATTCTGTTTGCGCGCGCCCTGGCCGACTACTCGCAGAGCGAGCTGGACGCGGCCAAGATGCAAAGCAAATACATTGCCTTTGTCACCTCGGAAGATCCCCAGCTGGCCCAGGCCGCGTGCGGCATCCGCGTGCCGGGCAGAGCCGGCTCCGAACGTCCGGGGCCTTCCGAGCGGCTGGAAAACGGCATCATCGAGTGGCTGCGCACCGGTGAATCCGTGCAGCTGGCTTCCCCTCCCGCCCGGCCCGGCGACGCCTACGAGCGCTTTACCCGCAGCGTGCACCGCATGGTCAGCATTACCTGCGACGTGCCCTATGAGGTTATCAGCGGGGATTACACCGGCGTGAACTATTCCACACTCAAGGCCTCGCGCGTGGACGCCCAGATGCTTCTTGTGCCGCACAAGCAGCTGGTGGAGCACCAGCACATCGCGCCGGTGCTGCTGGCCTGGATGGACTGCGATGCTCTGACCCGCCCCGATCTCTATCCCGGTTACTGGCACAACCCGGAGCTGTACCGCGCGGGGCTGTGGATCCACGGCGGGCTGCCCAGCGTCGACCCGCTGCGCGACGGCAACGCGGACGTGCTGGCGGTCAGCAACGGGTTCCGTTCCCCCCAGCAGGTGATTATGTCCGCCGGCGGCGACCCTGACGAGGTCATCCGGCAGCGGCAGGAATGGGCGCGCAAGCTGGCTGAGGCCGGGCTTGCCCCGGCGGCGGACACGCCCCTGCCCAGCCCGCGCAATAATCCGGCGTATCTGGGCGCGGCGGAAACGCCGGAAGACATAAAAGATAATGGGGG
>CAJTSU010000265.1:0-820 GCA_910579055.1 uncultured Mailhella sp. | reverse complement strand
CACGCCCCCGCCGGGGGAATGATTCCCCCGGGCCCCTCATTCTGGAGAGGGTGCAGGGGCATCATGCCCCTGCCGGGGCGCGGGGCAGCGCCCCGCAAAGGAGCATAGTATGACTGAAAAAAAACGCATGGCCTCGCGTTCCGCGCCGCTGCGCCTGCGCAGCGCGCCGGCCACGGTGGACGAGGCGGCTCGCAGCGTGGAGTTCGTCGCGGCCACGGAGGCCCCGGTTCCCGTATGGGACTGGGAGCGATGGGACACGGTTCCCGAGGTGCTGCTCATGAGCGGTGTGCGGATGCCTGAAGCGCGGCAGGTGCCTCTGCTTGACTCGCACGAATATATCGGCGTGGGCAGTGTGCTGGGGAGCTTTCGCGACTTCGGCACACAGGGGGCGGAGCTGATCGGGCGGGCGGTGTTTTCCGGCACGGAGGAAGGCGAAAAGGCCTTTGTCAAGGTGAGGGAAGGACACCTGACCGACGTCAGCGTCGGCTACAGCGTCAACGCCCATGTGTGGATTGAGGACGGCAGGACAGTGCGGGTGGAGGGCCGGGAGTTCAGCGGCCCCCTGCGCGTGGTGACGGACTGGGACGTGAAGGAGGTAAGCCTCTGCCCCATCGGCGCGGACCCGGCGGCCAAGGCCAGAAGCAAATATGCAAAGGAGAACGACATGACAAAGCATGACGACGGCAAGCGCGCGGCCCGGCCCGGCAAACGGGCGGACGCGGTTTGCGACTTTTTGCAGGCTGAGGACAGCCTGTGCACCCTGACCGGAGGGCCGGTGTGCACCTGGCTCACCAGCGAGGGCAAATGCGGCAAGCCCGCC
>CAJTSU010000264.1 GCA_910579055.1 uncultured Mailhella sp. | reverse complement strand
GGGATTTCGCCCTGATCCTGATTTCCAGCGGCCGCCGGGGCCGCGCCCGCCCCTGCCCTTCCCCGGCATCCGGCCTCAGCCGGGATACCCTCCCCACCATCCGGGGCGCCCTTTCCCCGACAGGCCGAGGCCGGATCATCCCTGGCCGCCGCGTCCTCCACACATGCCGGGATTCCGCCCCGATCCCGATTTTCAGCGGCCGCCGAGGCCGCGTCCTCCCATGCACTTCCCCGGCATGCGGCCCCAGCCGCAACGCCCCGGAGGGGGCGTCTACCTCTACACACCGCCCGAACGCTGAACGCGGCGCGCCTCCGGCGGTTGCGGAGTTATCTGGCAAAAGGGGCGACTGTGTATTGAACCATCAAACGGGCATGTGAATATTTCGACTTTACAAAAATCTTTCCCTGCCGCGATAATGCAGTAAAAGTTCCTTTATGGACTACCCCTCCCCCTTCAGAGAGGGCCGTCCGCATATCCCTGTCCGCCGTCCGCGAAGTCAATTGGCGGACAGGGCGGCTATTGAACGTATCTGCCGGCCAGGTTCCTGCGTTCCGGCCCTCAGGTTTCACCACTCCGCAGGGCATTTCGACGGCGAAATGCTCGAAAAATCAACGGGCAGAAATGCTCCGCCTTTTCACCTCCGCACAGGGAGCTTCCATGATCAGAAAATATCCCCGCCTGAGCGCGCCCATCCAGCTGGGACGCGTCACGTTCCGCAACCGCATGTTTGCCGCCCCCACCGGTGCCACTGACATCACCTGGGATTGCTGCGCCGGGCCGGGGACGCGGGCCTTTTATGAAAACCGCGCCCGGGGCGGAGCCGCCAATGTCACCGTAAGCGAGCTGGTGGTGCACCCGGAAACGGACGCCTCGCACATGCTGCATCTGGAACTCCAGACCCCCGGCTCGCTGGCGAGCTTTACCATGACGGCGGATGCCATACGACGCCACGGCGCCATCCCCAGTGTGGAACTCTCCCATTCCGGGCAGTATGCGGGCACCTATCTGGTGGACAGGGACAAGAAACAGGGGCTCACGCAATACGGCCCCAGCGACGGAGTCCGGCCTGACGGCAAACCCGTGCGGGCGCTCGGACGCGAACAGCTGGCCGGCATCGTGGCGGCTTACGGCGAAAAGGCCGCGCTGGCCAAGCGGGCAGGCTTCGAGATGGTGATGATCCACGCCGGGCACGGCTGGCTTATCAACCAGTTCCTGTCTCCGTATTTCAACAGGCGCACGGACGAGTACGGCGGAAGCCTTTCCGGGCGTTCCCGGCTTCTCATGGAAATCATGGACAGCGTGCGGGCATCCGTTGGCCCCGGCTTTCCCATTGAAGTACGGATAAGCGGATCGGAGCTTTTCGAGGGCGGCTACACGCTGGATGAGGGCATAGAAATAGCGGGGCTGCTGGAGGGCAAGGCGGATCTCATCCACGTTTCGGCCGGTTCCTATCAGTTCGGCTTTTTCGATACCCATCCCTCCATGTTCTCCGACCATGGCTGCAATGTGTATCTGGCCGCCGAAATCAAAAAGCGCGTCGGAACTCCTGTGGCCACGATAGGCGCACTCAACGATCCGGCCCACATGGAAGAAATCATTGCCTCCGGCAAGGCCGACGTGGTGGAAATGGCCCGCGCCCTCATAGCCGATCCGGAGCTTCCCGCCAAGGTCATGGAAGGCCGCGACGACGAAATCACCCACTGCCTGCGCTGTTTCGTGTGCATGGCCGAGCGGCCCGTCACGGGAACGCGGCGCTGCACCGTGAATCCGGGCATAGGACGTGAATCCGACCCGCCTGTTCCGCCCGCCCGCCGCGCGAAAAAGGTTCTGGTTGTCGGCGGGGGCTGCGGAGGCATGAAGGCCGCAATCGCGGCGGCGCGGCGCGGTCACAAGGTGACGCTCTGCGAAAGGGAAGCCGAGCTTGGCGGTATTCTGCGCAGTGAACAGGCTCTGCCCTTCAAGCAGGAGATGTACCGGCTCGGCCTCACCCTGAGCCGTCAGATGGCGTTGGAAGGGGTTGAAATACGCCTGAATACCGAAGTCACGCCCGCCTATGCCGAACGGGAAAAGGCCGATGCCGTCATCATAGCTGTTGGTTCGGAACCCATTGTTCCGCCTCTGCCCGGCATGGACGGATCAAACGTCATCATCGTCAACGACTACTACCGTCGCAAAAACGAATGCGCCGACACCGTGGTGGTGCTCGGCGGCGGGCTGGCCGGGTGCGAGTGCGCCATCCATCTTGCGCGGGAAGGCAAAAAGGTGACGCTGGTGGAAATGCGCCCCGAAGTCGCCCCCGACGCCAACATCCGGCATCGTCCCATTCTGCTTCGCAAGCTGGAGGAACTGGTGGACGTGCGGACTTCCCACACCGGGCTGGCCGTCACACCGGAAGGGCTGCTCTGCCGCGACGCCGAAGGGCGGCAAACACTTATGGAAGGACGCACCGTCATCTGCGCCGTGGGACAGCGCTCCCGCAAGCATGACGCCCTGCTCGACGCGGCGCCCTTTGTGCGCGTCATCGGCGATGCCGTGCGCCCCTCCACCATCACTACCGCCATCTATCAGGGCTGGCACGCCGGGCTGGACGTGTAAGAAACGGCGATCTTTCCGGCGCGTCGCCCTGTACTCGCCGGAGAACATGATTCCCGCCTCGCGTTCACGCCTGATCATGTGAAAAGCC
>CAJTSU010000263.1 GCA_910579055.1 uncultured Mailhella sp. | reverse complement strand
ACGGAGTCTCACTTCGCTCGACTCCGGGAGCATTTTCAAAAAGAAAATGCTCTAAAACTCATACCGCGCGCCGACAGTCACGGCATGGGTCTGGCTGCGGGAACCAAGAGTGGCATCATAGCCGCCATAGAACGACAGTTCAGGTTTGCTGGGCAAATGCCAGCTTCCGGACAAACCGAGAACCGCGCTGTGTTTGTCTGCTTCCGTTCCCAAAGAACGCTGCCAGTCAATACCCGTCAGACGGTAATCACGGGCGGCCCGATCATCACCGGAAAGACGCGCATCCCATCCAAGGCGAGCCTTGACGTCCCAATGGGACGCCGAATAGACGAAATCAGCGCCCACAAGAGAATGAACACGGGTATCGCTGTAGTGCTTCACACCGAGAGCAAGTGCATCAGAAGCTCCGCGTAAACTCTTTTCCCAGTACCCATCTTCGCGGAGCCATGTGACGTTGACTCCCGCAAAAGGAGTGACTCCGAATCCTTCTCCTGCTGAAAATTCTCGTGAAAGCTGAAGCGCTGCGGACCACGTATGGCCGTTACTGTCCCGATTGTAGGTTCCCCCATTGAGATTACTTATCCCGGACAGCGAACGATCAATGTCATACGACTGCCACGAGTAGCCGGCCCATGCCTTGAGCAGAAACTCAGCGGGAAGTTTGAGACTGCCGTAAAGCCCCGCCGTATGCTCATCCATGTCGCCATCAACTCCGGTCATATCCAGCGACGCATGGGAATACGCATAGGAAACACCGAGCATGGCCGGGCCGAAAGACAGATCATAGCCGGCCACGAAGCCGAGTCCGTCAATGCTGGAAGCAGGGCTGCTCCCTTCACTTTCATTATGCGTGTGCCAATATACAGGGCGCGCCCACAACCCGTTGACAACACCGGAAGAGCCCACCGCCTGCGCCATCATCCGCGCATAGGGAGAAATCGCGCGGGGAACGGCACGGTACTGTTCCAGCTCAGCGAATCCTGATGCGGATATGTTCATCGAGGATGTCGAGGTGTTCAACGGCGAAAAAGCTCCCACCGCCGTGCCGGGAGTTGCCCCACCGCTGTTCAGACTGTCCAGCCGGGCCATGCTGGTGGGCGCGGCGGTGTTCACGGCCATGCTTGAGGCGGCGGAAATTGAGCCTCGCGCGGTGTCCATTTCCTTGCCGAAAGTTTGCAGATTTTCAGGAGTAATAGTAGGGTCGGAAAAGTATATTTGTAACTCCGAACCAGAATTCATTATAGCATTAATCAGCGTATTACTTTCCGCCGAAACACCAGGGACAGTGATTTCACCTTCTTTGGCCGTCACTGTTAAGACGATCTTGTTTTCCTGCTGATCAAGGCTGGCGTCAACAAGCGGCGAACCTATATTGACATCAGAGAATCCGCCTGCCTCGGTGTAGACGCCATCTTCAAATTTTCCGCTGATGGGAGCGGTGGTTTCAATGATGGTATAGCTCCCCTGTTTCAGATCATTTGTCCAGATGTAATCAGAAGGATTTGTCTTGCCGATGGCAACCCGGACTCCGTTGCCGATGTTCAGCCCTCCCGCCGTGAGCGTGGCGGCTCCGCCGGAAGCATTTGCCGCGACCACATACCACGAGTTATCGCCAAGCGTCAGCGTTCCGCTCAGATTCACATTGTCCATACCGATGCTGAATCCAGTGCCAGAACCGATGGAAACGCTTCCCGCAAGATTCCTCTGGAGAGTAAAAACTTCCGGGCCGGTTACGGAAATGGTTCCCCTAAAGTTGCTGCCGTTTCCGATGAAGTTATAGCCGCCATCCGAGGTCAGCGTCATGTTGATCGTTCCGCCGCCTTCGAGCGTCCCCCAGAACTCTTCCCCGGAAGCGTTTGCCATATTCAGCGTATATGCGCCGATGTCAAGCGTACCGGGGTTATCCTGGGGACTACTCACATATTTGACTGTGCTGTCACCCGAAAGCGTCCAGCTATAGCTTCCGTTTACCTCCTGTTCTTTCGATGGATCATCAAAAGTTTCAGCGTAGGCCGTTGTTCCGAACAAGACGGCCAGAAATGCCGCCAGCCATGATGTTTTCATGCGATCCTCCCGGTATGGGGCAAAACTATGAAGTAATAGCTTCATGTAGCTTTAGCTTCATATCTGTGTCAAGAATTTTGTTACCGTATAAGGATGGAAAACTATCCTCATCTTTCTCGTGCTATCGCTCGTGTCCTCAGCCGGCGGCGGGCTGAACTTTCTATGAGCAAGAAAAAACTCTCGGAAGAAGCCATGATCGCTCGTGTTCATATAACGCATTTGGAAGAAGGTATTAAAAGCCCTTCCATGAACGCCGTCTTTTACCTTTGCGATGCCCTGGGTTTAAATCCTTCGGAGTTCATGGCCGACGTACAGGCCGAGATGGAAAAACTCAAGACAGAAGAAGCAAAAAGCCCTGTGCTGAGGAGAGGTTAGATGCAGGATGATGGCTCACTCGCCGGATGCCTTATCATCCTGCTTCTTACGCTCCAGAGCCTGTACCTGCGCTTCGGTCTGCATGGAGCGCCCTCTAGAAGGAGAAACGAACATGCCTTACTTGCGCAGTTCGGTGCTGGCCCGGACTTGCCCGTATGCGGGACATGCCGTGGCGAACTGGGCAACAGCCTGTTCAGTGCTTCTTCCACACGCTTTTTCAGATTCGGATTTCTGCGACAGACCTCAAACAGCGCTAAAAACAAAAGGCCGCCGGATATTTATCCTGGCGGCCTTTTGAAGTGCGGGGGCGAGGG
>CAJTSU010000262.1 GCA_910579055.1 uncultured Mailhella sp. | reverse complement strand
TATCCGTCGGCCGCGGAGTCAGTCGCAGGATGGGGCGACTGTGGATTGAAACATGCTTTCCGCCACGCTGCTTGTGGCCTGGAGGGCGCGGATTCCGCGAAGCGGGGGGGCATCAGTCCGAGCACGGTTTGGAACCGAGTGTCAGGGGAGGGCATGGCTGTGCGAAATGATATTCTTGCCCTGGCTGTGGGGCTTTTTCTTGTTGTTTTGTATGGCACAGCGGGGTTTTGTGCGCCCTCCCGCGCTGCGGCTCCTTCCCCGGCCTTTCCTGCCGCCCCGGCTGCTGCTCTGCCTGAGGCGCGTATCATAGACATCGCTCTGAAACAGGCCGTGCGTGAAGTCGGCGCGCAGACCGTCATGCCGGATGGAGAAAGCATGGACGTGACGGAGAAGACGGAACCGGAAAGCGGCGTTTCATCCGATACTCTTCCCCGCACTATCGGTGATCCCCGGAATATCAGGAACGCGGCACGCTGGCTGCTGTGGGGTTCCCTTGCCGTCATGCTCGGCGTGGCGCTTTTTCATGTGCGCGATAATCTGTGGAGTTTCAGCCGTGCCCGGCATATCCGGGCGAAGGCTGATCAGCCCGCCGCGCCCGGAGCTTCCGCCGCGTCGGCCGCGCGTATGGAGAGGGCGGGCGGCGAGGCCGACGCTCTGGCCGTGTGCGGAAATTACGCCGAAGCCATTCATGTGCTGCTGCTGCGGACGCTGGAGGAACTGCGGCTGCGATCCGGGGCGGGGTTCGCCGCCTCCCTGACCAGCCGGGAGCTGCTTCGCGGCCTGGAACTGCCGCAGGAGCAGCGCCGCCTGTTCGGGGAAATTATCGGGCGGGTGGAAGTTTCCTGGTTCGGGCCGCATGAGCCGGATGCGGAGGAATATGCCGCCTGCCGCCGCGACTTTGAACGCCTGAAGGGTATGCTCCGCGCGGGAGGGACAGCGTGAGCGGCGTTCCGTTTTCCCGATCCGCGCTGCTTGTTCTGTTTTCCTGCGGTGTGCTGCTGTTCGCACTGTCCGTGCTGCTGCCCGCGTACGATACCGCGCCGCGCGCGGTTTCAGCGTCCATAACGAACAGCTACAACGCTTCCGCCGTGGGGCATGCCGTATTGTACGAAATGCTGCGGCGTCTGGATTTCCCGCTGAGCAGAAGGCTCGGAGGGCAGCCGATTCCCCGGGGGCGCGGCGCGCTGCTGGTGCTGGCCGAGCCGGATAGTCGCCTGCCGGCGGAAAGCGGGGCGGAGCTGCTGTTTGCCCCCTGCCGGCTGCTGGTACTGCCGAAATGGCGGGGTGTGAAGGATGAAAAGCATCCCGGCCGGATTGTGAAAGCCCGGCCTCTGCCGGTGGACGAGGCCGCGCGGGTGTATCTGACCTTTGCGGACGCGACGGGAACAGTTGTCCGTACCCTGTGGCCTTCCGCATGGACGGTCAACGAGCTTGGCGTCACGCCGTCGGGGGGCGAGGTGGTTCAGCTTGTGCGCTCTGCGAAGATGCGGCCCGTGGTGGGCACGAAAGCGGGCATGCTGGTGGGCGAACTCCGGGAGGGAGGGAGCCGCGTATGGGTACTGTCCGATCCGGATGTCCTCTCCAATCACGGCCTGGTTCGGGGAGACAACGCGGCGTTCATGATCGCGCTGCTCGCCGCGATACGCGGGGAGGGGCCGGGGCGAGCCGGATCGCCTGTGGTATTTGACGAAAGCCTGCACGGCTTCCGCCAGCCGGAAGACACCTCGCTCCGGCTGCTGTTCAGCTTTCCGTTTTCCCTTGTCGTCCTGCTGATCTGCGCTTCTGGCGCGCTTCTGGCTCTGGCGGGGGCGCGGCGTTTCGGCGTGCCGCAGCGCGGCCCCGGCCTGCGCCTTCGGCACGGAGGAATTGATTGCCAACAGCGCGCGAATGCTGGATTATGCCGGGTATCAGGACACGACTCTGCGGCGGTATGCGCGGATGACCCTGCGGGCCGCCGGGCGCGCGCTGCATGCCCCGCCGGGGCTGGATGAGCGCGCGCTGACGGCCTGGCTTGACAGCATCGGGCGGGCGCGCGGCGTTGAGGCATCCTGCGCGGAGATACTGAACGAAATCGACCGCACGCCGTCAGGGGGGCGCCGCGCCCTTGAGCGGCTGTTCACCCTTGCCGGAAACATGCATCAATGGAAAGAGGAGATACTGCATGACGCTGGAACACGTGGACAGACTCGTTGACGCCGTCAGAGCCGAAATCGGCAAGGTCATCGTCGGCCAGGAAGAGGCCGTTGAACTGCTGCTGACCAGCCTGCTGTGCGGCGGACACGTCCTGCTGGAAGGCGTGCCGGGCACCGGCAAGACCTTTCTTGTCCAGGCCTTTGCCGCCGGGCTGGATCTGGAGTTCGGGCGCATCCAGTTCACGCCGGACATGATGCCGGGCGACGTGCTGGGAACCAATCTGTTCAATTTTCAGACCAATTCCTTTACTCTGACCAAGGGGCCGATTTTCACGCAGATATTGCTGGCGGATGAAATCAACCGCACCCCGCCCAAGACGCAGGCGGCCCTGCTGCAGGCCATGGGCGAGCGCGCTGTGACCATTGATCGCCAGACCCATGAGCTGGGGCGGGATTTCATGGTGGTGGCGACGCAGAACCCCATTGAGCAGCAGGGAACCTATCCTCTGCCCGAAGCCCAGCTCGACAGGTTCCTGTTCAAGATCGTCATGGGCTACCCCGAACGGGACGAGGAAAAGGAAATCGTGCTGCGCCACGGAGCATCCTCCGCCATGCCGCACCTGGCGGACTTCGGC
>CAJTSU010000261.1 GCA_910579055.1 uncultured Mailhella sp. | reverse complement strand
GCGGCGCGGCTGGTTGTGGAAGCCCTGAATCCCAATGCCCTGTCCATAGCGTATCGGACAGGTGAGATGCCCTGCTTCGCCAGAGGTTGAAAGGCTACCGTCAGTTCCGCCCAGCGGATGAGCGTTCGCGTGGACAGCGTAACGTCCAAAGCGTCATGAGCTGCTGAATTTCCCATGAACTGCTTTCGCACGTCATTGGCGAAATCAACCATTTTCTCCATGATTTCAGCAGGGATTGTCGGAAACATTCTGCTTAGCATGGCGCATTCAACATCCGGGGCGGGATAGTCCATTTTGACCACCATGAACCTGTCCATGAATGCGAGATTCAGGCGCATGACTCCCTGATAGAGTCCTGTTTCATCGCTCCCCCCGTTGGAATTGGCGGTGACAATGAATCGGAACATGGGGTTGGGTTTGACCAGCTCTCCTCCGTTTTCAGCGATGCAAAAAGGAGAGCCGTCAAGGATGGTATTCAGTCCCGCGAGGGTTGCCGGAGAACACAAATCAGCCTCATTGAACAGAAATATCCCTCCGCGTTTCATTGCCAGAGCCAACGGGCCGTCTTCAAAGCTCATATTGCCGTTTTTCACAGACAAATGACCCACGAGATCAGGGAACTCAAGGCGATCATGTCCGGTTGTTTCATAGACAGGGTAGTTCAGACGTGCCGCAATCTGCCGGACAAGGCTGCTTTTCCCGGCGGAAGTCGGCCCGAAGATATACAGCGGGTCAGGATTCCGCATGAGAAACCAGACGATCACATCCCGGCTGGATTCATGGAACACATACTTCGGATCAATTTTCGGAGTGTATTCTGACGGCTGATCGTATCCTGAAATCATTGTGCCGGAAGACTTGCCGCTGAATATTTGTCCGGCGTCAAGTTGGACAGGGTGAGACATAGTTCCTCCCAAAAGCAAAAGCCCCATCCTCACAGGAGGACAGGGCTTTCAGTGAATGTGTTTATCGGATTAGCATTGAATGGGTGAAGTTCCGCTGAGTAATTCAATAAATTCCATGGGAAGCATAATAGAAACTGATGCGTGTGGCCTCAGTTCCAGAAGATGTTTATCGCCGGAAACCAACGCGGATACTTTTTCCTGCTCGGAGAGAAGTATGAAATCCGTGTCTTTTGGATCTTTCAGATGGTGCAGATAATCGACCTCGGTAGGACTGAGTGACAATTCAACGACTTCCGCCCACGGGAGGATATCCTTGAGAATTTCCTGAATATCTTCGGGCGACAGCTTGAATTTGGGGTAGCACAGGACTCGAATCAGCTCCTTGGCAGTAGACGGACACAGAAGAG
Organism: uncultured Mailhella sp.; assembly: GCA_910579055.1. GTDB lineage: Bacteria > Desulfobacterota > Desulfovibrionia > Desulfovibrionales > Desulfovibrionaceae > Mailhella. The sequence continues at coordinate 1,538 of CAJTSU010000261.1, read as the reverse complement.
GTACGAACTTTTTTTCCTGCCAAAGTGTACGCAGTTGTGCCAAGACTCCGTGCGAAAAGAGCAACGCCGATATCATGCAGTTTGTATCAAGAACCACGCGGGGGCAGGAACTGTTCATGTGTACTATTCCCCACGGTTTCGGGCCCAGATTACAGCATCCTGAATATCCTGTTCCGAAATCCCCAATTTCTCCAGCTTATTCCTCACAGCATCGGATTTCTGGAGCGTTACGGGTGTCAGGATGAGTCGGCCATCTATCATGGCTATCTCAAAATATTCAGGAGTTCCAACCTGTTGAAGCATGGCCTTTGGAAGAGTAAGCTGATTTTTACTTGTAACCTTGGCAAGCATGTATACCTCCATAAAAGCAAGGAAATCTTACTTTCAGAATATCCGATTATAGTAATCTGTCAACATTCTCCGTTGTTGTCACAGGCAGAGATAATGCTGATACCTCTGTTGATTTCAAGGGCAAAAGGATTATCCCAAAAATCTCCCCTTACTTCTGTGTCGTCATAATCTTCGCCAATGCGTATGAACAGAAAATCCTTCCAGTCGAGTTCCGCCAGCAGATTTTCGATAAAGCTCACATCAGAAAACTCCTCATACCATTTGACACACTCCCACAGATAGACTTCAGCACCGGAGTCAGTATCCTCATAGTGCTTGTCCGCGTAGGCAATGAAATCTGTAATGACTGAGAATGCCTCGGAATTTTTATCCAGGGTGTTCAGTTTTTGGTGCATCCTCTGCACCGCTGACTGAGTGAGAGCCAGCCCGATATCAGACCTGTATCCCATGTGTTTTCTCCTGTTTGCTTGTGGTATTGATAAAAAGCCGTGCGGAAGGCGCACCGATTTTTTCATGGCGGGCAATGAGGGCGGGAACATCGACATCATCCATGCTTCCCACATGAAACAGTTCGACAAGTTCTCCGGCAAGACTATCCCTGTCGAGCGTCCGTCTGCCGGGACTTTGCGTGACACGAAACCGCGTAGAGCCAGCCTCAATCCATCGTCCCTGAATATCCGCATGGGCGTACCATTCCTTCATCATCCCCTCCCGTTCCCTGATTTTTTCATCCAACACGGAGCGTTCATCTTTCCAGTGTGTGAGTTCTGTCAGTGAGGATTCCAGTTCTGGATGGGCTACTCCGGCAAATTTTGGACAGTCGGAGCTTGCATCACAGCAGGAGCAAAGCGGATGAAAGCCTGACGGTACAGGCAGTCCGTCCACCTCCAGTTCTCCCCGTTGAAACTGTTCCTGTATCTGCCATATGTCTCTTGCGTTGCTCAGACAGGCATTGAGGATGCTTTCATTCGGAAGATATGGGCCAAACGCCGTGGCGTCAGTCATGGACAGGGCCAGTACCCATGCCTCCATATCCACCTGTGCAGGGTTTTCAGGAAAGGCCATTCCCCATAACGCCTTGGTCGCCTGCGGGAATGTCAGGCCGGAGGAAAGGGGATTCCCATCAGCATCCTTTACTGATCATCTATTTTATATTTAAACACATCCTGCTTGCGCAAAACAGGCCT
>CAJTSU010000260.1 GCA_910579055.1 uncultured Mailhella sp. | reverse complement strand
CTCCCGGACGGGAGCATGGTGACGAAGAACGGCGCGGTCATGGAACTTGCCACTCCCTTTGCCGCCGCCGATTTGCGGGCGCTGCGGTTCGCGCAGTCCGCCGATGTGCTTTTTTTTGCGCATCCGGACTATGCTCCGTGCAAGCTCTCCCGGTATGCCGATGACGACTGGCGCTGGGAAACGCTGACCTTTCTTCCCACGCTGGCCACGCCGGGCAAGCCGACGCTCTCCATCCTCGACAAGCGAGCCGCCGATGACAAGCCGAAGTCTCCGTCAAAGACAGACTATGCCTACAGGATTACAGCGATAGACAAAAACGGTTCGGAGTCGCAGGCATCGGAAGCCGCGGTCATCGAAGCCGAGGCGCTGAACTCTGTGGATTACCATATCCGTATTGCGTGGACGCCTGTGGCTGGGGCGGAAGGCTATCGCATCTACAAGCGCAAGACGGGCATGTATGGCTTTATCGGACGGGCGGATGCCGGAGAAACATATTACGACGACAAGAATATCGGGGCGGATACAGAGGACACACCGGTCGAATACAAGAATCCTTTTCCGGGAGTGGGCAATTACCCTTCCCAGGTATTCTTTCATCAGCAGCGGCTCGGCTTCGCCTCAACGAAAAACAGGCCAATCACCATCTGGCTTTCCCGTTCCGGAGAGTTTGAAAGCATGGCCGCTTCCGTGCCGCCCAAGGATGACGACGCCATGGAAGTCACGCTTGCGGCCACGCAGGCCAATCGCATTGTCTGGCTTCAGCCGGACAGGACGTCTCTTGCCTTTGGCACGGAAGGAAGTGAATGGACGCTCTCGCCTTCCGAAGGTGTGGCTCTGACGCCGTCTTCCGTTTCGTTTGAATTGCAGACCACCAACGGGGGGAGTGATGCCGTCCCGGCGTTGTCCGTGGGCGGAAGCGTTCTGTATGTCCAGCGCGGCTCCGGGGCTGTGCGGGAATTTGCCTATAACTATAGCGCGGACAAGTACCTGGGGCAGGATTTGACCATTTTGGCCCGGCATATCGTCAAGGATGTGGAAATCGCGGCATGGGCATACCAGCAGGAACCGTTCAGCGTGCTGTGGTGCGTCATGAGCGACGGGAGCATGGCCGGGCTTACCTACATGAAGGAACAGGAAATCATCGGCTGGCATCGGCATAAGACGGACGGAGCATTTCTGGATGTGACCGGCATTCCCGGTGTGCCGGATGATCAGCTCTGGTTCCTTGTGCGGCGGGGCGATGCGGTGTTTGTGGAACGACTGGAACCCTTTTTTGACTCTGATGACCTCGCGGAAGCGTATTTTCTGGACAGCGCCCTGAACTACCGGGGTGAGGCCGCGCGGCGCTTCAGCGGGCTTTCCCATCTCGCGGGACGGGAAATGCAGGTCTTCGCTGACGGCGGCACCATTGACGGGCTGCGGGTATCGGATGCCGGAGAACTGACGCTGAAAAACGCGGCGAAATCCGTGCATGCGGGGCTGCCCTACACTTCCCGCATTATCCCCAATCTGCCGGAGATTCAGACCCAGCAGGGTTCCACCATGATGCACAACCGAAAAATACTTTCCTCCCGGCTGCGCATCTATCGCAGCATGTCCTTCATGGCCGGACTGGAGGGGAACCTTGTGCCCATTGTGGACAGAAACATTCTTTCCGGAGCGTTCAAGACGCGGCCCTTTTTCAGTGAGGGAACCGATCTGGCGCTGGATGTCTGCGGCGGATGGGCGGACGAGTCCCCGCTGTTCATGGAAGTAAGCAGCGCCACGCCGCTGACGATTCTTGCCCTGCTCACGGCCATGGATGTTTCCGCGTATTCGGGCAAGGGAGGTTGGTAATATGGGGGCTGCAACTCTTGCTCTTGCGGCGGGCGGGCTTTCCGCTGTTTCCAGCATTGTGTCCACCAGCCAGGCCAACAAAGATGCGGAATATCAGGCGCAGGCGGCGGAAGCCAACGCCCAGGCCGCGCGCAATCAGGCGAAAATCACGGCGGAGAAAGGCCGCATTGAAGCGGAGAATATTGACCGGGAGCGCAGCGCCCTGACGCGGGCGTATGCCGATATGCAGGCCGGGAATGCGGCAAGTTTCGGCGCGCTGGGCGTGGACATGAGTTCCGGGAGCGCGGCGGACGTGTTCGCGGGCAACGCCTCGCGCTATGCCTCGGATGTGGCGCTGAACAGCTATCAGAAGAATGTGGCTGACTGGGAGACACGGCAGAACGTGAACGCCGCTCTGACCAACGCGGCCAACTATGACCATCAGGCCAGCTATTACAAAAGCACGGTGCAGGGGCTTGGCTCGACCCTGCTCACCGCTGGGCTGGCCGGGCTGACTTCCGGGCTGGGCGTGTATTCCATGGCCGGAGGGTTTGGAGGAACGGAAGGACTGGCCGGAACTTTGGGTAGCAAAAGCAAGAGTATCAGGAATATTCCCAAACTGAAATAAGGTGTGAGAATGATCCGCATCCAGACTTACAATAGCGCTCCCCGGCGCATACAGGCGGGCGGGATAAATCCCGGCAATCAGCCAGCGCTCCGTACCGTATCCGGCAGGGCGGAGGACAGGACTCTGGCCGCCATGCTGCAAAGCGGTCTGAAACTGACGGATATTGCCGTCAAGGAGTATGTGCAGAACGAAACTACGCGCGTGGAACAATCCCTTGCGGACATGAACACGGAGCTTGCGGCGGAGCGGGAACGCTACATGCGGGAGAATCAGGGGCAGAACGCCCTGAACGCCGGGGAACACTTCGAGCAGTTCGCGCGGAATCTGAGGGACAAAACTCTGGCGGGCGGAAAGTTTCAGGGCCGTTTCGCGGATATATTCATGAAACAGGCTTCGGGGCTGGGATTTAATTTCACGGAAC
>CAJTSU010000259.1 GCA_910579055.1 uncultured Mailhella sp. | reverse complement strand
ACTCCTTATCTGCGGTTCATTATATCTATTTATTTCATGGACGCAACACTAGTGGGCATGTACGGTTTTGCCCGGCATCAGGGCGGCAAATGTACCCACGGCCGGCTCGCTCGCGCCTCCGGCGGTCAAGGTTGGTTTCAACACCACGCTGTAATTGCCAACGCCAAACGCCCGGTCGGGATGTGTGAATGAGTCTGCCAGTGCAATCCAAAAATATTATGTTTCTGAACATTGTTTTGCACTATAGCTTTGTACTCCGAAAATTTTCCTGCTGCAAAGGACGAATATCAGCCAGTATTACTTCCCACATTTCAAGAAAAATATCCATATCAACAGATGGTTTTTTAGTTGCAAACATATGAAATGAAGGGATATGTGTATCCAAATACAAGCCTGCATAGTCTAATTCAAGAAAATATAAAGATGTATTGTTATTTTTTTCCAGAGTCTCATAACCTTTCCCCGGAAAATTGGGGATGTCTCTCATCCTTGCGCGGGAGAATCCTGGCCTCCCACCCCTTTTCATCCAATTTCTGAGATCATTTTCCGTTTCGCCAAAAAAATTAATACTTGTATTAATCCCCCATAGCAAATCTTTTTCTGTATTACTGAACTGTACTGACATCCTTTCATTGGTGTTAAATATAACATCTATTATCTCTCCATAATATGTATAAAATATATTTCCCCTGTGTATATCATGACCTTGACGGTATTTTTTATAAAATTCTGTCAGAATTTGCAGAATTTCTTCAGTAAGCGCATCTTTTTCAGGTTGGGCTGGGTATCGGTAACTCTTTCTTCCCACTATATGCAGCAAACATTGTGATTCTTGAATAATAATATAAAATTGATAGGTTGCGCCATCCCCCTTAAAGCAAAAAAAGTATGCGGGAACTTTAAACTGGCTACTTGCATCCCATTCAAAACCTTCAAATAAAAGACCACAGTGGTTCTCGTTTCGTACAGTATCCACGGCATCATGCCATTCTGCTTCCGCATGGGCCGCATTAATATAGGGTTGTTCTGATAATGAAAGAGGATACCCCAGATAATGGGATTCGTTATTCGGTGTTCGACTATCCCATGTATAGGAGAATTTTTCCACCCGCGGCTGCATGAAATCCGGCACAGTCACGGACAGACGGCCCAGCTTGTACGTTTGCGGCGAGGACAATGCCAAGGCAGAAGCAGTCAGCGGGTCACTGCCCAGTCCTGCGGTGCAGCCCGTTGCCAGTGCACCCAAGGTAAGGGCAGAGCTTTTGAGGAAGGTTCGTCTGTCCATGCCTTTGCTCCTTTGCTTGGGCTTGAGGGGCGAGCCCGATGTGCTGATAAAGATTACGCTCTGTAGTGGAAAACTCACCTTGACCGCCTCCGGCGGTCAAGGTGAGTTCCAGCACCGCGCCATGGTAGAGTAAAAAATAATCTTTGTCATTGATTGCCGCGGGCTCAACCGGTTCCGGCTTGACAGGGATATTCCTTATCGCTAAAGATAAGCAAAATGAATAAGAGGAGTCCGGCATGCCCCAACCTCAAACACGCATGACGCGTCAGCGTATGCTCATCCTGGAAGAACTGCGCGGCATGTGCACCCATCCCACGGCGGAGGAACTTTACTCTCGCGTCAGGGCGCGCATGCCGCATATCAGCCTCAGCACCGTCTACCGCAATCTGGAATTGCTGGCGGCGGCCAATGAAGTTCTGCGTCTCGACAGCGCGGGAACAATACGTCGTTTCGACGGCAATACCATGCCGCACCGGCACATTCTGTGCATGCGCTGCGGCAAGGTGGCCGATCTGCCTTCCGATTGCGGCCCCATTCCTGACCATGAATCCATCCATGTGGACGGATTCACCGTCACCGGGGTTCGTGTGGAATTTGAGGGCGTGTGCGACGAGTGCCGTCTGACCCAATGAACAAACACAGCCCCTTACCGCGTATTCGCCGGAACGCTTTGTTGTAGGTATTCCGGAATTAAATGCGGAGCCGGGCCTTGCTTTAGTCTCAAAGAGTCTTATTTTTAATACATCCTATTCCCCACGCGACTTTGCTGCATTTTTGAAGGAGAATTCCATGAAATCTGTGAAAGGCACCCGTACTGAAAAAAATCTGCTCACCGCTTTTGCCGGCGAATCCCAGGCTCGCAACCGTTATGACTATTTCGCCGGGCAGGCCAAGAAAGACGGATATGTGGAGATGGCCCGCGCGTTTGAAGAAATCGCCAATCAGGAAAAGGAACACGCCAAACGGCTGTTCAAGTTCCTTGAAGGCGGCGAAGTGGAAATTTCCGGAGCGTTTCCGGCTGGCGTAATCGGCGCAACCTACGACAATCTGTTGGCCGCCGCTGCCGGTGAAAACCATGAACACCAGCACATGTACCCCGAATTTGCCCAGGTGGCCGAGGAAGAAGGCTTCGCTGAAATTGCCTGTGTCATGCGCAATATTGCCGTGGCCGAAGCCCACCATGAAAGCCGCTTCCTCGCCTTTGCCGAGGCGATCAAGGAAGGCAAGGTATTCAAAAACCCGGCCAAGAAAGTATGGCGCTGCATGAACTGCGGCTTTATTCATGAAGGCGACAGCGCGCCCGAACTGTGCCCGGCCTGTGCGCATCCTCAGGCGTACTTCCAGGCCCTTGCCTGATCGGAAGGAGCGCTCCGCGATACTGTGCTTTTCGCCCCGCCTCCGGCGGGGCTTTTTACTTTCAACCGAACAAAAAGGAGGCCGGCATGGCCGATCCCAAAGACATGTGGCAGTGTCAGATGACCAACTGCGGTTATATCTACAACCCCGACAAGGGGGATCGAAAGGGCAAGATCCCGGCGGGCACCAGGTTTGAAGATCTGCCCGACGACTGGCGCTGCCCGGTGTGCGGCGCATCCAAAAAAGCTTTCAAGCCGCTTGGATGATGCGTTTCGATTTTGCGCACATTTCCCCCTGCACTCCCGCGGCCGGACTCGAGTTCCGGCCGCTGTTT
>CAJTSU010000258.1 GCA_910579055.1 uncultured Mailhella sp. | reverse complement strand
GAGATGAGCCTCGCTCCGCTCGACTCCGAGAGCATTTCAATGACAAAATGCTCTATTCCTCATAATAGCTGGTTTCAGCAATTTTCATGGGCATAATCAATACGGTGTAATCCGGATCTCCCGCACCGCAGATGCCGCAGGGCCCTTCGGCTCCGGTCAGGGTAAAGTTCAGTTCATCCGATTGAAAATGTCCGAGAATATCAATGAGATTACGGGTGGGAAAGGCAATGCGCTCCAGGCTTCCGGAAAAGCTTACGTCCAGGTTTTCCGTAGCCGATCCGGTTTCCTGTCCCTGAGCGCGCATGGTCACTTCCGCGGGGCTGAACTGGAAATAGGTGCAGCGATCGCTTTCATTATTGAAAATATGCAGACGATCCAGTGATTCCTGGCATTCCTTGCGCTTGAGCTTGAGAACGGAAGCATCCGGAGCCTGAAGCCGGGACAGGAAGCTCAGATGATCCGGATAGATGAAACCGGATCGGGGCAGACTCAGGGTTTCACTTCCACTGCCGGTGCGCAGGTGAAAGCGGCGTTCGCTGATATTGAGCATGACTTCGTCTGTTCCCAGCCATTTGCGCAGTTCATTGACGTATTTTTTCTGAAGCAGCAACCCGTCGGCGGGAAGTTTGGCGGCCAGCTCGTCATTCAGAAAACGAACCATGGCAAACTGATGCCCGTTCAGACCGCACACATCCACCTTGCCGGGTTCCACGCTTTTGAGACAGAGGCAGGACAAGGCTTCGGTGCTGTCATCGTCGCTGATGCAGAACGAAACGCGATCAATGACGTCCTGAAAGAAATCTCCGGCCCACAGAACGGCTCCTTCTTCAGGAAAGGGAGGAAGAGCCTGAAACCAGACGGGATCAGCGGCGGGCAACTTGTAGGAACGGCGGCCCTGTTCAATGAGAAGCGTATTGCTTTCCTTGTCCAGTTTAAGCTGAATGTCGCCGCCGGGAAGGCGGCGCAGCAGTTCCACAAAGGCGCGGCCGTTGACCCCGGCCTGCCCTTCCTCCAGGACTTCCGCCGGGTAGGTGCCGGTAAATTCGATATTCACGTCTGTGGCCATAAGTGTCAGACGTTTTATTCCCCCTGTGTTTGAAGCCTGGAGCCAGATGGAACGCAGGTAGGCGGCCCCGGCCTTGCTGGGGATGATGGAAGCGGCCTTTTGAAGGCCATCAATGATTTGTTCCTTTTTTACTGTTATGATCATATGTTTTCCTTGTAGTAGGGGTTAGGTGCGGGTTTAATGTTCCTAAGTTGCATAACTGTGTGAAAAATATTGAAAAATTATGAACCGTCCAACACAGGGAAATGAACGTCGAGGAAAGAGGACGGTTTGTGCTCTCTCCTTATATGCGGTTCAGGCAACGTTGTGTCAACTCCGTTACCAGAATGTGCATATCTTTGTTCGTAACTTGAATTTCTCTAATTTTTTTCACAGCATACATGACTGTGCTGTGGTCTTTCCCGCCGAAAATCCGGCCCAGTGAAGGATAGGATTCCCCAAACAGTTCCCGGCACAGGTACATGGCTACCTGTCGGGCTTCCACCAGCTGATTGTCACGTTTTTTTCCTCGTAACTCTTTGGAGGAAAAACCGTAATGCGTAGCCACCAGGGAGAGCACCGCCTCTGGAGTCAGACTGTCGCGTGAACCGGAAGCGCGAAAGAATCCTTCCAAATCCTGTTCGTCCGGCATTGTTCCGGTATGGCGGAAAAAGGCGTGGACGCGCAGAATAATGCCGTGCAAATGCCGGATTTGTTTGCTCCTGCGGGCCAGAAGCAGCGGAGTCTCCCGATCAGTATTCAGATTCAGCTCCTGGAGCAGATGTTTGGCATAGCTCAGACGTACGTCAAGGTCGGCTTCCGCCAGCTCCAAGACTATGCCCTTGCGCAGGCGGGACAACAGCGGAGGGGTCAGTTGTTCTTCCGAAGGAGTCTCTGCCGCGTCGGCCCCGATCAGCTCCGCCCGCTGCCGGGGGGAAAGATAGGAACATGCGCAGAGCACCGGTCTGTTTTTCGCGGCCAGAATGTCAATCAGAGCTGAAAGTTCCTCCTGTGCCTGGGGAGAGCGCACGAGCAAATGCGCGTCGTCCAGGCACAGGGCGGCGCAGCCGCGCAGCATGGCGCGCCCGGCCTCCTGTCTGGCCGGACTCTGGCGGAACAGCCCGGCAAAATCCGGTGCGGAAAGCACATAGATTTTGCCTTGTTCCGTCAGGGCGGGGATGCGCCGGAGGCGTGCCGCCGCCGCGCGCAGCAGGTGCGTTTTGCCTGTTCCGGGCAGGCCCCGCAGCAGAACAGGATTGTACGGCAGGGCTCCCCGCTCCAGATCCGCAAGCATGTTCCGGAGGATGGAAACGGCGAGTTCGTTTTTTTGTCCGGAAAAAAAGTTGTCAAACCCGTACTCTTCCTCATCCGTCAGAGGAATTGTGAATGATGAAGGAGACGAATCATGATCCGCCGGGGGGGCGTCTTCAGCAGGAAAGATTTTTTTTTCTCCCTTGCTGCTCTGCTCTTGCCGGGGGAAGTCGTGGTATCTGACAATCAGATCGGAACCCAATGCCAGATGCGCGGCATATTCAAAGCGTTCGATGCGTCCGTCCTGCCGGAACCAGCGCGCATAGAAAATATGGGGGAAAGAGACGTGCAGTACGGGAGAAGCGCCCTGATCCGTGTGTTCTCCTTCCGGCGCGGACAGGCTGAGGCGCAGGGCATCCAGCCCGGGGATCGGGCCCTGTCCGGACAGGCAGGCCTCTATCGTGAGTCGGAGGTCATCATCAGAAATATTTTCCGTCACTGCATACTCCGTTCATGCGGGAAAAAATGGGAAGAATGGGAGATAGCAGTATAGGGAAAAGAGTGATACTTTTCCAGTGAAAAAGGCCAGTCGCGGTGTTGCGGAACCGTGTTGATGGCGTTGTGCGTAATGTGTGCCTTTGCTGCGTCATGGGCGGCAACATCCGTTGCCGCAAAGGCAGCCCGTGTTCCACACGGGCGAGCGGCAGTCGTTAGGCG
>CAJTSU010000257.1 GCA_910579055.1 uncultured Mailhella sp. | reverse complement strand
CGTGAAACCTGCGCGCCAGAACATAGGATTCTGGCCGGCAGATACTTTCAATCGCAAAACGCTCTAGGGAAACGGTTCCTCAGGGCATTCTGCATCTGAGACGGTTTATCAGGACGAGCGCATTACTGCGCCATACAGCTTTGCGCCGCCGTGGAATGCCGTAAATGAAGTGCTGCATCCCCCCGGCAAGGCAGACAAAGTCCTGTTTCGTTCGTTTCTGACCGTGTGAAGCCGGCACGGTTCTGCTTCTTTGTCTCTTTTCACCAAGGCCCTGTCTTTTCTCCTTTGCACCGAGTCAGTCGCGCACGGGTCTTTTTTGCTGTCCTCATTCCGCCGGCTTCCTGCTCATCAAATCTTTTGGGCTGTGTCATAGAAGCATGTTGGCAGCGGTACGCGGGGGGTATGGTTTTGCTCCGGCACAGGCGGCAATATTCATTAAAAACAAAAAAAATACTCCCTGCCCCCTAGACGCCTTGCAAAAGCAACTTAAATTCTCCTGCGAAGGCGGTCACGAGCCGCCCCTTCTGAAAGATTTTGCGCCCGAGAGTGTTGTCCCGGCGGATTAAGCCGCCCTGTAATGCTTTCATGGCGCGGATTTTCAGCAAAAAATCCGCAGGAGCCGTCTGATGTTCTGTCGGAACGCTCCAACCCCTGCATGATGAGGAGGATATTTACATATGGGCAAGATTATAGGCATCGACCTTGGCACTACCAACAGTTGCGTCTATGTCATGGAAGGCAAGGATCCCAAGTGCATTACCAATCCCAACGGCGGGCGTACCACGCCTTCCATTGTGGCCTTTACCGACAAGGAAACTCTGGTGGGCGACACTGCCAAACGTCAGGCCGTGACCAACCCCGAACGCACCATCTTCGCGGTGAAGCGTTTGATGGGCCGTCGTTTCGACGCCCCTGAAGTTACCCGTTGGAAGGAACATTCCCCCTACCGCATTGTGGCCGCGAGCAACGGCGATGCTGCTGTGGAAGTGGATGGCCGTCCTTACAGCCCGCCGGAAATCTCCGCCAAGATTCTCGCCCAGCTCAAGAAAGACGCTGAAGCCTATCTTGGTGAAAACGTGACGGAAGCGGTCATCACCGTGCCCGCCTATTTCACCGACTCCCAGCGCCAGGCCACGAAAGACGCAGGCAAGATCGCTGGCCTGGACGTGAAGCGTATCATCAACGAACCCACCGCGGCCTCTCTGGCCTATGGTTTCGACAAGAAAGCCAACGAAAAGATCGCCGTGTTCGACCTTGGGGGCGGCACCTTTGATATCTCGATTCTGGAAGTGGGCGACAATGTCGTCGAAGTGCGCGCCACCAACGGCGACACGTTCCTGGGAGGTGAAGACTTCGACCAGCGTATCATCGAATATCTGGTGGAAGAGTTCAAGAAGGAGAGCGGGATCGATTTGTCCAAGGATCGCATGGCCTTGCAGCGTCTGAAGGAAGCTGCGGAAAGCTCCAAAAAGGAACTTTCCTCTTCCATGGAGACGGAGATCAACCTGCCCTTCATCACTGCCGACGCCAGCGGGCCGAAGCATCTGATGATGAAACTCTCTCGCGCCAAACTGGAGCAGCTTGTAGGCGACCTTGTGGATCGCTCCATTGAGCCTTGCCGCAAGGCTTTGTCCGATGCCGGGCTTTCCGCTTCTGAAATTGATGAAGTTGTCCTGGTTGGCGGCATGACCCGTATGCCGCTGGTGCAGAAAAAGGTGGGCGAATTCTTCGGCAAGGAACCCAACCGTTCCATGAACCCTGATGAAGTGGTCGCCATGGGCGCATCCATCCAGGGCGGCGTGCTCGCCGGGGATGTGAAGGACGTGCTGCTGCTCGACGTGACTCCGCTCTCTCTGGGTATTGAAACCATGGGCGGCGTGTTCACCAAGTTGATTGACCGCAACACCACCATCCCCACCCGCAAGAGTCAGACCTTTACCACTGCTGCGGACAACCAGCCCTCCGTGTCCATCCATGTGCTTCAGGGCGAGCGTCCCATGGCGGGCGACAATATGACTCTGGCCCGCTTCGATCTCACCGGCATTCCCCCCGCGCCGCGCGGCATGCCCCAGATCGAAGTGACCTTTGACATCGACGCCAACGGCATCGTCAACGTGTCAGCCAAAGATCTCGGCACCGGCAAGCAGCAGTCCATTCAGATCACCTCCTCTTCCGGCCTGTCGGAAACTGAGATCCAGAATCTGGTACGCGAGGCTGAAGCCCATGCGGCTGACGACAAAAAGAAGCAGGAAGTCATTGAAGCGCGCAACCATGCCGACAGCCTGATCTACGGCACGGAGAAGTCGTTGAATGACCTCGGCGACAAGCTGGATGCAGGCCTCAAGGCTGATATCCAGTCCAAGATGGAAGCGCTGAAAACGATCATGGAAGGCGAAGACGCCGCCGCCATCAAGACTGCCACGGAAGAACTGGCAAAGGCCTCGCACAAGCTGGCCGAACAGCTCTACCAGCAGCAGGGCGGAGCTGCCGGTGCACAGCCCGGTGCCGCCGGTTCGCAGGGGGCGACAGACGCACAGGGCAGCTATGGTGGCCAGGACAAGGGCGATGACGTTATGGACGCCGACTTCACCGAAGTGAAATAACCTTTCCCTGGTTTCTTCCGATATAAAACAGGCCCTGGTTTCCGCAAGGAACCAGGGCCTGTTTTCTTGTCGTGCGTCGATCATATACAATAACTATTTTTTCCTACTCATTTCAGCCATTAATATATCTATTTGCTTCTTTAAACCTTTAACTATCGTCTCCTTTGCTGGATTAGGCAAATCTGAGGCATAAACTTCTTCTATTTTCTCTCTAATCTTTTTTATTTTTCCTTCATTTCCAGAATTTCCATCGTCACCATTTCCATCTCTGCCATCACCTTTTTCGGCAGCTTCTTCAGTTGTATTTCTATATTCTGGCCTTATAACATATGAACGAAACTTATTTTTCACTATTTTTTCAAGATTTGTTTCGGTAGTGTAAGGAAAGTTTCGCACATTTGGAAAATGGAGGTGGCTCCTCAAATCG
>CAJTSU010000256.1:2259-3061 GCA_910579055.1 uncultured Mailhella sp. | reverse complement strand
CGCGCCCCCTCCCTTTCCCCTCAAAGACTTTTTTTCGCAGGTTCATTTTGTTTGCACAGAACGCGCCCTTTCCGGGCGTGTTTTTTTGTTTTGTGCCATGCTGGGAACAAATGCGGGCAATACCGCCCCGAAAACACAAGGAGTTTCGTATGTCTCAAACAGATACGCGCAAGTTCGTCGCCTTCTCCTACAGTTTTTCCGACCCGTGGGCCGGAGAAACAGCAGAGGACGCGCAGGATGTGACGCTGTCCTTCCGCTTTGCCAAGCCGGGCAAAACGCAGATCCAGCGCATGCAGGACAAGGCGGTGAAGGCCCCCGGACAGGCCGCCCGCAACCTGCTGCTTGACGTGGTGCATCCCGACGACAAGCAGGCGCTTCTCGACAGCATGGAAGAGTACCCCGGCGTGACCATGTCTCTGGCCGGGGCCATTCTCAAGGGCGTGGGCATTGCCAGCGACCTGGGAAACTGATTGACGGCGACCCCTATGCCCAGGGCGACGCCCTGATCCGTTGCTGGCTGCATGAGGTTCCGGCGGAGGATTTTGCGGACTGGAAGCGTCAGCTTGCCCAGTCCGCATGGCTGGAGGGGCGCTTTTTCCGCAATCTTGTCCGCGTCGTTCACGGTGACGGCAAGAAAAAATAAAAGTCTTGGAAGGGTTGGGGGCGTGGGGGAAGGGAAACTTTCTTCAGAAAGTTCCCCTTCCCCCACAATCTCCACCATCAGAGAACGGACATGGAAGTCTTCAGCATCTTCGCCACCTTCTCCCTTGCGGATCTGGTATCCGGCCCCATGCGCCGGATA
>CAJTSU010000256.1:989-2249 GCA_910579055.1 uncultured Mailhella sp. | reverse complement strand
GCCGCCATGAAAAACGTGGACGCTTCCACGGCCACGCTCGGCCAGAAGTTCGGCCTGCTCGCCGCATCCATGGGCAAGCTGGCGCTGGGGGCCGGAGCCTTGCTGGGCGCGCTGGGGCTGGCCTCGGCGCAGGCCATCGCCTTTGAATCCGCAATGGCGGACGTGGGCAAGGTCGTCAATTTCGAGTCGCGGGCGGAAATGGAGGCGATGGGGGATACGATCCGGGACATGGCCGGACGCATCCCCATGGCCGCCGACGGCATTGCCGCCATTATCGCGGCGGCGGCACAGTCCGGCGTGGCGAAACAGGACTTGACCGAGTTTGCGGAGCAGGCCGCGAAAATGGGCGTGGCCTTTGACCTCACGGGCGATCAGGCGGGCAAGATGATGGCCGACTGGCGCGCGGGCATGAATCTGACCCTGCCGCAGGTCTATTCGCTGGCCGATGCCGTCAACCACCTTTCCAACAACATGAACGCCACCGCCCCGGCGCTGGGCGAGGTCATCCAGCGCGTGGGCGCGGCGGCCATGAGCTGCGGCCTTGCGGAAACGCAGGTGGCGGCGCTGGGCGCGGCCTTCCTTTCCGCCGGGGCAAGCCCGGAAATCGCGGCCACCGCCCTGAAAAAATTCACCACAACGCTGGTGAAGGGCACGGCCATGTCCAAAGATCAGGCCGCGGCCTTCCAGTCTCTCGGTTTTTCGGCCTCGCGGATGGCCAGGGACATGCAGACCGACGCGCAGGGCACCATTTTCAGGGTGCTTCAGGCTCTGGCCGACAAGCCCAAAGAACTGCAAATGTCCCTGCTGACCGAGATGTTCGGGGAGGAGGCCATCGGAGCCATCGCGCCGCTTCTGCGGAACATGGGCAATCTCTCGCAGGCGTTCGGCCTGGTGGGCGATGCGGCAAACTACGCCGGGAGCATGCAGGGCGAGTTTGATACGCGGGCCAAAACCACGGAAAACGCGCTCATCCTGCTCCGCAACAAGCTCGTCAACCTCGGCATATCGGTGGGCAATGTTTTTCTGCCTGCCATCGCGTGGGGGGCAAACGCCCTCGGCAGGCTGACAGACGGCATCAGGGCCGTGGCGGAAACGCCCTTCGGCCAGTGGCTGATCGGCGCGGCGGGCGCGCTGGCGGCGGGCGTCATTGCCGTGACCGCCTTTTCCGGGGCCATGTGGGGAATTTCCAGACTCGGCCCGCTTGTCTCCGACGCGCTGGCCCCGGTCAAGACCATGCTGCTCGGCCTCGGCTGGCCCGTA
>CAJTSU010000256.1:0-971 GCA_910579055.1 uncultured Mailhella sp. | reverse complement strand
CGCCGCCGTTGCCGCGCTGTACCTTGCCTGGAAAAACAACTTCGGCGGCATGGCCGACACCCTGAACCGCTGGTGGAAAAACATCACGCTTGTTGTCCGGGGTGTGCTGGCCGCGTTCGGCTCCATGAGCGATGGCATCGGCGCGATCCGGGGCGAGCTGGCCTCGGACATCAGGGCCGCCGGGCTGGCGGGGCTGGTCACCACCGTGGCCCGCATTGTCTACCGCATCAGGGAGTTTTTTGCCGGGCTGTGGGATACCCTGGACTTTTCGCCGCTTGCCGAGGCCTTCGCCCCGGTGGGCCGGGCGCTCTCCAACATCCTCAACGCTATCGGCGGGCTGTTTTCCCGCGTGTTCGGCGTCGAAGTATCCCGTTCCGCCGAAAACGTCCGCAGCCTCGGCAGCGCCATCGGCAGCGGCCTCAATGTGGCGCTGGAATTTCTCGGCTGGATTCTGGGCGTTGTGGCGCAGGGGATCGAAAATTTTTCAAACATCATCGGAGTTCTGATTTCCCTGGTCACGGGCGATCTTTCTTCCGCCGCGAGCTACATGCGCTCCCTGTTCGAGGGGATGGGCGAAATGTTCGCCCGCTTCGGCGATCTGTTCGGCGTGGGTGACGCCATCCGCGAAGCGTGGGCGGAAGTCATGGCGTTTCTTGACGGCATCAATCTCTTTGAATCCGGCGCAAAGCTCATTTCCACGCTGGTGGAAGGCATCAAGAGCGCGGCAATGGCTCCGGTCAACGCCATGAGCGACGTGTTCAAATCCGTGCGGGAGTATCTGCCGTTTTCTGACGCCAAGGTCGGGCCGCTCTCCGACCTTACGCTCTCCGGCAGCCGCATTCCGGGCACCATCAGCGAGGGCGTGACGCAGGGCATGCCCTCGCTGCGGCAGGCTGTGGCTTCCGGCCTCGGCGGCGTGGGAGGCGCTATCAGCGAATGGTGGAACAACCTGAAAACGCCCGTCGCGCCGA
>CAJTSU010000255.1 GCA_910579055.1 uncultured Mailhella sp. | reverse complement strand
TTCCGTACCCCCTCCCTTCGGGGAGGGGCAATCCGCACGACCCCTATCCGTCGGCCGCGGAGTCAGTCGACGGATAGGGGCGACTGTGGATTGAAACATGTATTTGTTGACAGGCCTCTGTTTTTAAGAAAGGATCAGCAGATCTGCTTGATCTGGAGGATATATGGCAAAAGAAGACGCCATTGAAGTTGACGGCGTGGTAGAGGAAGCTCTGCCCAACGCCATGTTCCGCGTGGAACTGGAAAACGGGCATGAAGTGCTGGCCCACATTTCCGGCAAGATGCGCAAATTCTATATTCGCATTCTGCCCGGCGACAAGGTAAAGGTGGAACTTTCCCCCTACGACCTTTCCCGCGGACGCATCACCTATCGCATGAAGTAGGCATGAGCGCCCTCCGCGCCGGGACGTCCCGCTCCGTACCCAGGCACAAACCCGTCAGCCTGCCGCCCGCGCGCGCTTCCGCATTTGCTTTGATCCGCATCGCCCCCGGTGACGCGGGTCTTTTTCGTTATCTTCTGGAAGCGCAGGACAATCTCGCCCTGTTTACTGTGCTCGACCCTGGCGAAGGCCTGTTCAAGCTCATTTTCTCTCCGCACCAGAAAACCCAGGTCATGGACGCGCTCGCATCCATGCGGAACATGGTGCGACTTGAAGTGTACGACTGGCCGGCCCCGCGGGCATGACATCTGAGGCTCTGCAAAGGTTATTGTTGGCTCGCTATGCGGGATATGTATTTTTGCTCCGGCACGGGCGGCAACGGATGTTGCCGCAAAGGCCCGTGTTCCACACGGGCGAGCGGCAGTCGTTAGGCGACGAAGGAGCCTTACGAATGGCGACAGCGGAGATAAGGCAACATGTATCCACAACTGGATCGCTCGCGCCTTCGGCGGTCAAGGTTATTGCTATTTCACAACAGAGCGAAAAACAGGGCTCTGTTGTAGAACCGTGTTGATGGCGTTGCGCGTAATGTGTGCCTTTGCTACGGCATGGGCGGCAACATTCGTTGCCGCAAAGGCGGCCCGTGTTCCACACGGGCGAAAGGCAACATGTATCCACGGCTGGCTCGCTTGCGCCTTCGTGCGGCTACGCCGCCCAAAGGCTCCGCTCCGCGAAACATGGCTTCCGCTCCTCATCTCCGCTCTTGATGCCCGTACGCCTTGAAGACTCGGTTAACGGGAACGCTGCGCGGCCTTCGGCTCGGCCTCCAAGCTCGCTACGCTCGCGCCTCCGGCGGTCAAGGATAATTTCAACACAATTCTACAACAGAGCGAAAAACAGATTGCCCTTGCCCGCCCGGATCAAAACGGCTACCATAGCTCACCGCAGCAAATGTTTTTCCCCGCTTTTTGACTGCATTTTTTCGGAGCCCCGTTATGCCGCTGTTCATCTACATTACCTGTGCCTCTGAAGATGAAGCCGAACGTATTGCCTCCGCTCTGCTGGACGAACGCCTTGTGGCCTGCGCCAATATTCTGCCGGGCATGCGCTCGCTCTATTTATGGAAAGGCAAACGCGAGCAGGCACGGGAAACCGTGCTTATCTGCAAGAGTATGGAAGACAGGCTGGAGGCGCTGACCAAAAAAATCTGTGCCCTGCACAGTTATGAAACCCCCTGTGTGACAGCCTTGCCCATCACAGGCGGCAACCCCGATTTTCTGGCCTGGATTGAAGAATCCACCTGCCCCCTGCCCTGAACGCCAAGCTTACGGAGCCATTCAATGTCCATTCATCTTTCCGGTTCTCTCGCCTACGACCGCATTATGACCTTTCCCGGCAAGTTTGAGGAGCACATCCTCCCGGAAAAGCTTCACATTCTCAATGTCTGTTTTCTCATTGACCGCATTGAAGAAAAACGCGGCGGCACGGCAGGCAATATTGCCTTCAACCTTGCGCTGATGAAGGAATGCCCTCGCATCTGCGCCAGTGTGGGCAAGGATTTTGAAGAATACGCCCGCGCACTTGCGGGCATGGGTCTGCCGCTGGACGGCATCCGGCGCCTGGCCCAGAACTTTACGGCCTGCGCCTACATCACCACGGATCAGCAGGGCAACCAGATTACCGGTTTCAGCCCGGCAGCCATGAATACGCCGTGCGACCCGGCCTTCCGGCCCGACGTGAAGCCCGGCGACTGGGCCGTGGTCGCTCCGGGCAACGTAAACGATATGCTTGACCTTCCCGAATTGTACCGCACCCACAAGGTACCCTATATTTATGACCCCGGCCAGCAGGTACCCGCCCTTGGCGCGGATCGACTGGTGGCGGGCTTTACCGGAGCGGAAGCCCTTATCGGCAATGACTATGAAATAGAGCTGATCTGCAAGATGACCGGCCTGTGCAAGGCCGACCTTCTTGAACGCGTGGGCTGGCTGATCACCACCCTCGGCGAGAACGGATCCATGCTCATGAAAAAGGGATGGGACAGCCCCCGGCGCATCGCGGCCGTCAGGGTGGCCGCTGTGGCCGACCCCACCGGGGCGGGAGACGCCTACCGCGCGGGGCTGGTCAAGGGCCTGCATAGCGGTTTGGATATGGAAACTTCCGCCGAACTGGGATCAGTGTGCTCCAGCTTCTGCATTGAAAAGTATGGCACCCAGGAACACGGTTTCACCAGAGAAAGCTTTACCAAACGCTATGAAGAAACATATGGCCCCATGCCTGAACTTCCCTGGTAGGTTCTCCGTAGCAGTCTGAAAAACATGCTTCATGCACGCGCCGTATCCGCCGACTGACTCCGCGGCAGATGGAGAATACGGCGCGTGCGGGTTGCTTCTCCCTCTCGTAATCCAAAACATTTCATGTTGCAGAACCGTGTTGATGGTGTTGCGCGAGACGTGTATTTTTACCACGGCACGGGCGGCAACATCCGTTGCCGCAGAGTCGGCCCGTGTTCCACACGGGCGAGCGGCAGTTGTCAGGCGACGAAGGAGCCTTACCAATGGCGGCAGCAGAGATACGGCAGCATGTATCCACGCCTGGATCGCCTGCGCCTCCGGCGGTCAGGGGTATTTTCAACACTATTCCGCAACAGAGCCTAGTGGTCAGTCAACATACAACTGTCGGATAAAGCCTTTTGAGTTTTATCCGTG
>CAJTSU010000254.1 GCA_910579055.1 uncultured Mailhella sp. | reverse complement strand
AACTCCTTATCTGCGGTTCATTATATCTATTTATTTCATGGACGCAACACTAGTGAGTGCTTTGCGAGCTGAGCTGTGGACAGGTTCAGCAGCAGCCCGATTTCCAGAGGATCAAGGCCTCCGGCCCATTTTTTCAGGAACAGCTCGTGCGCCTTGCGGTATTCCTGAGCGCGGCTCCCTTTTTGGGTTTCATTTGCCATTGCCAGCCTCCGTGAGGGGATTTGAGGTTGCAGTTGCCGCTACTTCGATGTCGTTACGCAGCCAGTATGTAAAGCGCGGCCCCACACGCTGTGGTGCGGGGTTGTCCCCTCTCCACAACGTGGTATTCCATTCCCAAAGAGCTCGAAGCATCTCTGGAGGAGGGATGAAACTGATGTATTCGCAGAATAAATCAGCGCTTCCGTTATGTTCATGAACCTGGCAATGGAGAAAAACAGATGCGTCTCTCGGCCATGAATGTTTCAATATCAGCATACGCATATCGAACGGAGCGACCGATCTTTGCGTACGGAATGCCACGGTGGTAAAATCGCTGCTTCTGCAGCGTTGAAACGGATAGGCCGGTCATTGCCGCAGCTTCTTTTTCCGTCAACCAGACGTTTAGTGCATGGATTGAATTCACTATTCCTCCGAAAATTGATCTACTTTTGGGCCCATGAGCTCTGTGTATCCGCTGCGCAGCCAAAAGGCTCCACAAATATTTTTGAAAAACGAAAAATATTTATGAGGAGGCTATAGGCCGTCATGGTAGCTGAGAATGGCGTATCAAGTGGATCGAACTGACCGGATGGTGACTTGCTGTTGGACTGGTGCGGGCTTGCGGGAAATTGGGAGAAGGGAATTTTCCTGAACTGGTATGGATTTTCACCTTGGAGGTTGGAAATAGGGTTGGAAAACAAGAGTATACAAAAAGAGGTTAGGTGCGTATTTTACACCTAACCTCTTGATTTTATTCTGGCGCGCCTGCAGGGATTCGAACCCCGGACCGACTGCTTAGAAGGCAGTTGCTCTATCCGACTGAGCTACAGGCGCTAGAGCTGTATTTTTAGAAGAGCTTACACTTCAGGTCAAGCTGAAAATTCGATACGCTGTGTTGCAGAATATGTTGAAAAGCTCCTTGGCCGCCGGAAGCGCGAGCGCAGCGTTTTCCGCGCAAAACGCTAGCGAGAGCGAGTATCGGCACAGTCGATCGAGCGTCATCAGCATGTCGCGAAAGCAATGCCACGCGTTGCCGCTCGGGCCGTAGTAACAATACACGTCCCGCACAACGTTTATAAAAAATTCCAGATGAGGAGTTCACTATACGACTATTTAGTTTTAGGAAAAGCTGTTTCAGTGGACATATACCGGCAAGCTTCTGACTGTTTCACTTTGCGGACACCTAAAAAGACAAGCCCCTTTCCCTACGCTCCTGTTTCAACCGTTCCAGCACTGCTTTACTGACACGCAGGGAGCCATGTCCTTTTCCCAGCTTCACCAAGGGCTTGCTTTCCCCATGAAAATCTGACCCGCCGCTCAACAGCAACCCATGCCGTACCGCCAGTTCCACACAAATTCGTTCATCCGCCGCCCCATGCTCACTGTGGTACGCCTCCAAAGCATTCAGGCCATAAAATTTCAAGCGGGTAATCAACTTATCCAGTTCCTCTATCGGACAACGCATCAGCATGGGGTGAGCCAGGGCAACGGTTGCGCCGCATTCTGCCAGCAGAGACACTGCTTCCTCTGGTTTCATAAGTTCCCGGGGAACATAAGCCGCACCTTTATATCCCAAATATTTCTCGAACGCTTCGCGAGTGGATTTGACCGCTCCAATCCGCAGGAGTTGCGCCGCAAAGTGAGGTCGCGCCACGATTTCTCCCCCAGCCAGAGCTTCAATATCTTCCAGTCGCACTCCAAGGCCGAGGCTTTGCAGTTTCTCCGCTATGGCAGCATTTCGCATGAAGCGCTGAGCCTGTACCTCTAACAACTTTTTCTTCAACCCGTCTAGTTTCGCTTCATCCCGGTCAATCCAGAGTCCGAGGATATGAGCTTCAGCCGGGCCGCACCTGGCGCTTAACTCACAGCCTCGCACAAATTCAAAAGGGACGTCCGGGTGCGCGGCTTTCAGAGTTTCCGCTTCCGTTTCGGCCTCATTCAATCCCTCAAGGGTATCATGATCCGTCAATGCCAAAGCAACCAATCCCAAGGAGTGCGCTTTTTTTACCAGACAAGATGGAGTTAAAGAACCATCCGACGCCGTGCTATGTGTATGCAAGTCAACAAAACGCAAAGCCATCCGAACCTCCCCGGCAAAGCCTGTGGCGGACAAACCGATATATAAAAGTATAGGCACCATGTTGATGCCGCGATGCGGGATGTGTCTTTATTATAATAGAGCCAAAGCATATCAAAGCTGCACGGCAAACGGCTCTGTGTACCGTATCAGTATTATACTCCTCCGCATATACTCCAGCGAGCATTAATTTGTGCGCTCCATTTTTCGACCTGTTGCGACGAACGCGCACCTCGTATGGCAAACACGCCCCACGGCAACGATTCACATCTCGCCACAGCAGATTCAAACACCATGCCGAATACGGCATCCCGCTGTTCATCATCGGCTATAAGTACAGCAGCCGTACATGCGGCATCATAACGCCCTTGTGACAACGCGTCTGCCGCAACCAGGCGCAAACGCGCATCTTTCGACTCTCGTGCGGCAAAACCGCTTGAAGCAGAAGAAATTTTTTCCTTCCAACGAATTCCTTCAGGTTCATCTAGGCTGATGACAATGCTCCGCGCCTGCTCGACTAATCCAGGGGGTAACTCATATAACGGCTCAGGAGATTCCCTGAAAGCGGCAGTTACCGCCACGATACCCAGGATTAAGGCGCAAAACAACAACGGAACCTTCCAACCTGTCGCTTTTTCCCGTCGTGTAGCTCTATTTTTCACGGCTCCCTCATTGTCCGACATAATTTTACATAAATGCGAATTTTTTTATTCTGCCCTGTTTTTTTCAAAGGGTAAAGGCACAAGGCTCTGTTGTAGGACCGTGTTGATAGTGCCTAATTGCAAAAATAAGGATATGAATATATGGTGCTTCCAAAACGGGAG
>CAJTSU010000253.1 GCA_910579055.1 uncultured Mailhella sp. | reverse complement strand
GCAGTGTACCAGTTTTGCTAAACATTGTTTAGTAAAAATTTGGAAGATCAGTATTAATGGACTCTGCGCCATCCGCCATGAGTTTTTCATGGAAAAGCAAAACTTCCTCGCTTCCTATGACGAAGGCATAGCTGAATGGATCGCCAGACATCCCGCATGGGCAAACATCATCCAGAACTCCACGGTAAGCCGGGATTATGTTGACAACCGTATGAAATTCGCATGGCAGTTATACCGTGTCGCTCCAGCCGCCGGACTGGATGACGATACAGCCATGACAGAATCCGGCCTGCATGATGAAGTGGAAAACCTTGGCAGTACCCTGTTCGGGGAAATAGCCAGAGACGCATCCGAGATATGGAGAAAGGTTTTCGAGGGGAAAACGGAAGTAACCCACAAGGCTTTGTCCCCCCTGAAAACCATGAGGGACAAACTTGTCGGCCTGTCTTTCGTGGAACCGCACGTTGTTCCTGTAATTGAGCTTCTCGAAACAGCTCTCGCAAAGATGCCCAAAAGGGGAAGCATTACGGGTGCGCACCTGCTCATGCTTCAGGGGATGGTGTGTATTCTCAAGGAACAGGACACCCTGCTTTCACAAACTCAGGCTCTTCTGATTGCTGCCTCTTCCGAGGATACTCTTGCCGAACTGTTCGATGGATTCAGCCGGACAACTCCTATCTTGTATCTTGGAGATGCGGAACTGCCGGAGAATCCCATACCGGATATGCCTGACCTGCCCATTCCGCTTGAACCTGTTGCCCCCGCTGCCAGTCTTGACAGCATGGGCTTATGGTAGCACTTGGAGGAATACCATGATTCCCACAAATACAATACGAGCCTTGCCTCTGATCGCTTCCATGCTCGGAAACAAACTGGGTGTCAAGGTAGATATTGGCAACAGGGAAAATGCCTGTACGGATGGAAATACAATCTATCTTCCCTCGCTACCTGTGGATACTGATGAAAAGTTGTATTATCTTGTCAGTAGCTTCATTGATCATGAATCAGCTCATATCAGATTTACAGATTTTCAAATACTGGACAATGCCAATATGAGTCCATTTGAAAAACACATCTGGAACTCGATAGAGGACTGGAGGATTGAGCATGAACTCGTAAAGCGATACCCCGGATGCCGCGAGCATTTTAACTGGCTCATCCGGCATGTATTCAAAACAAGGGACAATGGGAAGGCCGGGGACAATCCCCCGGCCTTCTCCGTTTTAAACTACATACTACTGACCCTGCGTTCATGGGATGTGCCTGAACTCAAAACAGAGTGCGCGGAAGAAGCACTTGTCATCGAAAACCACTGGCCCGGTCTTCAGGGGAAACTCGACAACATATTGAATCAACTTCCCGGCAACTGCCATTCCACCGAAGACAGTATCGAGTATGCCCGAAAATTCGTGGCTCTGCTGGAAGAAGTCGATGACTCCACTCCTCAGTCCTCTCGAGAGCAGTCTGACAATTCCAGTTCACAGGAACAAACGGAAAACTCCTCTCAGCTTCTTCCCGCCGCAACTCAGAATGCCCGGCAGGAAAATGCTTCATCTCAGGCTGCGAGAGGGAGTCTGGACAGGCTACTGAACGGGACGGAAGAAGATTTACCGCAGCTGTTTGACGAGCAGCTTGCCGAAGCTCTCAATTCAACCCGGAAAAACACCCCATACCGAGGAACCCGTATTGCGGTGGAAGGTCAGCTTGAAGTTCATCCTTTACCGGAGAATTTGCGGTTGGAAAGTCTCACCGCTTCACGGGCACTCAGGACACGTCTACAGGCTCTCATGCAGGCTCGGACATTACGGAGAACAGCTCCGGGCAGATATGGACGTTTGGACGGACGGCTCCTGCATCGGCTGTCCGTCCAGAATCCACGGGTCTTTCTCCGGCGGGAAGAAGTATCGGGCATCAACACGGCTGTTCACATTTTGCTGGATATCTCGGCATCCATGCACAATAGTATCCGGCTGGCAACATCAGCCTGTTATGCCGTTGCTTCCGCACTTTCAGGCATACCAGGAATCAATGTCGGGGTGACGGCATTCCCTGCAACCACTCCCAATGATATCCCCGGCGTATGCCCGCTGGTTCGGCATGGTCAGCGCGTCGGAATTGATTTTGATGTTCCGGCTGCGGGGGCAACGCCTCTTGCGGAAGCTCTCTGGTGGATTGCGGGGCAAATGGTTCCTCTGAAGGAATGCAGAAAGATTCTTCTGCTTGTTACAGACGGATTACCTGATAATCCGGAAAAGGTGACAGAAGCTTTACTGGTACTCAGGCAGTTTGGAATTAAGCCGGTAGGGATTGCCATCTGCTCTCCAGCTTTGGCAAATATCCTGCCCATACAGGCTGAGGTCAATAATTTGAACGAACTCGCAGGAGCAATGTTTGGTATACTGCATACATTGCTTCTTCAAGAAAAAGGTAATTGACATGATGGATGATATAAGGTGGACTACATGGATCGCAATTTCTATTTTAATGTTGCGTATTGCTGACAAAATTGTAAGAGATGTCGTAAAATAGGTATATAGAGACAAGGGGAGTCTTGCGACTCCCCTTTGTTATTCAGTGCATATATCAATAGATAGAAATACATACGGAAAATATGATACATAATCATAGTCCACTGATTCATTGCTGTCCGGTTAAGAAGGGTAAGCTTCTGAAGAGTCTTTTCGCTTTTTAATGTACGAAAAATTCCTCACAGTACCCACGAGTTCCGTCTTCCGATGAGGAAACCACTTCAGGCTATCTTGTTTATTTAAATTTTTTTCCTGTACCTATCCAATAGGCGCGAGCGTTATGAGAAGGGGTATTTAATTTTTTTATTTCCGCTAAATCAATAATAATTCGATTTTTGGCATCAAAAGTTCGCTCAAAACCATTCCGCGTTTTGATCAGAACCATTTCGCGCGTTACATACACTCATAAATTTTCCGACCTTTCTTTTTCTCAAAAGGTTGGAAAAATTTCTACAAAAAAACAAGAGGCCGGATTTTTACATCCACCCCCCCTGAAATAATTGGTGGCCCTGCAACTACCGAACTAGCAAGTTATCTAGTGTCTAATTGCAAAAGTTTCGCGCATTATTTCTAAGTTGGCATCCCTTGA
>CAJTSU010000252.1 GCA_910579055.1 uncultured Mailhella sp. | reverse complement strand
GGCCGTGCCTGTAGCCCGCAGGGCGTACAGGCATGGACAGCGGAGCAAGCTTCGGCTTCAGGCGTGAAACCTGCGCGCCAGAACATAGGATCCTGACTGGTAGATACTTTCAATCGCAAAATGATCTAGAAGGAAGAGCGTATTTCAATACGTTATAAAACGACGCGGCTGCATGGGTATGGTTCCGGAGCCATGGCACACAGCTGTGTTCGGCGCTTTGACCGTTGAAGGCGCGTTGCGGCGTGCTTTGCGCAACCTGTGAACAGTGCCATCAACACCATGCCTCAACAGTGCCAACTCCCTCCGGCTGTCGGCAAGGCGTAAAGGAAGCCCCACGGGCATAGTATTCACTATGCCCGTGGGGCTTCCTTTACGTCCATACAGAGGGGGATGTATCAGGCGTGCTTCATATCCTCAATCAGGCGGCTCAGATTCTGTGCCTGAGTCGCAAGATCATTGATTGCCTGGCTGGCCTGCCCCATGGCTTGGGCCAGTTCGCCGGAAATGGCATTCACCTGCTCAATGCTCTGGTTGATTTCTTCGCTGGCGGCGGATTGTTCCTCGCTGGCGGCGGCAATGGCGCTCACCTGATCTGCAGCCGCGTCGGCGTCGGTCACGATATTTTCCAGCGCCTGCCCGGACTGGTGGGCCAGATCCGCCGCCTGCGCAATCTGTTCCACCGCGCCTTCCACAACCCTTACGCTTCTGTTGGTGCTTTCCTGAATCGCCGTGACCACCTTGCCCACCTCACTGGTGGAAGACATGGTCTTTTCCGCCAGCTGGCGCACGGAATCGGCCACCACAGCGAAGCCCCGCCCGGCTTCCCCGGCGCGCGCCGCTTCAATGGCGGCGTTCAGCGCCAGAAGGTTGGTCTGATCGGCGATGTCGGAAATAACGTTCATGATATTGGAAATGGATTCGGCATGCCGATTAAGTTCCGTCATGTCTTCCTTGAGTTCCAGCGAAACCTTGCGCACACGCTCCGTGCTTTCCAGAGACTGCTTGACGATATTCGCGCCGTTGACCGCATGTTCCTTGGTTTCCGCGGACATCTGGGCCGTGGCACCGGCGTTTCTGGCCACTTCCCGCACGGTTGAATTCATCTCATTCATGGCGGTGGCGGCTTCGGCCAGCCGTTCCGAGGCATGGCGGGCATTTGCATCCGACTGTTCAATCTGGGCCGAAAGCTCGGTTGAGGCTGAAGAAATGGCTTCAACCACCCCTTCCAGCTGCGCGGCAGCCGCCAGCATGCCCTCGCGCTTGGCGCTTTCGGCGCGGCGCGCGGCTTCCTCGGCCTGCGTCATGGCCTCCCGCGCTTCTTCCGTGGCTTTCTGCGCCTCTTCGGAACTCTGCCGCGCCTCGGTAATGTTTTGTTTCAGACTGACCACCATGCGCCGCAGGTCATCAGCCAGCATGCCGGTTTCATCCCCGCTGTGCACATCCAGTGTCTTGTCCAGATCGCCGCCGGCCACGGCCTTGGCGAAAACCTGCGTCATGGCCAGAGGTTTCACCACCATGCGGGTGATAAGTACGGCCAGAATCACCCCCAGCGCCAGGACAAGACCAAGCAGGATGGTCGCCACCCGCGTGGAAGCGGACATGTTCGTTTCCGCATCGGTGACAGTGGTCATGGTGTTTTTGGTGGTCAGCGCCGTCATGTCCTCGGACTGCCTGAACAGCTCTTGATACAGGCGCACACGCTCATCCATAACGCTGGTAAGCTCCATCTGCCGGGCAGCCAGATGATCCGCCAGTTCGGAAAAATCCTTCCACGCGGCAGAGGCGTTGTCATACAGATCGCGGCATTCCTGACGAGCCAGATGGCCCCGTACCTCTCTGGCGGAGGTGGTGATGCCGGGCAGACTCTCACGCACTTCGGTCAGCAGCTTGCTGTCCCGGTT
Organism: uncultured Mailhella sp.; assembly: GCA_910579055.1. Classification (GTDB taxonomy): domain Bacteria; phylum Desulfobacterota; class Desulfovibrionia; order Desulfovibrionales; family Desulfovibrionaceae; genus Mailhella. The sequence goes on along the minus strand of CAJTSU010000252.1, from coordinate 1,254 downwards.
GCGCTCGGCGGCCAGCAGGCGTTCCAGCACTGTGGCCACGCGCGCATACACGGAAGCGGTATCCGCCATGTTTCGTGAATACTGGGCCACATTGCGCACATCCCCGTTATCAAGAAATTGCCGCTGAGTTTCACTCATGGTCTTGATCAGTGACTCCAGCCTGCCCAGCACAACATGCCCCGACTCAATCAGGCGGGCTGTCATGCCGTTGATTTCGCGGGAAAGGCGGGCTCCCTCGTTAATGGCTTTTTCATAATCGATCAGCCCCTTGCCGAAGCTCACCAGAAAATTGGCCGTATTGGTGAAGTGCAGCGCGGCATTGTATTTCTCCAGCTGGGCGACATTCTCCTTGAGCCGGGCCAGATACTCCAGGCCGGTTCTGAGCGAGTTTTCATCCGAGTTCTCGAAAAACACCCGCGTATTATACGCTGTCAGCAGCAGGTTGTTCTGCAAGTCGCTGTATTCCACCAGGCGCGGCACCCGATCCGTGGCAATGTAACCTGAAACGGTGACGCCTTCGTTCATGGCCCGGATGGCGATATAACTCACCACCAGAGTCAGAAGAAGAATAAGGGAAAAACCTCCCCCGATTTTCTTTCCTAAAGTCAGATTCATATGTGCTCCTTGAATTTATGGGCAAAAACGGCGGGCAACACGGGCAGTTGCCTCATCTCTCCGCTTGCGAAAGTCAGAAAAGCTCATCGGTTCCTTTTTTTAGGAACCACTGATTTATTCAGCGAATAAACCAGCGCCCTGCCCAAAAAGGCAAAAAACTCTTTGGGAAATACATGCCGGGCCGCTTCGTTAACGGGAAAAGCACGTTTTCCCGCTGCGCGGCTTGCGAGCGGTCTTGTGGCGCAAAACCGCAAGGAAACGTCGATTAAAACGTTTCCACAACCGGATTCAGACTAATCCAGCAGAGGAGGCTTGGCAAGTTTGTTTCTCCTGCTTTTCCGGGAAAAAGTACATAATTTAGCCTGGAAAGCTCTCCTTGTTCTGGCATAGAGTTGGGTTGAGCGGAGTTCTTCTTCTGCGGCCGAATGCTTCGCATGCTTTGTAGCAGAACCGTGCTGAATATAACCTTGACCGCCGGAGGCGCGAGCGTAGCGAGCTTTGGGCGGCAAAGCCGCGCGAAGGCACAAGCGCTTCGGCCGTAGTTGCATGCAGTCTTTTGCCCGTGTGGAACGCGGGCCGCTTTGCGGCTTGGACGGCGCAAACGCCGCGAAGCGGGGTTTGTCATCCGTCTGGCGGCAA
>CAJTSU010000251.1 GCA_910579055.1 uncultured Mailhella sp. | reverse complement strand
GGCGACAGCAGAGATAAGGCAACATGTATCCACGGCCGGCTCGCTCACGCCTCCGGCGGTCAAGGCCATGTTCAACACTATTCCGGGACAGAGCCTGGCGCATCAATCGTAATAAACCAAACATTAAAGGCTTTCGGACACTCACATGGGCAGAATCACTGACGAACCGAAACAGCGCGTTATCCAGGAATACGTTCCCGGCAAACAGATTACGCTCGCCCATGTCATTGCCAGCCCCAACAAGAGCATTTATCTCAAGCTCGGCCTGGATGACGGCGTAAGCGACGCTCTGGGCATCCTGACCATTACCCCGGCCGAAGGCGTGATCATTGCCGCGGACATCGCCACCAAGGCCGGTTCTGTGGAAATCGGCTTTCTGGATCGCTTCGGCGGTTCCCTGCTCCTGGTCGGAGACGTGGCCAGCGTGGAAGCCGCGCTCAAAAGCGTCATCGCCTATTTTGACGAGGTACTGCATTACGCCTCCGTTGACATGACCCGCACCTGACCACACACAGCATACACGCCATGAAAAAAGTCATGCTTATCGGAGAATGGGGTTCCGGCAAAAGTACCCTTATCCGGGCGCTGTTCGATCCGGGTTATGTACCCCGCAAGGTTCTTGCGCTGGATTTCCACCGCAACTTTGTAAATACGCCCAGCGAATTTCTGGAAAACCGCCGTTTTTACCCCGCGCTCATCACCGCTTCGGCAGACTGTGATATCCTCGCTTTTGTGCAGGATGCCACCCGTTCCACCTGCCAGATGCCTCCGGCCTTTGCAGCCATGTTCAACCGCCGCGTCATCGGGGTGATTACCAAAACAGACGCCCCCACAGCCAATCAGCTTCGTGCCCGCAAGTTTCTGCTGAACACGGGCGTTAAAGAAATCTTCTCCGTCAGCGCAGCGCAGGACACAGGGCTGGATAAGCTGCGCGCGGTTTTTGAAATCTGAGACAACAAGGTTCCATGATGGAACACTGCTGATATGCTGTGCGGGCCGGGTATTTTTACCACAGCACGGGCGATAGGCCACATGCAGCCCCGCCCGGATCGCTTGCGCCTCCGGCGGTCAAGGTTATTCAACACCACGCGGTAACAGCCGGCTGAAAAAGGTTCTCGTGCGGCTTTCGGCTATCAAACTTCCCGGTTTTCCCCGCTCCCCCGGCTGACCTTTATCAGCAATTCAGCAACATGATAGTCGTTGTTGCTCGTCGTCCAGTAATCCGTGACATAACGTTCATCGCAAGACTCGCCCGGCGTGTATCCGTGACGGCGAATCCATGAGACAAACTTCTCGTAACTTTCGGGTATGGTTTCAAGCGGGCCAATATGGTAGCAGGAAGCCATCATGCACCCGCCAAACGACATTCTGCCTCCGCCCCCGCAAGGCATGAGCACATGCTGCATGATCCGGATACTCTGCGGCCGGCTCTCCATTCTGTCCTTCAGGCTGGAAAAATGGATATACACCGGCCCGGTGATGGCATTGCCGGTCTTTTCCACATAATCCATGAAATGAATATTGATGATCGCAGACTTGATATCGCCGTCAAAGGGTTGTTCCTGGTACAGCAGGCTGGCCTGCTCCACATATTTGACCGAAACCTCCCGCACACCTTCCGCGACGACCAGTTCCGCCTCCTTGAGCAGGTCATGCCAATCCCGCACGGATTCCTCGCAGCGCCGCAGCTCTCTCTGTGCATTTTGCAACTCGTCTATCTTCTTCTCGAAAGCCGAACGCATAGAGCTGTAGACATTCCCGTTCTGCCCGGTGATAAAATCCTTCATTTCATCGAGTTTAAAACCCATTTGCTTGTAATATTTGAGTACCGGCACCATGAGCAGTTCATCATGGGTATACATGCGGTAATTATTGTAATCATGCCGCAAAGAAGAAATCAGCCCGATCTTGTCATAATAACGAAGCGCCTTCTTCGACACGTTGCAAAGCCGGCTCATCTCGCCGATGGAATATTGCTGCTTGTGCATTGTACCTTCCTTATCCTGACAACTATCATATAAGGTTTCAGTATATTTCTTAGTGTTTTTTTGCCGCAGAGGCAAGATGCCCCGGAAACGGCCTCTCCAAAGCCGTTTTACCCCGCCCTTGCACGGAAATCCTTGCAAATGCGGAAAATCAATATTATCTTTTCTATACCGGTTCAAGATGCGATGCGGCGTGTCCGCCTCATCCGCGGCCGGCGCGGATCCGCGCGGGCCGGAATGTCCCGGCCGGGCGCGCCTTCGTCAATTTTCATAAAAGCACAGCGCGGCATTTCCGCGCGGGAGGACTCTATGCAAGACTTGCACAACGATACCCGCTCCATGAGCATGGCCCGCTCCAGCGTGACCATTTTCATGCAGCAGGTGTACCTGTGGATGACCGCCGCCCTTGGCGTCACCGCTGTTACCGCTTACTTTACCGCGAGCAGCCACGCTCTGCTGGCTCTTTTCTTCGGCAACGGCCTCCTCATGCCCATTCTGCTCATGGTAGCCATCTTCGGCCTGGTCATCTACCTCTCCGCCGCCATTCACAAGCTCTCCGCCGGGGCGGCCACGGGCTTCTTTCTGCTGTATTCCGCGCTTATGGGCTTCTGGCTCTCCCCCGTGCTGCTCGCGTACAGCGGCGCATCCGTGGCACGGGCCTTCCTGGTGACCGCCGGAATGTTCGGCGGCATGAGCGTGTTCGGCATGATTACCAAGCGTGACCTTTCCGGCATGGGCAGCTTTCTCATGATGGGCCTGTGGGGCATTATCCTCGCCAGCATTGTGAACCTGTTCCTGAAGAGTACGCAGATGGACTTCATCATCAGCGTGGTCGGGGTTATCGTATTCACCGGTCTGACCGCATGGGATACGCAGAAGCTGCGCCAGATGGGCGAAACCGCTCCCATTGACGACAGCGTGGCCATTCGCCGCGGTGCCATTCTCGGCGCGCTTTCCCTCTACCTCGACTTCATCAACCTCTTCCTCATGCTGCTGCGCCTTTTCGGCAACCGCGATTAACGACATATTGAAACTGTTCAAACCGGGTTGTTCCGGTACGGGGGGGGAATGCCCCCCATGCTACATTAGAGCGTTTTGCGATTGAAAGTATCTGTCAACCAGGATCCTATGTTCTGGCGCGCAGGTTTCACGCCTGAAGCCGGAGCTTGCTCC
>CAJTSU010000250.1 GCA_910579055.1 uncultured Mailhella sp. | reverse complement strand
CGCACCGGGTAAAGATGCCGTTTTGACATGCCGGGCGCGGTCGTGTATATTGAAGGCAAGCCGCCGGGGCATCCTCCAGACACTATGTCCCCCTTGTCCCAGGCAAGGGCAGCACGTAGGTCTCGTTTCGGACGTTCACGAGGGGGGCGGCGGCTCTTTATTCTTTTTTCCGTGCCGTTTCGTTCCGCTCCTCTTCTTTCTCCGGCAGGCCGAGAAGGATTTCCGGTTGCGCCCCGGGCAGGGCGCGCCACATGGTTCGGCCCATCATCTGTTTGCCGGATTTGCTCAACGCCGTGCTTGCTTTTTGTGATGAAGTGCCTTATTTATGTACCGTTATCGCCGCGTGGGGTGGAGGCGCTCTCTGTAGCCCCCCCGGCGGAGTCAGAACGAGACGCCTCGTTGCCTGACCTTATGATTTGAGACTCGGCATAGTTTCGTCCCTTTGTACCAATACGGGCGATTTTCGTTTTAAGCTCCCCGTCTCGTACCACCAGCATATCCCATATATCTTTCTGAATATCCGCATCAAGATACTTTCGGATGAGGTATGCCTTCGCCTCACCTTCGGCTGTGGTGAATTCCACGCGTATATCCTGATTCTTGAGCGTGGAAGGCAGAGTGCCGAGATAGTCGTTGCGCACGATACCTCTGTCCACAAAATGCTCGTAATCCAGCGTTCTTCCGTCTTCTCCCCGGCGGAAGCGCAGTTCACCCGTTTCCCCCAAAAGCGTTATTTTTCACTCGGCGCTTGATCTTTTCTCCGGACGTATATATTATAAAGATGCCATCGGGGCGGGCGATTCCAACTCGACCAATCGTTTCGGACGTTGCGCCGGGGGTAAGGCCGCTGTTCAGCGGCCTTTATTTTTTAACTTTGTACATTGTCTTGAACGCAAGCTGTTTTTTTCCTGTGCGTACTTCCTCGCAGTATAAGGTAAAGCCGTCCGGAGTACTTTTCTTATAGATGATTACAGGGCTACCCGACCTGCTTTTTTCTCCCCGCACGATATTTTCCGGTCTGATCAATTCAGGCAGCATCGCAATATCATCACGCGTTACGGGAACCTGATTGGGATATTCCAGAAAACTTTCGCCGTCTTTTCCGTGTCGCTTCACGGCATGCCATACCTGTTGAGGTGCTATCGTATGCGTAAAACCGCCCTCTATCTTCCAGCCGGTTTTTTCTGACAACAGCGCAGCTTCTTTTGAGGAGACGAACTGCCAGGGCAAAGCATCAGTCGAGAGATCCCTGCGTTCCGCACGGTCAAATATGACGGCCAGTTTTTCTTTCAAGCGCCCCATTCCCAGACGCTCGTTCAACAAGGCCTGCGCCCATGGCCGCGGCCCGGCCAACTGCACAAGAGTTTCCGTATCTACATATTCCCCGGCTTTGGCTTTTTCGAGTACCGGTTTTGCCAAAACAGGCAAAGATCCGGATTCACTCTGGGCAACTTTGCTCCCCTGTGCATAATATGACGGAATTTTCTGTTTGCCGGAGGCCAATTCCACCTGAAGCGCAGGATTCTTTGCCGCGTCTGACAATACCTGTTCCGGCCCTATTCCCGTTTGTTCGTGTATGCTTTTCAACCGGGCTTCCAGCGCATCCCTGCCGCCCTGGAGCATGCGTCCCGCCGCTTTGCCCGCGCCGCCCAGAGCTTTCATGCCCAGAATCAGGGCTGCCGCGTCGGCGAAATCCTGCGCATCGGGTAGACGGCCCTCCATTCCAGCGGCCACTGTGGGCATAGTGACAGCCTCGGCTGCCAGCCTCCCCGCTTCCTGCGCAACAGCCCTGCCCCCAACAGCTCGGACGGCGGCTCCCGCACCAGCGCCCGCAAGTCCCGTCGCCGCGCCTACAGTCATGGCCTTGCCCATCGCCGTCAGATTGTCTCCCATACGTTCCGCGAACTGCTCAAGAGATTGCGGCGAACCCTGCCGTATGGCATTTTTCAGTACAGAGCGTGTTCCTTCAGTCAGACCCATGGCCCCGGCGGGAATAGTAAGCGGAGAAGCCATGCCGCCAAGCGTTCCCAGCAAGCCGCCGGAGGCCAGGGTGGGAAGATTCCCGACTGTCTGTCCGATGGTCAAGGCAAGCCTTCCGGCAGGGCTGAGAGCTTCCAGATCCCGCTGGGTCAGAATGTCAGGCAGTTGTTCACGCCACCACAGCCCGGAAACCGAATCTTGCAGGCCGTGTTCCAGAGCATCGCCCAGAGAAGTCGGAGCAGTGGGAGGGACTTCTCCTTCCAGCATGGGGGAGGGAACAGGCGGTGACTGCCAGAATGGGCCAAGTATGGGCGAAGACAGGGCATCCGTGGTTCCCGTCTTCACCACATGCGCCCCACCAGCCGCAATCCTTGCGTCATGCCGTTGCCGGACGCGCGTGGCGGAGTTCGCCAGCATCTCGTCGGTGATGACGCCGCTTCCGGTCTGTCCGTTCCGGGCCAGATCGCGCAGGACGCCCTCATACAGCCAGGCCGGGGCGCGGACTTCCCCGTGTTCGTCCGGGGCCATGCCCAGATCAAGGCAGATATCGTCCAGATGGCTGAGGGACAGCATGCCGTCGTTTTCCAGATAGGCCAGGGCTCCTTCCACCTGTCCGTCCGTCAGCCCGCCGCGCAGGCCGGCGGCAAGGATATCATCGGCCGTGGGAGCACGGCCTCCGGCGCGGGCCGCGTCGATGAAGCGCAGCAGGTTCATGGCGCGGCGCATGTTTTCCTCATTCGGCACGCGCTCCTCGCCGCGTTCCAGTTCATCGAACAGCGCGGCGCGGACATCTTCGGGCATGTCTTCCCTCTCCAGCCGTTCATACCGCTGCTCCGGGGAAAGCCCCTCGCTCCGCGCCGCGCTGCGGAAATCCAGCATGGCCCGCATGGTTCTGGCGTCGCGGCGCAGCATCCGCCAGTCCAGCTCCCGCTCGATTTCCGCACGCGCCTTTTGCCGAAGCTCAGGGTCTTTCACGGCCTCCGCCCTGGTCAGGGCAGCGTCCCGCTGTTCTTCCTGCGAAGGGAATCCATCGGAATTTTTCAGGATATCCCGGACGGCGGAACGGACGGCCCTGCGCGTCTCCCTCTGTTCCGCTCTTTTCGCGTCCGCCTCCGCCCTGGCTTGCAGGGCGTCGGCCCTCGCGTCGATTCTCACCTTGACCGTGTTCGCCCTGTCGCCCAGCATGTCCC
>CAJTSU010000249.1 GCA_910579055.1 uncultured Mailhella sp. | reverse complement strand
TGTTGTCGTTCATAACGACCTCCTTTTGATTTGTTAGGGGCCGCAGTTGCCAGACTGCGGGTCAATGCTAACAAATCAAAAGGAGTTTTACTAACTGGTCCAAAGCTATAAGCTTTTTAGAACCTCCCGCCTAGCGGGAGGTTTTCGATAGACAAAAAGGGCTTACTTTTTACAGTAAGCCCTTGAAATATCTGGCGGAGAGGAAGAGATTCGAACTCTTGGTACCTTTTGAGTACACACGATTTCCAATCGTGCTCCTTAGACCAACTCGGAAACCTCTCCGCAGGAAGCTATTTATTAACCCAACTCATTGGGCTTGGCAAGCAAAAAATCAGCCTTCCACAAATTTAAATTTTCGCTGCCAGCAAACGTCCAAATTCTGAACAGGAAACTGCACGCGCTCCGGTCATGCCAACAGCCAGATCCGGAGTCACAGTCTTGTCCGCGATCACGGCTTTTACCGCGTTTTCAACGATGCGTGCAGCGTCGGAAAAACCCATGTGAGCCAGCATCATCGCGCCGGAAAGCAGCAGGCTGCACGGGTTGGCGATATCCTTGCCCGCCGCAGTGGGAGCCGTGCCGTGTGTTGCTTCAAAAATCGCCAGGGAGTCTGACATATTCACGCCGGGGGCCATGCCCAAACCTCCCACCTGCGCCGCCAGCGCGTCGGAAAGGTAGTCACCGTTCAGATTGGGCGCGGCCAGCACGCTGTGCTGCTCCGGATGGAGCAACGCTTCTTGAAACATGGCGTCTGCTATGCGATCCCGGATGATCACCTTTCCCTCGCTGTTTTCGGGCGTAGCTTCCTTTTCCGTGATTACGGCGTCGCCGAATTCGCGGGCAACTTCATAGCCCCAGGTACGGAATCCGCCTTCTGTAAACTTCATGATATTCCCCTTGTGCACCAGGGTAACGCTGGGCAAACCGTGCGCAAGCGCATAGCGGATGGCGCTCCGCACAAGTCGCTTGGAGCCTTTTTCCGTCATGGGTTTGATGCCGATGGCCGCCTCCCGGGCAACCTTTGCGTCGAACTCAGAACGGAGGAAATTCCCCAGTTTGATTGCTTCGGGCGATCCTGCTGCATATTCAATGCCTGCGTATACATCCTCTGTGTTTTCTCGGAAGATAACCATATTCACCTTTTCGGGATGCAGTACGGGGGAGGCAGTGCCTTCAAACCAGCGCACCGGGCGTATACAGGCATACAGGTCAAAGGTTTGACGCAGAGTCACGTTCAGGCTACGGAAACCTCCCCCCACCGGGGTACCCAGTGGCCCCTTGATAGCAACCTTCGCTTGTCCGAGCGCTTCCAGTGTTGCCTGCGGCAAAAGTTCACCCGTGGAAGCCAGAGCTTTTTCCCCGGCGAGCAATTCCGTCCATTCCAGCTCTTCCGCCTGCACGCGCGCCATGGCGGCATCCAGGACCGGGCGGGTGGCCCGCCAAATTTCCGGGCCAATTCCGTCCCCTTCAATCCAGAATACCTGCTTATGCATAGTCAAGTCTCCTTGTCATTGTGCTTTTTCTTGTGTTTAGCAGCCTGTGATCAGACTGTGCTGTTCGGTCGCTCCCCTGCCCTTTTTTTCAAAATAGCGGGCCGCGAGTTTACGATGGTGAGCAGGCATGGCCACATTGCTGATATCAGCCGGCAACAACGCTGTTCCTTCCCCGTGGGCGAGAAGGTATTCCCATTCTTCTGCCGTGCATTCCACCCGAAAAAACGCAGCTTCCAGTTTATGGTTTGTATAACTATGGCGCACAGTCCCCAAGGGCGTAACAATGTTCACATGGACTTTAAAATTGTCACGGAATACGCGCTTTACGGCAAGTTCAGGGGATTCCCCTGTTGCGCATACCGCTCCGGGAAACTCCCATAATCCGCCCCACAGTCCATGTTTCGGCCTTTTTGCGAGAAAAACGCGATTGTTTCTGACCAGCACACCATAAGCTCCCCGCACATCCACAGTCGCAGCTTTTTCTTCAGGCACCGGGCGTTCACGCTCGACCCCGCGCCGTCGGCTTTCGCAAAATTGCAGTACAGGACATTCGGTGCAGCGTGGCGCTTTGCCGCACACCAAGGCACCCAATTCCATAAGAGCCTGGTTGTAAAGCCTTGCGTTACCGCGCGGCAATACCCGCATGGCCTGTTCCGCTATGATGCGGGCTGCCTTTTTTCGTCGGGGGGCTTCGTCCAGATCCAGCAGACGGGAGAAGACGCGTTCTACGTTAGCATCCACACACAGCACATCCTGATTGAAGGCAATGGAAAGGATGGCCGCCACCGTATACGATCCCAGTCCGGGCAGGGCCGCCAGCGCTTTTTCACTATCCGGGACGTTACCGTTATGACGTTCCATCATGACTTTTGCGGCCGCCTGCACAAATCTGGCGCGACGGTAATACCCCAGACCTTCCCACGCCTGGAGTATATCTTCCTCTGGAGCTGCCGCAACAGCCGCAACATCGGGAAAACGTTCCATCCAGCGTTGGAAATAACGTACGCCCCGTTCCATCTGGGTTTGCTGGAGCATGACTTCAGAAATCCAGACTTCATAAGGGCGGTAGTTTTTTCGCCAGGGCAGAGGCCGCATGGCCTCTCCAAACCACGTCAGCAACGCATGGGCGCAATCTTGCGCTTCTTTTTGATCAAGTAACTTCATGCGGCGGGTATACCGTGCCGGCCAAAGCTATACAAGTGGGAATCAAAGGCGCTAAAAATTCAAAGTCATCCCGCTCCGCCACCTGCGGAACAGAACAAGACACAGTGACACAGGCCATGGCGGCTTTCAAGACAACGCGGATTATCCAGAATATTTGGGCAAGGGGTATTCGGCAGGAGGCGGCTGTCACACCGCCTGCATCATAGCGCGGGGAATATCCAAAGATACCGAATAGATAACAGCACTCGTTCACGTTTTGATTTTTCCCTTGACATCGGGGGACGGGATATACAAGCAACGTGTGATGCTTTGTTGTAGAAGGCTCTGTTCCAGAATAGTGTAGAAACTATCCTTGACCGCCGGAGGCGCGAGCGTAGCGAGCCAGCTGCGGATAGCCGCCTTTCGCCCGTGTGGAACACGGGCTGCTTTGCGGCAACGCATGTTGCCGCCCGTGCCGTGACAAAAATACACGTCCCGCGCAACGCCATCAACACGGTTCTACAACAGAGCCACATGTCACGGAAATCAATTTTTGAAATTTTGGTCAAAAAGTTTTATCCACAAGGCATGG
>CAJTSU010000248.1 GCA_910579055.1 uncultured Mailhella sp. | reverse complement strand
AATTGCTGCGGGGTTTTCTGAATGTCTTTCCCGACACTCCGGTTCACGTCTGCCGAAATCTCTACTTCGGAGCGCCGGAAAAATTCGAGCGGTACAACACGTCAAAGTCGAGAGAAATTATTGAGCGAAAAGGCCAGACTCTGGATTTTCCCGACCTTGGGGATCGGGTGGCCGACAAGCTGTATTCCGGCAGGATGTCCATCAAAAAAGCTCTTGCCGAATTGCCCATCGGGGACAGAGCGGAATTGCGGCGCTGGAAAATCGCCTGCGCGGAGATGTTCGGCAAGGCGATCAAAAAGGAGAACTGACATGGAAGAGGAAGCATTCGTTCGTCTGGAAAAACTGCTTGGCCGTGAACTGGAACAGTCGGAAAAAGAGCGCCTGCAACGGATACAGGATGTCCTGAAAATCGGGCCGAATGACGCCCTGTGGAGCATCATCGCGGCATTGGAATATCAGCGCGCCTACTATGAGGAATTGCCGCAAAAAATCCGCACGGCCACAGAAGAAATCCTCGCGGAATGGTCAGAGGCCGCGCGGAAAAATGCCGCTGCGCCGCAAAAGACGAAGCTGAAAAAAGCGGGGGAACAGACAAACGTCATTTCCCTGAAAGAGTTGGTGCAGCCCTGGTTTACATGGGCGCTGTTCACGTTTTGCCTGCTGCTTTTGTATGGAAGCCTGTCCATGTGGGCGGGCTACTCCATCGGTTCCGGACACACACAGCCGTCTGGCCTCCTGATGCGGATGCCGGTAGGCATCCTGATGGGCCTCCTCTGTATGAGCGTGTGCGTGATGAAAGGGATTCGCGCGGCAAAAACCTTTGGCGACAACGACAGCTCATGGCGCAAACATGCGCTTGCGGCGGGGGCGCTGCTTGTGCCGGGCGCATGGAGCATCAGCGTAGCCGTGTTCTGAAAAATGAGTGCTTTTCAGGCAGGTTGAAGCCATCGCGGCGCTTTTCACCGCCTACCCGAAAACGGTACATTATCCACAAAAAGCGGAGGGTATTCTTCAAACCAGGCATTTCAACAGGAGAACGAGGGAGGGATCATTCTGCAACTTGCATAATCCTACCACTGCCGCCCGAAAATCCCACATGCTACAGCTTATGTTCGAAAACCGATTTCCCGGAGGGTTGTAGCCATGCAAGGACTTTCAAGACGACAGAGGCAAATTGTCATGCTGATGGTGATGGGCAAGCGTCCCAAAAGAGATTGCCCGCATGTTATCCATTCAACGCGCAACGGTTTACAGGCATCAGGCAACTATCAGAAAGCAGTATAACGTGAATGGAAGCATCGAACTTATGCGGGCAATCCTATCTGAAACGAAAATAAATCTATCTCAACTTATCCTTACCCCTCGTGGAAGTGATGTTTTTGAGCTTGTTCTGGATGGAAAAACGAGTAGTGAAATTGCCGAATCCCTTTGCATAAGTTATAGTGGCGTCCTTCGCCACAGGGAAAAAATGCTGGAGCAAAATGATTGTCACAGCATGAATGAACTTGTCGCAAAATATTACGGGCTGTCAGCTGATTCATTACCTGATTGTACCGGAGCCTGATATATGCTCACAGAAAAACACACTGTCATCGTCACCACTCCCGAAGAATTGCTTCCCCTGCTTATGAAAGCTGTACGGGCGGTGGAAGAAGAGAGAAAGGCTGATGATGTAGCTCCACAAGGGAAAAAGCTGCTTTCTCCAAAGGATATCGAACACGAGTTCGGCATTCACAGAAAAATGCTGGCCGAATGGCGCTCGGAAGGCATCGGCCCGGCGTACACCACATTCGGCAGACGCATCCTCTATGAACGGGCAGTAGTCGAAAACTACATCATTTCCAAAAGAATCAAAACTTCCGGGTACTCTGGTATATGACGATTTCAGGCAAGCATATCTCCGATAATCGAGAGCTTTTCGTTTTCCTGCCCTGGGAAGAGGTGAGCGTATCTCATAGTCATGGTGATATTCTTGTGACGCATGAGCTTTTGCAGCTCCATGAGTGTGACCCTGCCGGACTGCGCCAGCCAGGATGCGAAGGTATGCCGCATGGTGTGCAGGGTCACGGCGTACAGGCTGTCGCCGTCTTCCGGGGCCAGATTGAGCTTTCTGACAGCGGTCTGGAAGCAGGCGGGCGTTTTATCAAAAGCTGTCCGCTTGCGAGGTTGCTGAAAAATGGGTTCCGCTGGCTTGCGTTTGTACGCCTGGAGCATCTGGATCAGATATTCCGGCACACGGACGAAAACCCGTTTGCCTCCCTTCTGAATGATATAAAGGCCGCAGGCGTTGGCATCCACGTCCTGACCGCGAAGTTTGAAAATCTCCGTGGGCCGGAGGCCGGTTCGCAACGAGAGCAAGGCCATGTCATGCAACTGCGGATGCCGGAGTTCCAAATCTTCAAGAAGCGCCCTGGCTTCCTCTCTGGTCAGGAAGCGCAATCTTTCATTGTTGGCCTTGACCATTTTCCATGTTCCACCCTTCGTGGACAGCGGGTTGACGCCGCTCCATGCGCCGGTGGCGATGGCACGGTTTATAGCCGAACGCATGAAGCTGAAAATGTTGTTTACAGTTTGCCCGGCCAGCGTTTTCCGCTTCCGCGTTTTGACGTTGGGCTGTCCCGCAACTTTTTTGAGCTTCGTATTTCCGGTGGGCGTGGCGAGCAGTTCAGCCTTGAGATTGGAGAGCAGCCCCGAACTCAGATCGGAAACCGGCAGATCGTGAATCTTGGCCTTGAGGTGGGCGCTGTACTGACTGTAGTGCTGGTCAACATATTTCCCTTCGCTTCTGCCCCATTCAAGGTAGGCGTCCACGAGCTGCCCGATTGTCACTTTGTCGCGGGCAGTCGGGTTTACGCCTGTGACGGCGATCTCGGCAATGAATTTTGCCCGCTCGCTTTTGACCATTGGAGGCCGAACGCCTTCGCTGTGCCTGCCGACCGTCTTCCAATGACCTTTGCCCTGGGCATCGGTATAGCAGAAACAATAGATGCGATCCGGCTCTCCCGTCTTGGGGTTGCGCTTCTTGGAAGACAGGCGGTAGAAAACGCCCTCGAACTTGGTTTTTATGTATTTTCTATCGGTTACGTCGCTCATGGAGGCATGATAACGACGAAAAACTTAAAAGGAAAGATGGTTATCCATTCATTATCCAAAATGGATTTTCGGGATAAAAATGATGAAGATAACTACTTGTTTTTATTTATTTTATTAGCATTATTTATGGCAACATGTGAGGGACAGAGAGAGAGAGAGAGAGAGAGAGACGCTTCATCATCCACCCCCATAAATTTGCG
>CAJTSU010000247.1 GCA_910579055.1 uncultured Mailhella sp. | reverse complement strand
AATATTGTCTTGAAAGCTCTTGCAGCCGCTTTTCCAGCGTCTTGTTTTCGGCCTGCAATTTGTCTCTTGCGGCAGCGATCATGCTTTTTTCGGCAAGGGATTTTTGCTGCTGCTCCATGATCGTCTGTGCCTGTTTCAGCACAGATTTGTAATTGAGCAAGGACGCCTGCGGGAGTTTCGGCATGTCCGATAAAATGGCTTCCGCCTCGCGGGCCTGCTGTTCCATGGATTGCAGGCGTTCCTGCAAGACTTCCTCCTGCTTCCGCCTTTCAGCTATTTCTCCGATGAGTAGCAAGGCTTCATGCGCTACGGCATCAGCCTCGCTCCGCAAACCGGCGAGAGCTTCCTGTTGCTGCTTGAACTCTCGCGTATCCAGATGCTTTTTCGCTGCCCCCGGCTTCTGCTCGACGCCGCGCTGAATGTCGAAACCACGGCTTTGCAGATAGATGGGCAAGTCGGTTTGCAGTTTTTTCAGACTGGCGCGGGTATAAATGCTGTTGGCGCTGAGCCGTCCATCCTGAGTTACTGGCACATGAAGGAAGTGCATGTGCGGCGTCTTTTCATCCATATGCACCATTGCCGAGATGACGTTTTCCTTGCCGACAAAATCTGTGAGATAGGCTGCGACTTCCTCAAAAAAGCGTCTGGTTTCGTCTTTGCCGATGCGTGTAAAGAACGATTTATCCGAACTGACAATCAGACCGCACATATGCACGGCATCCTTGCGGACAGCCTTGACCATGAGCAGGTCGTCAATGCGATTCTGGATGGCCTGCGCGTAGTTGTCTGAGGCGGATTCATGCAGATCATAGTTTCCCACGCTCCGACTATAATCAATGTCGGGGTTGGAATGACTCTCGCGCTCGCGTCGATTGTGCGACTGGATGCCGCGAATGGCGTCCTTTTTGAACTTGCTCATATGCAGGACGAGTGTGGACATGATGAAACTTCCTTATCCTGTAGGAAACAGGTGTCCCGCTGTACCGCCGCTTAAGCACCGGTACAGCGGGACACCTGAAAATAGGCTCAATCAAGACCTTCCAATTTTCTTTTCAGTCTGTGGACAGCCGATTTCGATTTGCCCATTTCCTCGGCGCAGTCGCGAATGCTGTAGCCTTCGCCAAGCAGCCTTTTCAGCTCCTCCAGCTCCACGTCCTCAATTTCTCGAACCTGCCAGTGCAGGGCGTTGCCCTCGGTAATCAGGTTGGCCTCAAACGGCTTGGCGTCATCGCCGAGAATGCCTCTGGCCTTGGTCAGGTGAACCTCAAACCGCGCGCCTTCGGCCATTGCGTATTCCCTGGGCCTGCGGAGGCTGATGACCGTATCCATAATGTCCTCTTTGGCGCTGGTGCCACGCTGGTCGCCGGACTTTCCGGCATGGTGAATCAGGAGAACGGTGATGCCCCTGCGGCGCAGATCCAGAAGCCACGCCTGCATGGCCTGCCAGGACTGCGATTCGTTTTCCTTGCCCGTGCGGCAGAGTGTGGCGATATTGTCCAGTACAACCATGTCCACGCCTTTCAGGAGAGGTTCAATCATGGCCTGCCCATTGGGCGTGGACAAATCCGGCATGGCGCACGGCTGCAAGTCCGGCGTTATGAGTGAAAGGTTTTTCAGCGCCTGCGGCGGGATGGACATACCCCCCACAAGGGAGGACAAACGGCTTTGCATGGAAGTGGCCGGCATTTCCCCGTCCACATAGAGCGTTTTTTTGGGCATGGGCGCGCGCCAGTTGAAAATCGCGCCGCCGGAGGCGACGGCCACAGCCACGCTGAGGGCGGCAAAGGTCTTGCCCACGCCTCGCGGAGCATAGAGGATGCCTATTCCCTGAACCGGCAGAATGGGCGATAGAAGGTAACCCCGGTCGGGTATCTGCATGGACAGGAACTCGCTCATGTCCAGAGCGACAAGACCATGCTGCCTGGTCAGGGCTGATTCAAGTTGTGAGCGGACTACCTCAATGCCTTCACTCTGATGAAGGTCGTTGAAATCAGTGCCGTTCCCGCTGATAAATTGGGGAAGCACAAGCTGTGTATTTGCAACTCTGGCCGCTTCCTCGCCTTTCTTGCGCCCAGCTTCGTCATTGTCGCCGCAAATGATGATTGAGCTGTCTGGAAACTGTTCTTTTGCGCTCTTGGCAACTGGTGCAAGGTTACTTGCGGAAAAGGCCACATGGACAGTCCAGCCAGTGGCAAGATGGATGCTTGCGCCAGTGGCAAAGCCTTCGCAAACGGCAATGGGCTTTTCCGGCTGACCCGGAATGATGAACCTGCCGTCTGAGACCTTGCCGCCAACGAGGAAACGCTTGCTCCCATCAGGGTAGATGCGTTGCAGGCTTTGCAGATTGTTTGTGACATCCAAAACCGGGATAAGCAGAGTACCGTCCCGTGCCTGCCGTATGCCTTCCAAAACTGGAATGCCCTTGCGCCGCAAGTAGGGATGGCTGGCGTCGCACGTTCTTGCCACATTCCATTCCTGCCTGGCCTGCTGGGCAGCTTCCGCATGGCGTTTGGCGCACTCCGCTTCGCGTTGCCGCTGTATGGACTGTTGGCGCTCCTGCCACGCCGAAAGTTCAGACGCGGAAAGCGTCTGCTTTTCTTCGGCGCAGAACGTGCCCTGGTCATCAGTTTCCCAGTTGCACCACCAGAGAGTGGCCGGTTTGTCCAGATGGGCGATATACGCGCCGTTCAGCTTGCGGGGTTTACCGTCTGTGGGGCAGCGGTGAAGATTGCCGTCAGCAAAAATTTCTTCAGGAACAAGGCCATGCTGACCAAGCACATCATGGAAAGTGTGGAGAAGATCATTCATGGCCTTCTCCTTCCTTACCGGCGTTTTCAATGAACGCCTTGATGTCCTCAGCGCGCCAGACGGTCGTGCGCGGGCCAAGCTTCAGTGGCTTTGGATAGCGGCCTGTGGAGCAGCCTTTCCACCATGCGCTCTTGCTTATGGGGAAAAATTCCAGAATCTGGTGAAGCCTGAGAAAACCTGTGGCGGGTATTTGAGTTGCCATAGCATTACCTCCGTATCGTAATGGTCTTTACGGAGTGCTATAGCACATTTATTCAATTAATCCATATTGTTGATGAGGTACGATGCGGTTCGATGCAGTCCGATACAGTTCGATAGAGGTGCATGAAAAAGTGAAATTTTCAGAAAAAATTTTTGTGGCAAGCAATTTTGGGGCGCAGATAAAAACGGCAAGGCGTCACAGCCGATCTGCCGCAACGCCCTGCCATAAATTTGAAAGTTTTGCTTACTGAATTATTTCAGTGAATTGGATGTATCCTGATTTCGCAATTC
>CAJTSU010000246.1 GCA_910579055.1 uncultured Mailhella sp. | reverse complement strand
TGAAAACTCATGAAAAACAGCGGAGTTTCACGGGAATGCGGCAAGCTTTGCCGGGGGGCATGGCCGGCAAAGCATAGCTGCGGCTTCAGGCGTAAAACCTGCGGGCCGGAACAACGGCACGTTACGCCTGAAAAAATCCGCTTTTCCGGGAGCTGTTCGGAAACATGGCATAACTATTGTTTTCAGCAGGTTCGGAGCAAATCCGGTACAGTTCATCGAAGCGCCGCCGGGCACGGCGCTGCGCGGCGATGCGTACCTTGTTGATCCGTTCAGCCTCTCCCCGCAGCGTGGCAAGTATATTGCCGTCCAGATGGTCGTTATCTTTCATGGTTTGGAGAATATCAAAGGCTTTGGCAAGGGGCATGCCTTTTCGGTAGGGCCGGTCTTCCATGAGCGCCGTGAAGATATCCGCCACTGCCATAATGCGGGAGGGCAGGGAAAGCTGATCGCCTGTAAGGCCGAGAGGGTAGCCTTTGCCGCTCAAACGTTCATGGTGTAACGCTCCCCACAACCGGATGTCTTCAAACCCGGGGATATTGTCGAGCAGTTGGAGACTAAGTTCCGCATGGCGTTTTATTTGCGTGAATTCGTCATGATCGAGCGCCCCCTCCTTTTCCAGCAATGCGCAGGGGACCCCTAACTTTCCAATGTCGTGCAGCAGCCCTGCGACAAAAACCTTATGGTTTTCTTCTGCGTCAATCCGGCCGGTCGTTCTCAGCTGGTGTCTTCGATACAGAATACAGGCGGTATGGGCGACCCCGGCTGTATGCGTGGCGGTAAACGGGCTGAGGAAGTCAGTGAGCAGGGAGAACAGAAAACAGAACGAGTTAAGCTTATCTTGATCAAGAATCATATGTGCATAACGTATCCGCAGATCGCTTTCCATTTCTCGGGCGGAAGGCAGCCGGAATCTTCTGTTTTCTGAAAAAAACGCGGCATGCAACGCTTCCACGTAGCTGAGGCGGAACTGTTTGCCCGCGTCGCCGGCAAATCGGCGTTCCATGCTGAACGCGGACAGCTTTCCGGCGCGCAAAAGCAGTTCCATCCGATCGGCCAGATGTATGATATTTGCGGGAAACACAGCTTCATCATAATTGAGCAGTTGACGCCACGGGGTGTGGTGAAAGAGAACCAGCGACGCCATGGGGGCAAGGCCGGCGCAACGAGAAAGAAGTGCCCAGCCTGCCTGGGCATGCAGCCATGTTTTGCGTTCAAACAGCAAATCATCAGCATTGACTTTGAGTGGAATCGTGCCGACATCGTGCAGCATGGCGGCAACGAAGACTTGCCAGCGAAGCGTCTGGGGCAGAGACAGGCTGTGGCTCAGGGCATCGGCAATCCAGGCCACACCGAGATGGTGCCCGGCCAGCTGCGGTTTGACCAGATCCAGCGCGCGGGAAACCCCAACCAGCAGTTCAAAGGCGGAAATGTGCACAAGGGACTCCTTATTTGCTGGCCTTGTAAAGTCTCAGGGTTCCACGAATGACCGTCATGACTTCTCCCAACAAGGAAGGCAGGCGGGATGGGGCCAAGGGCGCGGGATCGTTTATCGGCGGGATGACGGCGTCCGTGTCCTCGTTCCGCGGAATGTTCTCCGGGAGGGCTGTGGAGACTGATGCAGAGCTTCCGATAAAGCCGTCGGGTGATGAAAAACTTGCACAGCTTCCCGGCGATGGAGCGGATGAGGGGCACGGCGCGGCGCCAGATGAAATATCTGAGGAGGCTGACGTCGGGGCAGAGGATGGGGACGTTTGTGTTGCGCTCTCGTTAATGGAAGAGCGGGAAGCTTTGATTTCCCCGGAATTTGTGGACACATAGGAAGCTGCGGTGGAGGAAGGGGCACCCAGAGCATGGGCGAGTTGTTTTTTCCCGTTTTGCAGCAGAGCCAGTTCCAGAGTTTCCCGTGCGTCAGCGGCCTGTGCGGGTGACAGAGCGCTCAAGCCCCGATTCAGCGCGTTCAGTATTTCTTCCTGTGCCGCGCAGGTGGAGGACTGGTCGGCATCAGGTTGAAGAATATCCATAAGTTCCTGAGCGACAAAAATTTTGCCCTGCCTGATTGCTCGTTCTATTTCACCTAAAAGGGGGTGTCCTTCTCCCGAAGCTTCCCGGAACAGGCAGTTCGCCACCTGACTGACCTTGCCCCAGGCTTGCGCATCAACATAGCCCCGCAGGGATTCCTTCAGGGACTGCGCCGCCTTCGCGTGTTCTCCCTTCGCCCTGTACAGGGCGGACAGCGCGGCATTGGCGTCGCCGCTGGTTTCAATGTCCACAGCCGCTTTCTGCAGCAGAGGCAGGGCGTCGTCCCACCTGTGCTCGCGCAGCAGGATCATGCCGCGGCGGCATGCCTCCGACGCCGTGAGCGCGCCGCGTTCAAGGGGAGTACAGGCTTCCAGCAGTTCGTCAAACTCCGTGTGGTCGGGCAGTTTGTCCAGAGTTCTGAGCCATGCGGCCAGAGCGGCATGGGCCTTTCGGCTTCGGCGGGCGGCTTCGCGCAGCGTCTTCAGCAGTTCCTGACTGTTGAACGGCCGCTGAAGAACGGCATTGAACCCGGCCAGCTCCAGAGCCTCACGGTTGGAGGAGTTCGAGGTCAGAGCGACAAGGGGGACATGCGGCAGCAGGGGGTGCGAGCGGATCAGGGCGGCGAAGCGGAGGGCGTCCATATCCGCCAGGCGCGGCGGGCACACGATGACTTCTTCCAGATTGGGAATGTTGGCGGCAAAAAAGCGGGCCACCTCACAGCCGGAAGTGACAACCCGGATGTGCCGGATGCCCGCTCCGCGCAGGCTTCTCCGGTCCACGGCGGCTTGGGATTCCTCTTCGGCAAGAAGAAGGGCGGAAAGAAAGGGGGGGGCTGGCAGCGTCATTTTGCGCAGTATAGACGGAGCTGTTTGGGCTGACAAGTGCCTTGCAGGGGATCGAGCTTGCAGACATGCCCGAATTTGCTTCAGGGCCGGGGTGGTTTGATTTTTCCGCTGCTTTTCAATGTTTTGCTCCAGGCTCTTTTCCAGAATAGCGTTGAAGCCATCCCTGACCGCCGGAGGCGCAAGCGAGCTGGCCGCAATTTTCGGGGCTGCTGACAAAGTCAGCAGCCCAGCGGTAATAAATACCACCACCTGTGCCGGATCAAAATACACATCCCGCACAGCGGTATCAACATGGTGCTATAATTGAATGCTTCGCATGCCATGTTAAGACGGCCTTGCCGAAAGCGTGGTTCCGGCGAGTAACCCCGGCTGCGCCGCGCCAGGCTTGCGCCTGACGGCTGCTGCTCCGAAATGTTTTATCAAAAATTCCTTTGTGGTTTGAGACCTC
>CAJTSU010000245.1 GCA_910579055.1 uncultured Mailhella sp. | reverse complement strand
GCTCGCTGACGCTCGCGCCTCCGGCGGTCAGGGATATGTTCAACACTGTGCCACAGCAGAGCGTACATAACTAACCACTTGAAGGGAACGGGTATCCGGTCTATTCTGCTCCATACCTTGTGAGGTGACCATGCCTGTTCTGACCTTTACTTACGGCCCCCTGGAAAATAACGCTTATCTCGTGCACAACGGAAAGGACGCCATTATCGCCGATCCGCCGGATGAAACAACCCTGGTGCTGAATGCGCTGAAACAGGAAGGGCTGACGTTGCGCGCCATCCTGCTTACTCATTTGCATTTTGACCATGCTTCCGGCTGCGCGGCGTTGTCCGAAGCCATCGGTCTGCCCGTTCAGGTGGGCAGGGAAGACTGGGAGATGAAAGATACCCTGCTTTCACGCGGCATGCTGTTCGGCCTGCCTGAAGTCCCCGCCTTCAAGGCCGAAATTCTTGCCCCCGGCCGGTATGCCTGGGGAGGAATCGAGTGCGAAGTTATCCATGCGCCGGGGCATTCTGCCGGAAGCCTGTGCTATCATATTCCCCGGGAGAAGGCGCTGCTTGCGGGCGACGTACTGTTTTACCGTTCCGTCGGGCGCTCCGACTTCCCCGGCGGTGACGCGGACACCCTGTGCCGTTCCCTGCGCGAGCGCATCTACACTCTGCCGCCCGACACCGTAGTCTATCCCGGGCACGGCCCCGTTACCACGGTGGGCGAGGAAGCGGCGCACAACCCCTTCTGCAGCATATGAACAACTGCATTCAACGCACTCAGCATACACTGGTTCTGTCATGCAGTCCGCGCAAAGACGGCAACAGCAATGAAGCGGCGCGGCTCATCGGTGAAGAATTCACCGCGCAGCGCCCCAATGTTCCGTTTGTCGTTCGCAGCTTGTCCGACTTCATCATCCGGCCCTGCATCGCATGCGACTTCTGTGCCTCCCATCCCGGTAGATGCTCCATGGAAGGGCAGGATGAGGTGAACCTGCTGCTTTCCGCGCTCTGCTCGCCAAACCCGGGCCTACCCGTCAATGTCATTGTCTCGCCCATTCATTTTTACCATCTGCCCGCCCGGCTTAAGGCGCTGCTCGACCGCAGCCAATACAGCTGGCATCTGCCTCCGCAGGAAAAACCCGGACGTGACGCGAAGCTCGCCGTTGTGCTGCCGGCCGCACGCAGGCAGGGCGCCAGGCTGTTTGAAGGGGCGCTGCTGACGTTGCGCTATGTTGCTTCCGCTCTGGGGCTGGAACTTGTCGATCCGCTGACGCTGTACGGTCTGGACGCTCCGGACGCATTATCCCGCGACGCAGAAGCACAGGCCCGGGTGCGGGAATATGCTCGTTCGCTGATCAATTTGTCCTGATTATGGCATGAATGTTTTCTCCCGTCGTATAGCGCAAGGACCCCGCGAACTTCTGAGCATGTTTGCGGGCGGATTTGTGAACCTTCCCGCCAAATTGCAGAATACCCTGCACATCTTTGAACGCCGTTGCCCGATCTGCCACGGCGTCTTTGCGGACGGCTTTGCCTCCGGCTCCGTCGAGGACGGCTCTGACCCGATGCGGGCCGCATGTCCGGTGTGCCGTCATTCCATGTCCCGCCGCCTTGCCGGGTACTGCCCGCACTGCGGCGAACTTGCGGCTGACGCCCGATCTCCGAATACCCCCTGCGGCAAATGCCTGAGCGAGCCGCCGCTCTGGACGAACTTCCGCTTTCATGGCGTCTTTGAGGGGGCCCTGCGCGAAGCCCTGCACCGGGCCAAGTTTTCAGCGGACAGCGCCTGCCTTGCTCTGCTGGCCTCTATCCTTGCTGATATCTGCCGGGATCTTCCCGAAGTGGACGCCATTGTCCCCATGCCTCTGCACCCGGATCGACTGCGCGTACGCGGCTTCAACCAATGCCGGGAAATCGCGCGCCTCACGGCGCGCCGCCGGAACGTGCCCATTCGGGATTCCCTGCTGCTCAAAACCCGCAATACCCCGCCGCAAACCTCTTTGTCCCGCAAGGCCAGACTGGCCAACCTTGACAACGTCTTTGCAGCCTCTTCTCAAGCCAAAGGGCTGCGTCTGCTGCTGGTGGACGACACCTCCACCACGGGAACCAGCCTGCGCAAAGGAGCGGAAGCCCTGATCCTGGCAGGGGCCGCCCGTGTGGACGCAGCAGTCATCGCTCGCGCCAGCCGTCATGACCTGTTGGAGAACTGACCTCATGGACAGCGTATGGACTGAACTCGCAGTCTCGTTACTGGAGCCCATGAGCCGGGTGCTCATTGGGCTGGTTGCCGGGCTTTTTGCCGCATCTTTTATTGAAGGCATGCAGTGGACACGCCATCTGGCCAGACTCGCCGGCCCCCTGCTCCGCCGGGCAGGATTGGGCGATGCCCCTGCGGCCGCCTTTGCGCTGGCCTTCTTTTCTCCCGCTTCGGCCAACGCATTGCTGGGCGACGCTTACGCGCAGAACAACGTGTCCGAACGGGAGGTCGTATTGTCCAACCTGTTCAACAGTCTGCCTTCATGGCTGACGCATACGCCGTCCATCTTTTTTCTTACCTGGCCGGTGCTGGGTTTGCCTGCCGTCATCTACACGGGGCTGACCCTGCTGGCTGCCGTGACGCGTACCCTGCTCACCGTGGGACTGGGCAGGCTGTTGCTTCCGCCTCTGCCTCCGGCAAGGGGAGCAGCATCCGACCCCGGTTGTCATCCTCCCGGATCCTGTTCTCCGCTCTCGCCTGCCTTCTGGCGCAAAGGACTGGACTCCGCACTGAAACGCTTCCGCCGCCGCCTGCCCCGCCTGCTTTACATCGCCATTCCAATCTATATCCTGATGTTCTTCCTTCAGCGCGCGGGATTGTTCGAGGCCGCAGAAACATGGCTGGCAAACCACGCCGGTTTTCTCGGTTTTCTGCAACCTGAGGCGCTGGGAGTCATTGTGCTGTACATGGCCGCCGAACTGGGCGCCGCTGTGGCCGCCGCCGGCTCGTTGCTGCATGGCGGAGGCCTGGGTACGCCGGAAGTGGTTTTAGCGCTGCTGGTCGGCAACGTGTTGTCCACCCCCATGCGCGGGCTACGTCATCAACTACCCTCTTACACGGCGTATTACCCCACAGGGCTGGCCATAAAGCTTATCATCATCAATCAGGGCCTGCGCGCCCTGAGCATGATCGCCATGACAGCGGCTTACTGGACCCTGGCCTTTGCTTGAAAGTTATACCAAATTATAATATATTGAAATATCTTATAAAAAATACCATTGAGCAGAAAGAAAACTCAAGAGTGACTGCTACGGCAAACCATGTCCGGAGAAGAATGCAATTCTTGCTTCCCCTGTACTATTCAACTGGACGTCTGCGGATTTTCCCATCGCGGCACATTTTCAGAGAGGGGGTCAACC
>CAJTSU010000244.1 GCA_910579055.1 uncultured Mailhella sp. | reverse complement strand
GGAACTCTTCGCTGCACAGGCGAAAGACGTCGACATTATTGTTACCACTGCGCTGATCCCGGGCAAACCGGCCCCGCTCCCACCGCGTCCGGAGTATCGGCTGCCCCAGGCACCACTCCGGGAACTCCCGTTGCCCCTCCCCAAGTTCCCAACACCCCGCAGGCTTCCCCACCGCCTCCGCCTTCTTCGACAAACACGGGGCACGAACTTTCTCATACTGTGAGCGCAGCGGGAGAACCCCTGGTCAGCGCCCGCATGAATATGGGCGGTCCGGAAACATGGCAGGATCAGCCCGCCACGACCTCTGGAGCGATAGCCGGCCATGGGGGTGAACAGGGAAATCTGAACATCACTGTATCCGTTCCTTCCTCTGAGAAAAGTATTGCTCCGATTTCTTCTTCCACCGCAAATGCGGAAGCTTCTTCTATGCCGGAACCCATGCCGCAGCAGCCGTCTGCTTCAGGAGGGGCCGGAATTGATACGGCGAGACAGCCTGTTTCCCCCCTTAATGAGGCAGAGCTTTCAAAAACTTCACCGGAAAGTCCGGTACCATCGGATTCCGGTTCTCTTTCCGACACGAAGACTCAGAAGCAGGAGGCAGAAAACTCGCCCGCCACTCAGCCTGCGCCTATGTATGTCGACGAGCAGGGTAACCCGGTGCCTCCGCCGCCTGATATTCCGACACTGTTAAAGGATGTCAGCGCAAAAATGGAGCGTGGTGACTACGCCGGAGCCTTACCGGATCTGGAAACGCTGAAGCAGGCGGATCTTCCGTCCGATGAGCGGGAAGATGTGCTCTACAACTATATGAAAGCGCTGTATGAAAAATATCATCCGAACTTTGGAGAACATGCCGAAGAAATCATTGATGCAGCCAACGCGGCGATGAATTTCAACCTTGATTCTTACCGCGTTCCTGAGGCGTTGAGCACACTGGCCTCAGTCAATATCGGCGTGGGCAATATTGAGGATGCGAAAGGTTACGTTTATCTGATGCGCCGTAAGTATCACGGCAACCCTCAGGTTCCCAGTTCACTGCTCAATTTGGGGAAGGAATATCTGCGCCGTCAGGATTACGCTGACGCGTCCATTGCTTTCACACAGGTTCTCGAAGAATACCCCGACAGCAAAAATGCCAAGGACGCCGGTCTGCTGCAGGTGCACTCTCTGTACAGGCAGGGGCACTACGATCGGGCATTGACCCTCATTGAGTTCGTTGACCGGCGCTGGCCGCGCATTTACCTTGAAGATGAGCAATATCTTCCTATTTCAGCTGATGTGCAAATGCGTCAGGGCAAGTATGACGATGCTTTAGAAACCTATTGGAAACAGTATAACCTTCATCCTTCCGACTCCACCTCTCCAGGTGTATTAATGCGTATCGGCGAGCTTTATTACCAGACCCAACGCCCTCTTTCGGCCGGTAAGGCTTTGGAAGAACTTGTCCGGGCTTTTCCAACAAGTCCGGAAGCACCGCGCGCGCTCCTTTTACTGGGAGAAAACGGCATCAATGAAGGCAACCCAGATCTGGATGAACTGCTGGCTATTTTTGACCGCCCCAATCCCAGGATTCCGGGTATATTCTATCAGCATATCACTGCTGATTATCCCTCCGCCCCCGAAGCCGTCTCCGCCCGCTTGCGTACCATCGCCTGGCTGTACTGGGACAAGCAATATGTCCAGGCCATGGACGGCGCGCGCAGCTTTATGATCGATTACGAAGACAAACCCGAATCGTTACGCGCACAAGATATTTTGTTGCGCGCTTTCGCAGTGGAACTTGCCAACGCCCTTTCCGAAGAGAATTACGAACGGGTACTGGCACTATGGGAACGTTACCCGCAAGTCCAACCGTACTACCAACCCTTGGAACCGGAACTTCGGGTCGCTTTGGCGCGGGCTCAGCTCAACCGCGGCAAGGAAGCAGCCGGACTTGAACTCGTGGCCCCCTTCCTTGAGACGCATGAAAACCCCGATTATGGGCTGTACGCCTATAATTTATATCTTTCGTCCTACCTGCGCGCACAGAACTGGAACGGCATTCTTACCCTTGGCGACAAGGTTCGGGACTGGAACTTGCCGACCGAGGCCCGCCACCAGCTTGATTACGCCATGGCTCTTTCGGCAGAAAACCTCCAGCTGCCGGGGCGCGCCCTCCCGTTGTGGAAAACTCTGGCTCCTTTGAATGATATCCCCCTGTATCAACGAGCCTACGCGAATTACTTTCTTGCCCGGGATGCGGAACGGCGCCAGGATTTACGCGACGCATACCAGTACAATCTTGACACGCTGGGCATGTTCACGCAGTTGCAGGATGAGCGCTCCCCTTACGCGGACTCCGAACGTATTCGGGAGTCCATCGCCGCGCTTATGGATGTAACGGAGATCGCAGGCCGCTATGCGGAAGCTCTGGAATGGGCTACGCAATATGCAGCCTTTGTTCCCGACACATCCCCGGATTACGCCGGGCTACGCTTCCGGGAAGCCCGGTTGCACCGGAAAATGGGAGATACCGCACGCTGGAGAGCCATCCTCCAGGGAATTGTGGACAGTGAACCGGATTCGGCCTTCGGAAAAATGGCCGCATCCGAACTGCATACCTCCAACGTGGCTCGAGATCTGAGCCGTTTCACCGAGAAGAATTGATGGATTTCAATGGACTTTTGGTAGGTTTGGGCAATCCAGGAGCTCAGTACCAAGGTACACGGCATAATATGGGATTTATGGCGCTTGAAGCCTTATTTGAAGAGCTTCCCCGCCTGGCCGGGGCTTCGGTGGAGCCGCTTTCCGGTGCCAAATTTCAATGTCGGCTGTGGCGCTGTTTTCTGCCGGGCAGTAGGATGCCCTGGCTTGCGGCCATGCCGCAAACCTTTATGAACCTCAGCGGTGACAGCGTTCAACCACTTATGTCCTGGTATAAGCTTTCTCCTCAAAAATTGCTCGTCATTCATGATGAACTGGATCTTGCGCCTGGCCGTATCAAATTGAAGAGCGGAGGAGGAATCGCCGGACATAATGGGTTGAAATCTATCGTACAGCGCCTTGGTACGCAGGATTTTTACCGATTGCGCATCGGCGTGGGGCGTCCGCCTGACAAGGACAATGTCATCTCCTGGGTACTGGGACGTTTCCCCTCTGCTGAAAAGGTTCTGGCGGAAGCATCGCTGAAGGAAGCTACCGAGGCTGTCCTGTGTTTTGCCGCCTGCGGACCGGCAAAGGCTGCTAACCAATATAACGGCAGGAAATCACCTGTTTTTCAGGATAAAAACTGAGTTCTCATATTCCTGTAAAAATATGCGACCATTTTTGTGAATATTTCGGGCAAAACGGCTTGCCTGTGACAGGGCAAAATCATGAAAAAAAATGACTTTTTTGCTCAAAAAAATATTTTAATCC
>CAJTSU010000243.1 GCA_910579055.1 uncultured Mailhella sp. | reverse complement strand
AGAGCGAGTATCGGCAACGCCGATCGAGCGTCATCAGGAGGTCGCGGAAGCAATGTTTCGCGGAGCGGAGCCTTTGGGTGGCGTAGCCGCACGAAGGCGCAAGCGAGCCAGCCGTGGATACATGCTGCATTTGGCCCGTGTGGAACACGGGCTGCATTTGCGGCAACGGGTGTTGCCGTCCGTGACGTGAGCCAGATGTTTACAGCTCTGACAGTGCGGTGAAGCTTTCTGCCAGATCCGCTCCCTTCCAGGCGGCATGGCGGTCAAGATGGGTCGGTGAAGCGTTAATGATGACGATTTTTCCACCACTTTGCAACGTCACTTCAGGAATGGCCGCAGCAGGATAGACTGTGAGGCTGGAACCGAGCACCAGCATCAGATCGGCTTTGCGGGCATGTTGCTCCGATTGGGCCAGAGCGTCTTCCGGCAGGGATTCACCGAAGAAAACGATATCGGGTTTGATGATGCCGTTGCATTTGTCGCAGTTGGGCGTGTTGCCCCGCCGGGCATAGGGGGCTATTTCCTCAAAGCTGTATTCTGCTCCACATTGCAGGCAATGATGATGTAAAGGGGAACCGTGCAGTTCATAAACCGTACGGGAGCCTGCCTTCTGATGCAGGAGATCGATATTTTGGGTAATCACTGCCTTGAGTATGCCCTTTTCCTCCAGTCGGGCCAGCGTCGTATGTACGATGTTCGGCTGCTTTTCATCCAGATTGTAGAGAAAATCTCCGGCATGGCTGTAATAATACGTGGGATCGCGCAGAAAATAGTGCACATCAAAGATTTTATCCGCATCGATATCCTTGCGATGGTAAAGGCCGTCCGGCCCGCGGAAATCGGGAATACCGGACAGTGTGGAAATGCCTGCGCCGGTCAACGCCACGCAATGTTTTGAACAGGAAACAAGTTCGACAAGTTCATTTGTTGTGTTCATCAAAAATTCCTTTATGGGTTGAAGCCTCTTCCCTCCAGAGGGGAGGCTCTGTAGTGGAATTGTGTTGATGGCGCTGTACGTGGTGTACTGTTTTGCTTCGGCACAGGCGGCAATATTCATTGCCGTAAAGACAAAGGCATGTATCCACGGCTGGCTCGCTTGCGCCTTTGTGCGGCTCCGCTCTGCGAAACCTTTCTTCCGTGACCTCTTCATGACGCTCGATCGGTTTTGCCGAGACTCGCTCTCGCTTGCGTTTTGCGTGGAAAACGTTGCGCTCGCACTCCGTGCCTCCCCTTCATGCCGCATTACCATGCGGCGGGGGGGGCGTCGCGCTGCTCTCGATTCCCGCAAGCTTTGAAGACTCGGCTAACGGGAACGCTGCGCGGCCTTTGGCTTGGCCTCTAGGCCCGCTGCGCTCGGGCCTCTGGCGGTCAAGGATATCTTCAACACTATTCTGGAACAGAGCCAGAGGGGAAGAGTTCTTGACAAGGCGGCGAAGCCGATGAAATCCTTTTTTGCAAGTTCTCCCTTATAGAGAGGAGCAATCCGCACGCCCCCTTTCCGTCGGCTGTGGAGTCAGCCGGAGGATGGGGCGATTGTGGCTTGAAACAGGGGGGTATTTTTCACGGTATGCGCCTGTTTGTGGTTAGTGTAACGTTCCCATAGGTTGTTCCCCTTCTTTCAAGGGGGTAAAGCTGGAGTTTCGACACAACAGCAAACCTCGAGAGGGAGACAGTGAACAGCCGTAAGAATGCCAAACTGACGGCCAAAGGTCGAGAGGAAATGGCCAGAAGGATGGAACACCACCCTGCGCCCTTGCTTGAAGCAGTTTTTTCGAGCCTCGCTCAAGCCCGGCTATTCCCGTCCAGTACCCGCCAGGCGAAACGTTTTATCAGGACGGCATTGAAAGAGTAGGCATACGCGCGTACTTTCCATCCAGGGGAAAGAACAGCGTACGTGCCGCGTTCGCGGCCATTGTTTACTGCACAGTGACAACGCAAGCTTCGAACCAAGCCTGTCATATCAAGTCTGCATTAAGCATGTTCAGAGGCAAGCTCTATCATGGCATAGTAACGGCGGAAAGCATAAGCAAAAAGGGAACGCAGGTATAGAGCCCCGCTTGCACAGGAGCGGCGGATGTTCTGGAGAATCCGCTCAAACGTGAATTGTTCTTGTATTCCGCAACATGAAATGTTTCGGAGTATCAGCCGCCATTCGCAAGCCCGTTGTGTCGGCGCAGCCGCCGTGATCGAACTGAAACCGCGCTTCCGGGGAAGCGAACTTGACATTGAATACGAAGTATTTAATGTTATATACTGGAACAGTTTCACTTTGAAATTGCTCGTCGACTGCGAGCAAGCAGCCGTCCTTCGGGGAGGTGCAAGCAATTCACTTGCGGTTACTCCAGCGAAGGCCTGAAACCTGCGAGCCGGAACACAGGTCTGGCTGGTAGATATTTTCAAACACAAAACGCTTTAAAGAGGTGTTCGTCATGCCTTCCGTCCTTATACAGGGTAAACCTCTGAAGCTGGCCGCTCCTCGCGGTTTCGTCAATATTCAGGCAGTGGCTCCCTCCATATTTGAAGAGTACAGGCGTGCGCAGCATGTGCTGGCGCTGTATATAGACTCCTGCCATATGAAGGGAAATTGTCCTCCTCCTGCTGAACTTCTCGATCCTTTCGTCGAGGTGTTGATGCCGGAGACGGACTCTTTCGTGCGGAATATGTCGGTTGAGTTTTTTGAAAGTTGTAAATTTGAGGTGGAACAGAATATTCGCGGGGCAGGCTGGGCCGGCTTTATCCCCGTCGAATCGGGGAGTCCCCGGCCTCAGGGCAGATTTGCCGATGGCCCCGGCTGGTTTTCTTGCTGTACGTTACGCTACTCGCGTAGTAAGGCAGACAACATGGAAAGCAAATGGGATTCGGAGAGTCTGGTTCCTTCCGTTGTCGGTAATATTGTTTTTTTGGTTCGGGAGCACCCGGTCATCGTCAATCTGCATCGGACGGGGGATCCGGCGGATCCGCAGGGTTCGTTTGACTGGCTGACACAGTTGACGAAGGAGTACAGGGGACAGTTGCTCCGCCTCAACGGAATAATTTAGTATTCCGCAACATGAAATGTTTCAAAGCGCAAGCCTGGCGTGGCGGTAAGCCGGGTTCGCCCGCCGAAACCAGACTTTGGGCGAAGCGGCCGTATTCGTTTTTTTTGCCGGAGAAGCGCCGGATTTTCCGCAATCTGGCGAAGAAGAGAAGGGGGAAATCAGAAGGCCGAATGGGCAATATGCTCCTGTGAACGCAACCAGTGAAAAAGAATGGCATATATTTTCCTTTGCCGCGTCACACAGGAGCTGTTTAATCTTGACATCATAAGTATGGCCGGGAAACGATGCTCCGGCCCGTAGTCTTTACGCCTTTAGAACATTTTGTCATTGAAATGCTCTCGGAGTCGAGCGGAGCGAGGCTCATCTCTGCT
Source organism: uncultured Mailhella sp. (assembly GCA_910579055.1). Classification (GTDB taxonomy): domain Bacteria; phylum Desulfobacterota; class Desulfovibrionia; order Desulfovibrionales; family Desulfovibrionaceae; genus Mailhella. The sequence continues at coordinate 1 of CAJTSU010000243.1, read as the reverse complement.
C
>CAJTSU010000242.1:1424-3421 GCA_910579055.1 uncultured Mailhella sp. | reverse complement strand
GTTTCCGGAGAAGGATTGCCCCCGGCATAGAGGTCAAGAAACGCGAGTTCCCCAAGGTCGGCACGCTGGCTTCCCCGTATGCCGCTTACCGGGAAATGGTCAAAAAGCGTTTCCCTGAAAAGATGGATGAATCACGGCTGGATGCGGCCATTGCTCTGTACATGCGCTGTGCCGGGTACACGCCGCAGGAGGTAGCCAACGAAGTATTCAGACACGCCCCCGCCCGTCCCGTGGGGCAGAACCGTGACGAACGGATAGAGTACGGGCGCAGGGTAGTCTGGTACGCTTTTGGCACGGCAGGAGATATTGATATTGCCAATGTGCGGCCTACGGAGGAAGAGATTCAGGAGTTCAACACAGAGGCGGAATTGATAGCTTCCCTAAAAGTTCACTCTACTCTGCGCAGATCACTGCGAATGAAGTAACGTCTTATCAGTTCGGACATATTTACTCTTCATGGCCTGGATGGATTGTTATGACAGGGAGATATCCGGCATATTGTATTGTTCTTTCCAGTCATAGACATCCTTGTTCATAAGTTCAAGAACGGATGCCGTGATCGTTCTCAGCTCGGAACCTGACCTTGCTTCTCTTATCTGTTTCAGATAGCAATTCAATTCCTTGGCGAGATGGGCGGAGCGTATGGACAGGCGTTTGAGTTCGGCATATTGCGCGACAGCCTGAGAAGACGTTGCCAAAACCGGACCTATTGTGCCCAGAAAAGACAGGGCGGGATCGAGTATCGCCGTATCCAGAAAAACATTACAGAAAAAACGTATGCCTACCACAAGCAGTGAAATGAAAAAAACAAGGCCGGATATCTTTTCGATGGTCTCCGCCATGATGCGGCAGCTCACACTGTTGCGGCGATGATAGCAATACTGCGAGTGAATAAGGTAAGCGGCAATGTCTTCCCTGAGAGCGGAAATCTGAGCGGTGTCTGACATATCCACGGAAGAAAAACCGCGTTCGCGCAGACTGTTGCGCAGAACATACGGCAGCCATGCTTCTCCCTGTTCGTCTCCATACAGGGATTGCTTCGAAAAACCACAGCTGCACGGGATCCCCAGAGATGCGGCAAAGCTGTTCAGGCGCAGCACTTCCGCTGCAAGGCGAAAGAGCGTGAGCTGTTTCTGCCAGCCTCTGCGCCGTGCCTGAAGCACATTGCCGATGGCTCCCGCAAGCAGAAAGGCTTCCGCCACCCCCAGCACGGAGAGGGCCAGATGATGCGTTTCGCCTCCCGGCCAGACCGAGGCCAGCGCGGCGGAGAGCACGGCCAGAATGCTCATGAGCGCCAGCCCCAGGAAGGAAGATCGATGCATGGCGGCGCAATGGTTTGCCGCGTTGTCGAAAAGGAGGAAATCCGGGCGGGTTTCCTCGCGATAGGGGCCGGGATCCAGACGACTGACGCCGGATCTGGTGACGAATTTCTGGAAGGAATTCCAGAGCCGGGCCAGGCGGGGAACAGGCCGACCTGTCAGGCTGCCCAGAACGCTGTCGGTTTGCCGCAGTTGTTCCGCCGTGTTCCCGCTTTCCAGCCCCCAGCGCCTGACGACGACTTCATCAAGAGGCGGCGCGTCCTGCCCGGCAGGGCAGAGAAGCTGATCCGGACTTTGCACGATACGGACGGGGCAATCCCGGCTGCTGTCGATGAGGCAGACGGGCATTCTCCGGCGCAGGGCCCGGCACAGCATGTCGTAGGTGCTTCCCTCCGCCGGCTGAGGTTTGCCGTTCCACACGGCGATGAGAATATCGCTGTGTTCCAGCATGACGCATCCGGCCTCCAGATAGGCTCTTTGCCGGAAGCTTTCGGACAGGGAGTCCTGCCCCACGGGGGAGAAGTCCGCGCAAAGTTCCTGCCAGCCGGGAGGAGGCGCCGGAACCAGTTCCAGCACGCTTTCCGCCGTGCGGCACAGGGCGGCAAGTTCCCGGCGGGAAGCCGCCTGAGCAACACCCTCCACCGTTTTGCGCATACTTTTGGATTCAACACACCCTGC
>CAJTSU010000242.1:0-1355 GCA_910579055.1 uncultured Mailhella sp. | reverse complement strand
GAGGCCAGCCGCAGGAGGGGCGGCCGGGGAAAGAAGCCCCAGCGCCGCCCCTGTGCGGAAACGGCCTCCGCCCCGGCCCGGGCGGAGGTCAGCACTTCGTCAAGCTGCCGCCCCACCCGGTCGGCCTGATCGGCCGGAATCCTCCGGTGGCCGGTGATAGCCAGGGTCAGGGCAAAACGCGGCAAAAAGGCTTTCGTCATGCCCGCTTTCCCTTGTTCCTCAGCTTTTGGCATTCCGCTTCAAGCTGCGCAGCCTCTTCCTCCTCTTCCGCTTCTTTCGCCAAGCCCTGCGCCCGTTCCAGATATTTCAGCGCGTCCCTTTTTTTGCCCAGCGCGGCGTACGCCCTGCCCGCATCGGCCGTGGCAAGACGCAAAAGCAGAGGAGGAAAGCCATGTGCTTCAATCAATTTTTTCCCTTCTCGATATTGGGCAACACATTCGCTATACTTCTTAAGCTGGAAAAGTACACATACCAGGCAAAGACAAATTGCATCAGACAAGTATTCATCCGCTTCATCTCCCTGCGCATCCGCTATGCTCCGGCACTTCCTGAACATCTCCAGCGCCTGCTCATGCTCCCCGGCCTGTACATGAAGCTGCCAGCCCAGATGCAGACAGGCGTCCAGAAACTCGCCCGAGTTTTTTCCATACATTCTTTGGGCAATGTCAGCATAGTCACGGCAAACATCCAGCAGCGGATCCTTGCTGGTATCCACCACAAAGATGTAGTTGTTAAGGATTTTCTGATATCTTTCAAAGGTGTGTTTATCATATTTTCCCCAATAATCTTCCTCATCGTGAAGAAATATTTTCATTTCTTCGACAAAATCAACTTCGGAAGGATCAAGCTCTTTCTTGCATCTTATCATTGTAAACCATACATCATGTATGATGAGCGTATTTATACAACGGTTTTTCAGTGCGCTCTCATAGGCCATCTGGCTCTGGTGCAGAGCCTCCTCAATCCTTCCAGCCTTGCACAACAACTCTGCCAAGGTATGTCTCTCCAGTACCGTGTAAAATCCATCGCTTTGCTGGGAAGCATAAGCTGGAACGAGCTGCTCTTGAATCTCAATGGCTTTTTCCAGAGCTTTCTTGTCATCGCATGCTTCAGCCTTGTCGGCGTAGTCAAGGGCCAGGTTGGACAAATCGACAAGTGTCCGGTCATGATTCGCGCCATAGACCTGCAAATCTTTTTCAAAATTTTTTTGTTGAAGCATGATGGCTTCATCAAAATTTTTCAATCCTTTTAAAGTCTCCGATTTAACAGTACTATATCTTGGATTTCCCATTTCCTCTTCGTTTACTGATCATCTATTTTATATTTAAACACATCCTGCTTGCGCAAAACAGGCC
>CAJTSU010000241.1 GCA_910579055.1 uncultured Mailhella sp. | reverse complement strand
TACGGATAAGGAGAGCAGAGATGAGCCTCGCTCCGCTCGACTCCGAGAGCATTTCTATGACAAAATGCTCTAGGATGATGACGGACCGCGCTACGCGGAGTTTGCACGGAAGGCCCGAATATTGCTGGCTTTACAGCGCGAGTATGCCGTAGCCTGCCCGCAATTTTCGGGCGGCCGACTTTGCCGGCCGCCTCTCGCAATTATGCCGAGACAATCCGTTTTTTACTTGCCCGCGCCGCAGCACTTCTTGTATTTCTTGCCGCTGCCGCAGGGGCAGGGATCATTGCGGCCGACCTTGGGAGTATCCTGATTGATAGTATGAGCGTCCGCTCCGCCGGAGGCGTATCCCACGGGCGCGGCGGCGGCCGGAGATGCCTTGTGCCGGAAGGCGGAAGGCGTCTCCGCAGCAGCTTCTCTTGCGGGTTCAGGCGCCGATGAGGTTTTGGCGGCTTCCGCAGTTTCAGGAACAGCCGGAGCAGTGGTGTCAGAAGCCGCGTCGTCGGGCCGGGCTTCGGCAAGGTCTTCCCTGGGCTGGACGCGTACACGGGTCAGGGAACGCACGGCCCCTTCATGGATGCGGAACAGCATCTGCTGGAACATGTTGAAGCCTTCTCGCTTGTATTCCAGTTTGGGGTCGCGCTGGCCGTAGCCGCGCAAGCCGATGCCTTCACGCAGGTAGTCCATGGAGCGGAGGTGATCCTTCCAGCAGCGATCCAGTTCTTCCAGCATGAAAAAGCGTAGAATGTCGCGGTAGATTTCGCCCGATTCTTCCTTGAGTTGGGCGAGAATGGAAAGCACGGCCTCGCGCGCGGCATCCCTGGAGGGGGCTTGAGGCGGCGTAGCTCCAGCGCTGGGCGTCAGTTCCGGCAAGGCGCGATTAATGGTGCAAACGTCGAGCAGACGGTTGACAACAGCGGTATTGGTTTCCGCGTCCGGAGCCTGGTGCTGTTCTTCCAGCGGGGCATAAATGTCGTCGAGTACCTCTTCGACAAAGTCCAGCGCCACGGCCTCCACATCCTCGGCCATCATGAGATCCCGGCGCAGGTCGTAGATGACTTCGCGCTGCTGATTCATGACGTTGTCGTAATCGAGCAGCGTTTTGCGGATTTCAAAGTTATGGCCTTCCACACGCTTCTGGGCGTTTTCAATGGCTCTGGACACCATGCGGTTCTCAATCGGCTCGCCTTCCTCCATGCCCAGCTTTTCCATAAGGCCGGAAATGCGCTCGGAACCGAAGATGCGCATGAGGTTGTCTTCCAGGGAGAGGTAGAAGCGGGAGGAACCGGGGTCCCCCTGACGGCCGGAACGGCCGCGCAACTGGTTGTCGATACGGCGGCTTTCATGGCGCTCGGTGCCGAGAATATGCAGACCGCCCAGTTCAGTGACGCCTTCGCCCAGCCGGATGTCCGTGCCGCGCCCGGCCATGTTGGTGGCGATGGTCACATGACCGGCCTGGCCGGCCTGGGCGACGATTTCAGCTTCACGGGCGTGCTGCTTGGCGTTGAGTACATTGTGGGGGATGCCTTCCTTCCTGAGCATGGAAGAAAGCAGCTCTGACGTTTCGATGGAGATGGTGCCCACCAGGACGGGCTGGCCTTTTTCGTACAGTTCCTTGATGGCCTGAACAATGGCGATGAATTTTTCCCGCTGGGTACGGTAGATGAAGTCGGGCCGATCATCGCGGATCATGGGTTTGTTGGTGGGGATGGTGATGGTTTCCAAGCCGTAGATCTGGCTGAATTCCACAGCTTCGGTCTGGGCTGTGCCGGTCATGCCAGACAGCTTGTCGTACATGCGGAAGTAGTTCTGGAACGTGATGCTGGCCAGAGTCTGGTTTTCCGCCTCGATATTCACCCGTTCCTTGGCTTCCAGTGCCTGATGCAGCCCGTCGCCGAAGCGGCGGCCTTCCATGAGGCGGCCCGTGAACTCATCCACAATGACCACCTTGCCTTCTTCGTTGACAATGTAGTCCACATCGCGCTTGTAGGCATAATGGGCGCGCAGTGATTGCTGGATGTGGTGCTGGAGCATGATGTTCTGCGGGTCAAACAGATTGTCGACGGACAGGATGCGTTCACACTGAGCCACGCCCTCTTCGGTGAGCAGGGCGGTGCGGGCCTTTTCATCCACGGTGAAGTGGGCTTCAGGCTTCAGACGGCGCACAACTTCATCCATCTGCCGGTACAGGCCAGTGGATTCGTCTCCCGCTCCGGAGATAATCAGCGGAGTACGCGCTTCGTCGATGAGAATGGAGTCCACTTCGTCCACAATGGCAAAGTTGTGCCCGCGCTGCACGAGTTGTTCCTTGTAGAACTTCATGTTGTCGCGCAGGTAGTCAAAACCGAATTCGTTGTTTGTGCCGTAGGTGATGTCGGCATTATATGCGGCCTTGCGTTCCTCGTCGGAGAGGCCGTGCACGATAATCCCCACGGAAAGGCCGAGCGCTTTGTACAGCTGCCCCATCCATTCGGCGTCGCGGCGGGCGAGGTAGTCATTCACCGTGACCACATGTACGCCCTTGCCGGAAATGGCGTTGAGCACCACAGGCAGGGTGGCGACCAGGGTTTTGCCTTCGCCTGTTTTCATTTCCGCAATTTTGCCCTGATGCAGGACGATGCCGCCCACCAGCTGCACGTCATAATGGCGCATGCCGAGAATGCGGCGGGATGCTTCGCGTACAAGAGCGAAGACTTCGGGCAGTAAATCGTCAAGGCTGCGCCCTTCTTCCTGCGCCTGACGGCGGTATTCTGCAAGGCGGGGAGCCAGTTCCCCGTCGGCAAGGGCCTGCATCTGAGGCTCCAGTGCGTTGGTTTTGCGCAAGAGGGGGCGCAGTGACTTGAGATAGCGCTGATTACGCGTGCCGAATATTTTGCCCATCAGGTAGCTGAACATGGGAGTCTCCGTAGTAAGATCGTTGAGGCACAGAGAGTAAGACATGACCCCGCATTTGGCAAACCATACCGGGGCGTTTTCTTCAGAAAAAATGGGCGCTCAAGGCATATTCTGTAAAAATAGCCCTGATGAAGAGCGCCGAGGGCCTCCAGTGTTTTCGAGACTCCCGGCTTTCCGTATATTCCGCAAGCACATTGAAATGCGGCGTTTTGAGAGATGCAATGGAGGTGACATCGAGAGCAGAGCTGCCCCCCCGCCGCATGGTCATGCGGCATGGAGGGGGGCGGGGAGCGGCCAAATGTCATGCGGGGCGCAGCCTTTGGGCGGCAAAGCCGCACAAGGGCCCAAGTGATCCGGCCGTGGATACATGCCTTTGGCCCGTGTGGATGAGCTTTGCGGTAACAGATTGCCGCCCGTGCCGGAGCAAAGGCACACGTCACGCACAACGTCATCAACACGGTTCTGCAAGAGCCTGTTGTGGAGTACTAGAGCATTTTGTTATTGAAATGCTCTCGGAGTCGAGCGGAGCGAGGCTCATCT
>CAJTSU010000240.1:262-3511 GCA_910579055.1 uncultured Mailhella sp. | reverse complement strand
GTGAAACCTGCGCGCCAGAACATAGGATCCTGACTCGCAGATACTTTCAATCGCAAAACGCTCTAGCTGGTATGCTTCAGCTCATCGATCAGACTGCTCAGATTCTGGGCCTGACGTGCCAAATTGGCCACTGCCTGAGTAGCTTCGCCCATGGCCCGCGCCACTTCTGAGGATATGGAGTTCACCTGGCTGATGTTCAGGGTGATTTCCTCACTGGTAGCGGACTGCTGCTCGCTGGCGGCGGCTATGGCCCTTACTTCTTCGGCAGCTGTTTCCGCGTTGTGAACAATATCTTCCAGAGCTTTGCCGGACTGATGCGCCAGGGATGCTGTTTGGGCGATTTGTTCCGCGGCGTTGTCCACTGCCCTTACACTTTTCTCAATGCTGCTCTGGATGGAGGTGATGGCCGCTCCTACCTCGCTGGTGGAGGCCATGGTTTTTTCTGCCAGGTTGCGCACCTCGTCGGCCACAACAGCGAAACCCCGGCCGGCTTCACCGGCGCGGGCAGCTTCAATGGCGGCGTTAAGCGCCAGCAGGTTGGTCTGATCCGCAATATCCGAAATAACATTCATGATGCTGGAAATGGATTCGGCCTTGCGATTGAGCTCCGCCATGTCTTCCTTGAGCATGAGCGAAACCTGGCGTACACGTTCGGTACTGTTGAGCGATTCGCGCACGATCTGCGCGCCCTGTTCGGCCTGTGACCTGGTTGAGGAGGAAACTTCCGCCGTGTTGCTGGCGTTGCGGGCCACTTCCTGCACGGTGACATTCATTTCGTTCATGGCAGTCGCCGCTTCGGTCAGACGTTCCGCAGTTTGACGGGCTCCGGCGTCGGACTGTCCTATCTGAACCGAGAGCTCGGCGGAGGCGGAAGAAATGACTTCCGCCACACCCTCCAGCCGGGCCGCGGCGGCGAGCATGCCCTCCCGTTTGGCATTTTCAGCCTGACGAGCGGCTTCTTCGGCACGGCTCATGGCGGCCTGAGCTTCCTGCGTGGCCTTCTGCGCTTCTTCAGACTTGCGGCCGGCTTCCGCAATATTTTTTTTCAGGCTCACCACCATACTGCGCAGGTCGTTGGCGAGCATGCCCGTTTCATCCCGGCCGTACACGTCCAGTTCTTTTTCCAGTTCACCACGGGCCACGGCCTGGGCGAACATCTGCGTCTTGGCCAGGGGCCTTACAATGGCGCGGGTGAGGAGTATGCTGAAGACGAACCCCAGCAGGGCCACAAAGCCCAGCATGAGTGTGACATTATGTGTGGACGAGGAAAGGGTGTTTTCAGCTTCACTGACGAACGAAGTGGTCGTTTGAGTAGTTACCTCCACCATGTCCTCGGACAGACTGAACAGGCTGAGGTAAACGCGCACACGTTCCTGATTAACCTCGGCGTTTTCCGCCTGAAGCTGGGCCAACTGCCCCGCCAGCGAGGAGAATTCCGCAAAGGACTTGGCGGTATCGGCATACAGGTCACGACTTTTCCGATCCAGCAGGTTGGCGCGGATGGCGAGGGCTTCTTCCCTGAGGGCAGGCAGATTTTTGCGTATGGAGGTAAAAAGTTCAATATCGGCGTTGCGCTCGGCAATAAGAAGCTGCTCCAGCACCGCGGCCACATGGCCATAAAGGGTAATGGCGTCCGCCATGTTTGCGGCATACCGGACAACAGCCGCTGTATTGCCCTGATCAAGAAAATCACACTGGACTTCGCTCATGGCGCGTGCAAAGGCCTCCGTTTTGCCCAGCACCGTGTAGCCGACCTCTATAAGCCGGCTTGTGGTTTTATTAATATTGATCCGATATTCCCGCCCGGCGCTGATATCATCCGTGTACGCGACAAGTTCCTTGCTGAACCTGTGAAGAAAGTTCTGGGTTTCGGCAGAGGGATTGGCCTGGTGCAGGGCTTCGAGGTTCGAAAAGTTTCTTTTCAGCTCGCCAAGGTATTCCATGCCCGTGGCATAGGAGGATTCGTCTGAGGTTTCAAAATATACTCGCGTATGGTACGCGCCCAGCAGGAGGTTGTTTTGCAGCTTGCTGAAAAGCACCATGCGAGGGACACGATCCTCAGCTATGTTTCGGGAAACCTGCACACCGGCGTTCATGGCGCGTATGGCGACAAGCCCCATTATCAGGACCAGCAGGATGATGAGGGAAAACCCTCCGCCGATTTTTTTCCCCAATGTCAGTGTCATGGTGTTCTCCTCGTTTGCCAGCGTATGCGTCTTGGAGCTTTTTGACGTCAACATGCTCACAGGGTTGAGCGAGCGAACCCGCCTGCGCCGCCGCGCCGGGCCTGCGCCTGACGGATCGTACTCCAAACTATTTCATGTTACCGAGCGCGAATTTGCCGCCCTTCATTTGCAGGGGGAGCTCCGGATTCGGGCCGAACCTCGCGAGCCGGGATACAAGGGCTCGGCTGGGCAATATACTAAAGCTTTTTCGTTCTGAAAATGCTCCCGGAGTCGTGCTGAAGACGGCTCCGGCTTGTCGCGTGAAGCCTGCGAATCAGACAAGGGCTCCGGCCGACGCGGCAAAAATCATTCCCCTCTCAGCGGAAGCGCCGCATAGTAAAGGAACGCGCACAAACGACGCGCATATCTGATAACTAACCATGGAGGCATGTATGAGTTCTCTTGTTGTTGTGGCCTATCCGAGTCTGTATCAGGCCGAGGAAGTACGCCTGCACCTTTTGAAGATGCAGAAGGAATATCTGGTGGATCTGGAAGATGCAGTCATCGCCGTGCGCAAGCAGGACGGCAAGGTGAAACTGCATCAACTGTATAATCTGACCGCCACCGGAGCTGTTGGCGGCAGCTTCTGGGGGCTGCTTATCGGGCTTGTTTTCCTGAACCCGCTGCTTGGCATTGCGGTAGGCGCGGGGGCCGGGGCCGTTTCCGGCGCGCTGTCCGATGTGGGCGTGAGCGATGACTTCATGAAGAATGTCGCCCGCCAGCTTCAGCCCGGGCACTCCCTGCTGTTCATCCTGTTCCGCGACATCACGCTGGACAAGGCGCTTGAGGAACTGCGCGGCACGGGCGGCACGGTGATCCAGACATCCCTGTCCCATGAGGATGAAGCCCGCCTCCGCGCGGCTTTGAGTGACGGTGCGCCGCAAGAGAGCGCGGCTCCGGCAACAGACCCGGACGCGGCTCCCGTCGGAGAAGAAAAGAGCGCGGCTGCTTCCGGAACGTCTTCCTCTGTTGTAGCCGTGGAGCCCGGCGGCGAAGCTCACTTTGAAAACCGTACCGGCGGCGT
>CAJTSU010000240.1:0-218 GCA_910579055.1 uncultured Mailhella sp. | reverse complement strand
GAGCCATGAACGCGGCGCGGGGCTGAACCTCGCGCGGGAGGCGCTCCCTCCCGCTTTCCCCTCTGAGCCTGTGTCTGCCCGCGATCGGACGGTGAAACGCCGCCCATCGCGGGCGCAGTATGTCAGAGCATTTTCAATTCTCTCTCAAAACGAACATGCTCAAACATCAGGAGAGGCCCTTAGAGCATTTTGTCATTGAAATGCTCTCGGAGTCGAGC
>CAJTSU010000239.1 GCA_910579055.1 uncultured Mailhella sp. | reverse complement strand
CGGTGGTTCCCTGCACGCTGACGGTCTTCTTCGCGCCCAGCGGCGCGGCTCCGGGCATGCGGAAGTTCTTCATGTCCGGTTTGGCAATGGCGACTTCCGGCCCGTGTTCGGCCTGCGGCACCCATTCATAGGGCACACGGTAGGCGCGGTACACCATGTTCATGTTGCGGTTGTCCATATGGGGGTTGATGAACTCCCACACGACTTCATGTTCCGGCGTCACTTCAAAGATGCGGCCGTCGGAACCTTCGGTGATCAGCGTATTGCCGTTGGGCAGACGCTGGGCCGAGCTGATGAAGGGGCTGTAAAAGCGGTTGGCGTCCAGCGGCTCCACGAACCCGGCGTCATGCGGCGTGTAGGACCACACCAGCTTGAGCGTGGTGGGGTCGAACTCGAGAATGCGCGACCAGTCACGAGTGGCGTTCTTCACTCCCATGGGGGCCGCGGGGTTGGGCGCGCCGTAACCGGCCCATCCGCCATTGTCGTACACCAGAATGTTACCCTCACCCGGCAGGCCGCGGGGGATCATGTGCGCATGGTGCTGGCCGATGATCCAGCCCAGCTTCTTCAGTTCGGGGCTTTGGTCATAGTAGGGGCCGACCTTCCACACCACCTTGCCGCTTTTCTTGTCGATGATGAAGAGGATGTTGGTTTCGCGGCCGTCCATAATGATGTTGTCGGGATGGAAACGCTCGTCGCCCGCGTCGTACCACTTGTTCGGGCCGAGCCTGGACATGGAATTGATGTGCATCCAGTCGCCCAAAGCGGGCGCATTTTCAATCAGGGTGCCGCCGCGATAGTTGGGGCAGCGGCTCATGGCGTTGCGCGCCTCTTCGGAGAAACCGAATTCCTCAACATGATCGGAACACAACCATTCCCATACAATTTCCCCTTCCCAGTCAACTTCGTACACCACGTCATCCAGCAGGGGCTTGTCGCTGATATAGGGGCATTTCACTTCCCGGTGGCAGAGCACCAGCGTATTGCCGGAGTCAATTCTCGGTTCCATGCCGGGCACATAGTAGCCCACCGGGTTGCCGTCGCGCTGGTAGTCATGATGCTGGCGGGCCATCCACTGGGGCTTTTCGCCCGGATCCTCAATGAACTCGGCCTTGTTGAACTCCCATACCACATTGCCGTCCCAGTCCACCTGAATAAGATCAAGCTGATCCTGGAGGCCGTATTTCGGATTGCGCATGCCGCGGCTGCCCATGAGCATGCCGCCGGGGAAAATCTTGTTCGGGAAGCCATGCACGTCCTTCCAGACATGGACTTCCTGTCCGTTCATGTCGATGAGCGTGGCCCCCTGCCCCTTGGTGGGCACGATGGTATAGCCGCTCCAGGCTTTTTCAGGATTGTACAGCGTAACGCCGGTGGGGTAGACTGTGGGATGACCCATGACTGCGACTCCTTTATCTGAAATGTTTGATATTGAATAGATATAATTCTAATCATTACTACGGTCAATAGCCGAAAGGCGGGACGCTGCCGCAATATTTAGCACAACTTGCAACAAAACGAAGGCGGGGAAGAACTTCCCCGCCCCGGATCGTGCATCGGGCCCTACATCAGTTCAGGCCCCATCAGGGTATACGGCAGCCAGGTCGCAAGCTGCGGGAAGACAGTCACGATGATCACGCCAAGAACCATCAGGCCCACAAAGGGCACAATCCCCCTGAATATGGTTTCCATGGGGATCTCCTTGGTCACGCCCGACAACGCGAACACCACCACGCCCACCGGCGGGGTAATCTGGCCCATTTCCATGATCATGACCGACACCACGCCGAACCACACCGGGTCGAAGCCCATGGCAAGAATGGTGGGGAAGATGGAAGGAATGGTCAGCATGAGCATGGGGATCACGTTCATCATGCAGCCGAGGACAATATAAATGATGACGATGATCCCGAAAATGACATACTTATTGAATTCCAGGGACTGGATAAAGTCCGCCAGCAGGAAGGGCAGACGGGACTGCGCGAAGAAAAAGCCCAGCACGCCCACGCCCATCATGATGCACATGATGCGCGAAGTCAGGATAGCGGTTTCTTCCAGTGAAGCCAGCAGATTCCGGCGGTTCAGCTTGCGCCGGACCAGCGCGTAGACGAAGGCTCCGGCCACGCCCACGGCGCCGCCTTCCGTGGGGCTGCATATGCCCACCACAATGCTGCCCAGCACCAGCACGAACAGGGCGAGAATGGGCACAAGGCCGAGGGAGGACTGCACTTTTTCAGCCAAGGAATACTTCGGGCCGCGCGGGGCCATTTCCGGATGCCGGACGGCGGTGACGTAAATATACGCCATAAACATGCCGGCCAGCAGGAGGCCGGGAATCAGGCCGGCCATGAACAGACGCCCGATGGAAACTTCCGTGACGATGCCGTAAATAATGAAGCCCGAACTCGGGGGAATGAGGATGCCCAGGGTGCCTCCGGCCGCCAGAGCGCCGGTGGACAGGGCGGGATCATACCTGAGGCGCTGCATTTCCGGCAGGGACACGGAGCCCATGGTCACGGCGGTGGACAGCGAGTCGCCGCACACGGCGGCGAAGCCGGTGCAGCCCGCCACGCCGGCCATGCCCATGCCGCCGGGCAGATGACCGATCCACTTGTTGGCGGAGTTGAACAGATCCACGGAAATGCCTGAATACAGAATCATGCACCCCATCAGCACGAACAAGGGCAAGGCCACCAGGTTATACGACGCCGTGGCGCTGTAAGGGGTAGAGCCCACCACGGCCAGCGCGGCGTTGACCGAGCGGTAAATGGCGATGCAGCCCAGCGCGCCGATGGTGCACATGGTCCAGCCGATGGGCATTTTCATGAACAGGAAGAAGAACAGCAGCGCAAAGGCAATGAGGCCCAGCACCAGGTTGGAAACCTCGTAATCCGACTCACGGTACCAGAACGGCATGTAGACAAGCAGCGCGGCGGCGGCGAGAGCAAGCGCCACGCTCAACGGATGCCCATCCCGGAATGCGGCGACAATATGACGAACGACCTGGAGCGCCACCACCAGAAGGGTCAGGGTCAGACCGAACACGGGCATCCAGTAGTAAAGCTCCAGCGGGAGATACAGCTCCATGGAAAGCGTGCCCATCTTGGTAATGAAGGTCTGGAGGGATTCCCAGGAGAGTACGCCCAGAATGATGAACGTCATGCTGGAAACAAACACGTCGGCCCAGCTTTTCATGCCGCCGCTGAATCGCTTGTATACGAAGTCGATGCTCATGTGCTGATCGCGCGACTGCAACCATGCGATCAGCCCGTAGGTGGTCAGTACCAGCAGATTTTCCTGCAGCTCAAGCGCGCCGGGCACGCCTGTACGGAGCAGGCGGCCCACCACGTCCGCGCAGATCAGCACGGGCATGACGGCCACGGCGATATAGGCCAGCCAGTTGGCCTTGGAACATATCAGTTCAAGTTTGGAAGCGAGAGCGGCAAAGGGAACGCCCTGATCCCACGGAAATCAATTTTTACCCAACACCTCAGAAATATAGGAATTATCGAGCAAA
>CAJTSU010000238.1 GCA_910579055.1 uncultured Mailhella sp. | reverse complement strand
CCCCCCGCCGCATGGTCATGCGGCATGGAGGGGGGCGAGGAGCGGAAGCCTTTGGGCGGCGTAGCCGCACGAAGGCGCAAGCGAGCCGGCCGTGGATACATGTTGCCTTTGCGGCAATGAATATTGCCGCCTGTGCCGGAGCAAAACATACGCTCCGCGCAACGCTGCCAACACGGTTCTGTGACGCTACTTTCCGTATTCGGCGTTGGCCCGTTCCATGCAGGCGGCAAACAGATCAAGGGCTTCCTTGGCGCGCGTAAGCCCGCGTTTTTCACGATCCGCCACCCAGGCGGCCCGGAACGGCGCGAGAGCGTCCCTCATTTTCGCCTGCTCGCTGGCGGGCAGCGCGTTCAGGGTACATTTTTCGTTGGCATGCACCCATTCCAGAGATGCGCCGATTTCCGCGTCGATGATGCTTCCCACCTGACGGGACATGACTTCTCCCGTACTTTCCTCAAGTATCGCGCGCAGATCTTCGGGGAGTTCGTCCCATACCCTGCGGTTCATGATCAGATAGTGGTAGCCGGGGGCCATGGGGAAATCCATGATGTCGGAGAGCACTTCATACAGGCGGAAGGGCTGGAGAATGGTGAGCGCAAAGAACTGCGTATCGGTCTGACCGCGCTGCACGCTCATGTAGATATCCGGAGGGGAAACCGGCACAGGCACGCCGCCCAGCGCGGTGATGATTCTGTCCACGCCGGAGGTGTGATAACCTGTCTTTTTACCCTTGAAGTCAGATACTTTCGTCATGGGGGAAGTTGAGCAGACCATCATGGGGCCGGTGCTCCATACGGCGAGCAGCTTTGTCCTGTCGTTGTCAAGTTCGCTCTTCACCCATTCGTTCCCGTTGATGTAGCTGTGAAAGCCCATGGAAGCGGCCATGCTGTTCACGCCGGGAATGTTGGCCTCGCCGGTGTCGGCGTAACCGTAGCGTCCGGGGTTGGCTCCGAACAGGCTGTGTCCCATGTCCACGCGACCTTTGATCACGGCATCCGGTACCTACTTGGAGGTGCAGATAGTGCCGGGGCTGTAAAAGACGATTTTTAAACGGCCCTGACTGCGTTTTTCCACCTCCTCCATCCAGGGTTTCCAGACATTGACAAATACCACATGGTTTTCGCGGTAGCCTTCGCTGGTGAAGGCCAGCTCATAGCTTTTTGCCGCGTTTGCCGGAGCAGGCAGGCAAAGTGCCAAAGCAAGCATGGATGTTGACAAGAGTTTGTTCATAATTCCTCCTCATAGGATATCGTAGCGCATTTCACCATTGAAATACCCTACGGAGTCGAGTGAAGTGAAACTCCGCCATGGCCGGGACACTCTGTTCTGATCCGGCGGTGGCTCCAGGGTTCAGAAAAAGAGTCCGGGGAGCCGGAGAGCGATTTGCGGGAACAGGATAATGAGAAATATCTGAAACGCGATGCAGCCGAAGAAGGGCCAGACGTTCCTGAAAATTGCCGTCAGCGGGACATTCCGGGCCATGGAGCCGATGCCGAACACATTGATGCCCACCGGCGGGGTGATGACGGCCATTTCCGTCAGCAATACGATGATGACGCCGAACCAGACAGGATCAAAGCCCAGTGCCTGTATGGTGGGAAAGACGGTGGGCAGGGTGAGCAGAAGCAGGGGCAATACGTTCATCATGCAGCCCATAAGTATGTAGAAAGCGATGATGGCGGCGAGGATGACGTAGCGGTTCACGTCCAGCCCCGCCACGGCGTTGGCCATGTTTACCGTGATGCGGGTATAGGCGATGAACACGCCGAGCAGGGCGACGCACATCAGAATGAACATGAGCTTTCCGGCAATGAGTACGGTGTTTTCCAGGCAATGCCGGGTCTGCTTCCATGTGATGCGGCGCATGACCAGAGCGAACATCCACACGGCCACGGAACCTATGGCGCCCGCTTCGGCCGCGCTGAAAAATCCGGCCAGTATGCCCCCCATAATGATAAAAATGAGCAGGATGACGGCAACAATGCCCTTGAGCGAACGGAACTTTTCCTGCATGGAATACGCTCGTCCGCGCGGCAGAAGATCCGGTCTGCGGCGGGCCATGAAGAGAAGAAGCAGAATGAACATGCCGGAGAGCATGAGTCCGGGCACCACTCCGGCCATGAACAACTGTCCGGTAGAAGATTCTGTGATGATGGCATAGATGATGAAACTGAGGCTGGGCGGGATAAGCACGCCCAGTGTGCCGCCGCAGGCCAGGCTGGCGCAGGAGAAGGCGGGGTCGTACCCCTGCTTGCGCATTTCCGGCAGAGCCACGGAAGCCATGGTCACGCCTGTGGCCAGGCTGTCGCCGCAAATGGCGGCAAAGCCCGCGCATCCGGTAATACCGGCGATGCAGAGAGAGGCCGGGGTTCTTCCCATCCAGATGCGGGCCGCGCTGAACATGTCGCCGCTGATCCCGGAACTGACGGAAAGTTCGCCCATAAGACAGAAAAGCGGTACTACTGCCATGGTGGAGGAGAACGCGGCGTTGTAGGAAGTCTGGCTCAACGTGTTGAATTGGGCGATGATGTCAGGGTTCAGGCAAAGCAGGCCGAGGAATCCGGAAATGCCCATGGCATAACCGAGAGGAAAACCGAGGAAAAGAATGAGCATGAAACCCGACATGCCGAAGACTCCCAGTTGAGAGCGGGAGATATCCACCGCACTGGCTTCGAGAATCCAAGGCAGAGCGGCGGCCAGCGCGGTTATGAGCAGGATGGCGGGAAACTGGAGAAACTTCCCGTCGCGCAGCAGCATACGGAATTTTTCAAAACAGTTGACCAGCAGCACCAGAGCGAAAAGGCTCATGCAGCAGCCGAAGAAAAACATGGGAATGAAGAGCGGAATATGCATGACCGGAGTTATTTCTCCGCCCGAAGCCTTTTCCGCAGCAAGGCTCAGAATCTGCCAGCCCAGCATGGAGAAGAAAACAAGCCCCGTGAATTCAAACAATGCGTCCAGAAAGCGTTGCAGACCGGCCGGAAACCGGGCGTAAAAGAAGTCGATGGCGATATGCTTGTCACGGCAGGAGATGACGATCATGCCGCAGACAGAGAGCACCCCCATCATAAGTTCCTGGATTTCAAAGGCTCCGGCGAAATACGCTCCGGTGTGGCGCAGCACAATGTCCAGCGCCACAGGAAGAGCCAGAAGCACGAGCGCTCCCGCGCCCAGAGTCAGGCTTGCCTTTGAAACAATCCGGTAGAAGAAGGAGAAAGGGCGAACAGCATATGGCGCGGAAGTCATGGCTTGCTCCTTGCGGTATGGGGCATGGGTTTGGCCTGGACAGACGGTCTGTTTGCCGGGAGCGGAAGAGTGAGAAAGAGGGCATTACGCGGAAGCGTCGGGAGAGAAAAACTTCCAGCTTGTGGGTACATTAATAAAAAAAATAACGAGCAACAATTCACAGGAAACTGATGCTGGTATCAATTTTTTTTTGATAGAATTTTAATAGCTTGCTCTATTATAGCGTGGTATTGACAACAACCTTGACCGCCGGAGGCGCGAGCGTAGCGAGCTATGGAGCGA
>CAJTSU010000237.1 GCA_910579055.1 uncultured Mailhella sp. | reverse complement strand
GCTCGCTAACGCTCGCGCCTCCGGCGGTCAAGGATAGTTTCAACACTATTCTGGAACAGAGCCAAACAAAAAAGACGAGTCCGAAAACTTCGCGGGAAGTTTCCGGGCTCGCCTGAAACAAACGAAAAAGTGACTACTTCGAGGTACGTCGTCCATACGTGGAAGGTAAATTAACTCTATGCCGTGTATCTGTCAAACGCCCTGCTGTAACATAAGGACATGCCTTAAAAATACTGCGCCAGCTTGAACAGATCAATATCCGCGTCGTCCAGCCAGGGAGAGACGTTCCTGAGCAGGGTCAACGGAGAAAGATAACGCTCCCGCCAGTTCAGCGTCAGGAATATTTCCCCGCCTGGCCGCCGCTCATGCGCGGCCAGCAGGGGACGAAGATTTTCCTTCTTCATGACCCCTTTTTTGTTCTCCCTCTCCAGCTCAAAAAACTCGGAAGCAGCAAAGGTCTTCCAGTCCGCCTCCAGGCGTTCTGCCCATCCGGCAAGCCGATCCGGCTCCCGTTCCACTGCTTTTTCCGCCACGCGCAGACGGTACAATTCTTCCACGGGCATGGAAAGTTTGCCTGTAAGGGGGAGGAGTTCCACCCGTACCGGCTCCATGCCTTCAAGCATGCAGGGAGCGAGGCGTTCCAGAAGTTCCTGTTCACGCAGGGGCGAACGCAACGTAAGCACAAACCACTCCGCCATGCTTCCCACCCCCACAGGTAAAGCCCGTCCGAAGGAAAGCAGCGGCAGGGGATGGAAGCCCTGCGAGAATGCCAGAGGCAATTCCGCGCGGCGCAACGCCCGCTCCAGCAGGGATTGAAGTTCAAGCTGACTGATCCAGGCGGCACTGCCGTCCTTGCGGTGCCAGACCCGATAGCGCACTGCCCGGCGGGTCAGGGTTTCGTCAATGTGCGGCGGCTCTTTTTTTCTCCCCGGTTCAAAGCGGGGGATTTCCGGAACAGGGCCAAAGTCTTCCTGATCGCGTGAAGGGAAATTGAGACTGGTTTTCAGTTCAGGATCAGCATCACATGCGCGCAGCAGCGACGGCCCCGCCTTGGTATCGCACGCGCCGCACTGGCGGCAGGCTTCATAGCGGCAATCTCCGGTCACGGCTCCGCGCAGAGCACGCTCACGCTCTTTCAACAGAAAATCCCGGCTTACTCCGGCCTGAAGATGCTCCCAGGGCAGGCATGCCTCAAGATCACGGCCACAGGTCCAGTCCTCGGGTTTCATGCCACATTCGTCCAGAGCCTCCAGCCAGGGCGTAAGGCTGAACCCTTCAATCCAACTGCTGAAAATACCGCCTTTGCGGTAGGCTTTTTCCACCACATCAGCAAGACGGCGATCCCCGCGCGAAAGAATGCCTTCCAGGTGGCTCATGGCGGGCTCATGCCAGCGCAAACTGACGTTCTTGTGCCGGCGCACCGCGTCGCGCAGATAAAAAATGCGCTCTTTCATGGCGTCCATGGAAATCTGGGGTTCCCACTGGAAAGGCGTATGCGTTTTGGGTACGAAGGGAGACACCGCCGCGGTTACGGCCAGACGCGGGCCGTACCACCTGCCCTCTTCATCCTTCCTGCGGCAGCAATCGCGCACCTTGACACACAGATCCACAATGGCGTCCAGATCGTCCCTTGTTTCCGTGGGCAGACCGAGCATGAAATAGAGTTTAACCTGCTGCCAGCCGTATCCGGCCAGCTGACGCACATGGTGGATAAGCGCTTCTTCCGTGACGCCCTTGTTGATGACATCGCGCAGGCGTTGACTGCCCGCTTCAGGTGCAAGCGTCGCGCCCGTGCGGCGGATGCCCGCCATGCGCGACATGATTTCACCATCCACAGATCCCACCCGCAGGGAAGGCAGGGATATGGCGATCTGTTCCCGTGCACAGCGATCCGCCACATCGAGGAACAGGGTCTTGAGGCCGGAAAAATCCCCACAGGAAAGCGCCAGAAAGGATACGTCGTCATAGCCGGTGCTGGTCAGGCATTCCTCGGTCAGCTTCCGGATTTCCTCAATGGAACGTTCCCGCGAGGGGCGCAGCGTCATGCCTGCCTGGCAAAAACGGCATCCTCTGGTGCAGCCGCGTGCGATTTCCAGCGAAAGCCGGTTGTGCACAGCCCCAAAAGGCGTGACCTGACGCGCGGGATAAAAAGCATCCTTCATATCCGCCACGGGGCGGCGCAATACCGTTGTGTAATCGGCAAAAAGAGGTACAAGGGAACCGTCTGCGCGCGAAGAAAAAAACGCGGGCACATAAACCCCGGGAATATGCCTGGCCCTGCGCAGGAATTCCGTGCGGGGCAGTCCATCTGCGCGCGCCCGGATCAGCAATTCCACAAGTTGAGGCATAACCGCTTCGCCCTCGCCCAGCACCATCAGATCCATAAAGGGGGCGAGCGGTTCAGCGCAAAGAGTGCAGCCGCCTCCGGCCACGATCAGCGGCCAACGATGCAGATCTTCACCGCGATCTGCAGATCGCAACGGAATACCGGCCAGATCCAGCATGAGCAGAACATTGGTGAAAGCCAGTTCATGGGTGATACTGAACCCGACAAGATGGGTATCGGCAAGATTGGTGTCGCTTTCCAGCGTGGCCAGCGGAACCTTGCGCTCAACCAGCACCTTCGCCGCGTCACGGCAGGGGGAAAAAACCCGCTCGGCCAGCACGCCGTCCATGGCGTTGAGCAGACCGTACAGAATTTTCTGCCCGAGGTAAGACATGGCCACTTCGTACAGATCGGGAAAAGCCAAAGCACAATGCAGACGGGCCGAAGCGGGATCAGCCTTGACCGTCCCCTCCTCGATACCAAGGTAACGGCTGGGACGCGGCAGAAGCGCCAGAATTTCCTTCATGATGCCCTTTCCTCGCCGGGCACGCGACACGCGACGACCGGATTTCGATTTTTCTAGAGCGTTTTGTGACGGATAAGAAGAGCAGAGATGAGTCTCGCCTTGCTCGACTCCATGGAGCGTTTCAACGGTGAAGTGCTCTGCGCTGTCATATATGGCGGGACGAAGCGTGCTCCGTCCCGCCGAGACACTGAAAAAATGTTTACAGGATCAAACCGGAGGAACTTGTGCCCTTGGGATCAAGGCCGCCGGAAGACAGGGTAAGATTGGAGCAGGCCTCAAGGTATTTATCCTGAACATCCTGCGGAACCTTGGAATATTCATACAGAAAATGTTCCTGAGCGATGTGCCCGGAAAAATCCTGCTCAAAAGGATACCCATAGGGCAGGATCATGAGCTGAACACCCTGCTGGGTGGGGACTGTCTGCATGATTGCCACATCTTTGAGCGCCTTGCCCTCGGCATCGTACTTGCCGATGACAAGCTCGCCCGTCACAATTTTAACCAGACGAATATCATAAGCCATGATGAATCTCCTTAATATAGATTGTTCGCGAACACTAAAAAGCGCACCGCGCCTTGTCAAGCCGGGAATGGAAAACTCTCTGTTGTAGAATTGTGTTGATGGCGTTGTGCATAATGTGTGCCTATGCTCCGGCATGGGCGGCAACATTCGTTGCCGCAAAGGCAGCCCGTGTTCCACACGGGCGAGCGGCAG
>CAJTSU010000236.1 GCA_910579055.1 uncultured Mailhella sp. | reverse complement strand
TATCCGTCGGCCGCGGAGTCAGTCGGCGGATAGGGGCGACTGTGGATTGAAACATAATGTTTTCCTGAAGGGACTTGGCTCTGCCCCGTGCTCCGCCGGGGGAAATCATTTCCCCCGTGTTCCCTCGTCAGTTCTGCACATGTTGAAGTTGCGGGGGAACCGGGTGAGCCGTCCCCAAATACTTGGGGTATTTTGCTGTTGAAAGTATCTGCGGGCCGGAACCCTGTGTTCCGACCCGCAGGTTTCATGCCTCCGCCGGAGCTGTACGCCGCAAGTGAATTGCGGCGGCATCGGATAGAGGGGGAGAGGGGGCGTCGCGGTGACTCTTGCTTCCCCGCCCCAATACGCTCGCATTTCTACTTGATTCCGATTTCTTCGTCAGTGAGGTAGCAGGCCGGGTCTTGCGCCCATTCATCACCGTACACGGCTTCGGCGCGGGCGCGGAAGTTGCCGCCGCAGATGTTGAGGAAGCGGCACCGGGAGCAGCGGCCCTTCACATGAGGCCGCTTGTCCTTCATTTTATGCAGCAGTTCGATATTCGGGTCGGTCCAGATTTCGGAGAAGGGCCGCTCCAGCACGTTGCCGAACACATGTTCACGCCAGAACTGGTCAGCGTGAACCCTGCCGTCCCATGAAATGCAGCCGATACCCCGGCCGGAGCTGTTGCCTTCGTTGAACTGGAGGAGTTCAAACACTTCCCCGGCGCGCGCGGGGTCTTCTTTCTGCATGCGCATCCAAAGGTAGGGGCCGTCCGCGTGGTTGTCCACGGTAAGCACTTCCTTGGGCATCCCCTGGTCAAAACATTCGCGGGTCTTGTCCATGATCAGATCAACTACTGCGCGCGTTTCGGCGTGATTCAGGTCTTCCTTTACCAGTTCGGTGCCGCGTCCGGAGTAGACAAGGTGATAGAAGCACACGCGAGGAATGTCCCGTTCGCGCAGAATATCGAAGATTTTGGGAATTTCCACTGCGTTGCGCTTGTTGATGGTGAAGCGCAGGCCGACCTTGATGCCTTCTTCCTTGCAATATTCAAGCCCTTCCAGGGCGCGGCGGTAGGAACCGGGTACGCCCCGGAAGCGATCGTGGATTTCTTCGCCGCCGTCGAGAGAGATGCCCACATAAGAGAGGCCGACTTCTTTTAGACGCTTGGCCATGTTGCGGTTGATGAGCGTGCCGTTGGTGGAAATGACGGCGCGCATGCCTTTGGAGGTGGCATAACTGGCCAGCTCGGGAAGATCCTGACGCACCAGGGGTTCACCGCCGGAAAAAAGCATGACCGGCGCGCCGAAGGCGGCCAGATCGTCGATCATTGCTTTGGCCTGTTCGGTGGAAATGGGATCACTGCCGCTTTCTCCCTCTGCCTGGGCATAGCAGTGCACGCACTTGAGGTTGCAACGCCGGGTCATGTTCCAAACCACAACCGGTTTTTTGTCGGCGGAGAATTGCAGCAGGTGCGAGGGGAGCCTGCCGGAATGACGGCCGTAACGCAGAGCATCGGACGGCTCCACCTGGCCGCAATACAATTTTGAAATACCAATCATGTCTGCTCCTTGCAGTATCTCAAGAGGCGGAAGCAATCAGGTTCCGCCCCAGGAAGGCGGGCTTGCGCCCCGTTTTCAGGGTCGAACGAGTGTACGCGCTGGAACTGTAGGAATCAAGAGCGCTTCCCTGTGAGGTTATTTCATCAGGATCGGCAGGGCGTTTCGGCAAGCTCATTTGAGCAGCCGTTTTTTTATGCGCAGAAGAAACAGGCGCACATGGCAAAAAGGCCCTGTGGCAGAACTCTGCTGAAAGCGCTGTGCGTGACGTGTGGTTTTCTCCGGTATGGGCGGCAACGTTCGTTGCCGCAAAGCGGCCCGTGTTCCACACGGGCGAACGGCAGTCGTTAGGCGACGAAGGAGCCTTACGAATGGCGACAGCGGAGATAAGGCATGTATCCACGGCCGGCTCGCTTGCGCCTTCGTGAAGCTGCGCTTCACCCGGCTCCGCTCCGCGTGACATTGCTTCCGCGCCCTCCTGATGACGCTCGATCGGCGTTGGTAATACTCGTTCTCGCTTGCGTTTTGCGCGGAAGACGCCGCGCTCGCACTCCGTGTCTCCCCTCCACACGCCGCTAACGCGGCGTGCCTCCGGCGGTCAAGGTTATTTTCAACGCTATGCTACAAAGAACGGCAAAAAACAGTCGCTTGTGCCGCCGCAGGAAGCATGGCATTCTTGCTGTATGAAAATCGCCGTTGCCGTAAGTGGGGGCATGGACAGCCTCTGCGCCTTGCTGGCCCTGCGTGAAGCCGGGCATGAGGTCGTGGCCCTGCATGCCCTGTTTGTCGATCCGCCCCGGGAAGGCGGAGCTGTTCCAGGTTTGCGCTCGCTGTGCGCGAAGCTGGGGATCGCGCTCCAGGTGGAGGATTTGCGCGCGGCGTTTCGGCGCGAGGTGATAGCCCCCTTTGTCCGTGCTCACGTCCGGGCGCGCACGCCCAATCCCTGCGCCCTGTGTAACCGCTCCATGAAATTCGGGGCCCTGCTGGACGCCGCGCTGCGCCCGATCTGCATGGGCGGAAGCGGCGCGGACGCGATTGCCACCGGTCATTATGCCGCTCTGAAGGTGCATCCCGTATACGGGCATACGCTGAAAGCGGGAGAAGATTTTTCTAAGGATCAAAGTTATTTTCTCGCGCTGGTTTCTCCGGAAAGGTTGCGCCATTGTGTTTTTCCTCTGGCGGATAAGCGCAAGGATCAACTCCGCTCCTGGCTGGAGGGGCAGAACCATGCCGTGCCTGTGCCCGGTGAAAGTCAGGAAATATGCTTTGTGCCGCGCGATGACCACCGGGCATTTTTACAGGGAACAGGGGTGGAACTGCCCGGGCCGGGGCCGGTGCTCTTGCGTGCCGCCGACGGTTCCGAGCGGGAAATAGCCCGGCATCGCGGGCTGTGGCAGTACACCGAAGGCCAGCGCAAGGGCCTGGGCATCGCCTGGACTGAGCCTCTGTATGTTCTTGCTCGGGACAGGGAACGCAATGCACTGATAGTTTGTGTTAAGGCCGGGCTGGACGCGCGGGAGTGCCGCGCGGAGCAGGTAAATATTATGACACCTCCCGAATTTTGGCCGGCACGGCTTTTTGCCCGTGTCCGGTACCGCCAGCGCCCCGCGCCCGCCAGGGTGGAATTTGTGGACGGCGTCATGCGGATTTTTTTTGAGACTGCGCAGCAGCCGCCAGCGCCGGGACAAGTGGCGGTTATTTATGATGAACAGGGCTTTGTGCTGGCCGGAGGCGTGATTGCCTGATGTATCATCGCCTGACAGCCGCTGCCGAATGCCAGGGCGGCGGGAATGCCGGGTAACGCCGCTTTATCATTGCTCATGGAGCCGAGCAAGAGGATTCGTTAAACAGAGGTATGCGTGATGGCGAAAGTTCTTTTTTTTATTTCCCTGGTGGTGTTTGTCTGTGTGTCGGCCTGTCTGGCCGTAAAGTTCCCTCAGGTTCGGGGCTTGGGACAGGACCCGGCAGGCGGCGTCATGTTGGCTTCCAGCGGGTCGCCTGCCGTGGCGGTCAAGCCTGCGGACAGCATGAAGCTTGTGGCCGCGGGACAGGTGAACGTGCCTGTTCAGCGAGCCGGAATGTTCGGAGGTATCCCCAGCGCGCCGAGCTGGTACGCCCTGCATGCGGATAAGAGCGGCGCGC
>CAJTSU010000235.1 GCA_910579055.1 uncultured Mailhella sp. | reverse complement strand
GCATCTAACCGATTGAGCCACTCTATGTGCGAAAAATTCTGGACGTTACCCTTGACGATATTTCCTGTTTCCGTTGTGAGCAATTCCTGCGTGTGGGAGACTGTGCCGTCCTCGGCAACGTCAAAAGCGATGGTGATATTCGAGGGGATGTTGGAGATGATGGCTGTTCCACCGTCCGGGAGGGTGATCGCCTCAACCTCACCAATTCTCATGCGTCCTGCGAGGATACGGCGTCCATGGCCGTAGTATCCATATGCTTCCCGGAGGGCAAGTCTCTCCCTGGTGGCGGCGCTGTAGCAGACTTCACGGGCATTGGCGACCAAGTATTTACGATGGTTGCCGGTGTACGGGCGCCCATCATCAAAAAGTGAGAAAGAGCAGGATACTTTTTGAGGCTCGGACATCTGGAAGCCCTCCTCCTTTCTTAGTAAGGAATCAGAGGGGTGATTCAAGAAAAAAATATTTATATACAGTATAAATAAAGAGAAACTAGAAAAAAATATGATGATTCCATAATCCTTGTTTGAACATATTTTGCAGCCGCCAAAAATCGATTGATATCACCACCAAATAAACCAGCCTTTAATGGTTTCCAATTGGATTGCTCAGTTTCTGCTTTTTGAATCATTGTAGAGAGTGGGGCATTATCATATCTTTTCTCCTTCCAACCAAAGTGTCCAATAGATCCAAAAGCGTATTCGTCATTTGTTTGGAATTATATGTGGGCAAGGACATCTACAGCATATTGATTCAGACTTTTTCCCACGGCCTGCGCCTGTGCTGCCAGCCGGGCGTGGATCACTGGGTCAATTCGGAGGGTAAACTTGCCAGAATAGGGCCGATCAGGTTTTTTCCCAATATTTTTACAGTGCTCAAGATAGTCATCAACCGAGGCTTGAAATGCTTCTCTCAATTCTTTGACACTCTCACCTTCGTAGCTGACTATATCATTTATACCAACCAAACGGCCAAAAAGGATTCCATCATCTTCGCTATATTCTACTGTCCCAGTATATCCATTGTAAGTCATAACATTTTTCATGGATGTACTCCTAGTGTTTTGAGAAAGTCTCTGGCGAGTTCGACTTGATAGGCGCGTGCTGTTTTGGGGTTATGTGGACGATGAAAAGCAGCCGTTTTTCCGTTCAAATCGAATTTGACACGCGAGCCATTCCCTTCCGTAATATTTGCGCCCAAGGCAATAAAAAGAGCTTCAATATCAGCCCATTGAAGAGTCTTTGTCGTGGGAACGGCAAAGATCGCTTGTAATGTCTTTTTTGCCTTATTATTCATTTGTTGATGATACCAAAAATAGCCACCAAGTCAAGGACTTCATTTATGGCCTGAAAAAGGTAAATATTCCTCCAGATAACCCGTTACCCTCAAGAACATCGCGGAACAATCGGGAGTGAGCATGAGCTAGGGGACACCCCGCTCATTGACTTCGGTTATCAAGACAGGAGAACATCATGGCAGTGTATTATGCGGGTTTTATTCCGGCAGGCTGCGTATATGCCGTGCTTTTCCCCGATCTTCCGGGCTGTATGGTACAATGGAAGGTGCGTTTGCTATGGCCATTGAAGCCGTGAGTGGACATATGAAGGCAATGGCTGACGATGGGGACGCCATCCCCGCCCCCAGTTCCAAGGATGAGGCACTGAAAAAACTGCGGGAGCAATATGCGGAGCTTGGCTTCGGTGCGTTGCCCGAAGGCACGGAACTGCATCCGGTACCGACACCCAATCTGGACATGCGTACAAGGCAAGTAGCTATTTCCCTCAGCCAGTACAAGCGGGACATGATTGACCGCAAGGCCAAGCTGGCAGGCATGACTCGTTCCAGCTTTCTGACCGCCGCCGCCAGTGTTTTTGAGGCGCATCCACGGATGTAGACAATACCAAAAAGATGGAATTGAATGCCACCGGATAGCTGCGCCCTTCAAGGCGCGACTATACGGTATTAAAAGCCGCCATCTTCTTCCACCTTCTGCGACTGCTCCTCTTGCTTCCCTTCCAGAAAAACGAGCTTGAAGCTCTCCTCGTCCTTCTTGAGGACATGCGTCCAGAGGAAGTTGAGCAGGGCGCGCCTGTCAGTGGTGCTGAACTCCTGATCCAGAGTTGCGATGATGCCGGAAAGGGCGCTGGCGATGTTCGTTCTGGCTTCAAGATTTTCCTGTTCTTCGCGTTCAAGGGCTGTGGAAACTGAATTGAATACGATGCGCCACGGCTGCTGACCGTCAAGAAAAATCTTGTTGTACCTGTAGGCCACATGGATTTCGCAGAGTCTTTGGATGCCATTCCGAGGCTGTAGTATTTACGCCATCTTCATGGCGTATCACGATACGTCCTTATATACATAAATATCTTGACATTTAAGGCGCATAAGCGCATTTCTAAATTCACGATCCATCATGAATTTTATGGTTGGTTAATCCAAAGTCGCGGGATAAGAGCGGGATAAGCATGGTCCCTTGATTTCATGGATTAGGCGCTACCTTTATCCCGCACCTTGGGGGCATTATGGCTGTGACCTGGTTCAAAACCAATTTCCTTGGTGTTCGTTATCGAGAGCACACCACCCGTAAACACGGTGTACGTCCAGACAGGTGCTTTTCCATTCGCTATAAACTTGACGGTAAGGATAAAGAAGAAGTCGTCGGATGGATCTCTGAGGAAATAACTGCGGAAAAGGCTTTCAAGATCCTTTCTATAATTCGCGATAATATCCGTTCAGGAAAAGGGCCTCGCTCCTACGCCGAAATTCGACGGGAAAACGAGCTTCATATTGAAGAAGAGCAAAAAGCCCGTCATCAGAAGGAAAAGGAGCTCATTACGTTTTCAGATTTTTGGGAGACGGAATACTTGCCTTCCGCAGAAGCAACGAAAAAGCCCACCACGATGGAAAGTGAACGTTGGCTTTATTCAAAATGGATTGCTCCCGCCATTGGCAAAACCCCACTCCAACAAATCGACGTGCCCAAGTTGGAAGCGTTGATACTTCACGCGCAAAACGCAGGTAAAAGCGCGGCTACCATTCGATATATTTTGGCTATTGTTTCACAAGTGTGGACCAAGGCCCTGACCCGCGATCTAGTCCAAGGGGACTGCCCCACCCGGAAGATAAAAAAACCTCGCAAGGACAATCGCAGAATGCGCTTTCTATCACAGGACGAAGCGAAAAAACTTCTTGCGGGGTTGGCGGAACGTTCAATGGACATCCATGACACCGCTATGTTTTCGCTTTTTTGCGGCCTGCGAGCAGGCGAAATCCATGCCTTGGTATGGGGAGATATAGATTTTGATAACAATACCATCTTGCTGCGCGATCCCAAAAATAAGAATAATCGGTATGCCTTCATCACTCAGGAAGTGAAGGCAATGTTAAAGGGCCGATATACAAACCAATCGAAGATGGAGCTTATTTTCCCGGCCTCAAACGGTAAACAGCGCCGGTGGGGATCCGATACATTTGCAAGGACGGTAAATGAGTTGGGCTTGAACAACACCGGGGAGTTTACAGAAGATAAGGATGGTAACCAAATTCCCGTTCTTATTGCTGATGCCAGGCAAAGGGTAGTATTTCATACCCTTCGCCATACGTTTGCTTCATGGCTGGTTCAAAAAGGAACCCCGCTCTACACGGTTGCTGAACTTACTGATCATCTATTTTATATTTAAACACATCCTGCTTGCGCAAAACAGGCCT
>CAJTSU010000234.1 GCA_910579055.1 uncultured Mailhella sp. | reverse complement strand
GCCTGTTTTGCGCAAGCAGGATGTGTTTAAATATAAAATAGATGATCAGTAATAAGGCTGCTCATGAAAGGAGTGGCTATCCAACCCAAAAGCCAGAAACTCTCCTTGAACGCATAATTCTCGCGTCTTCCAGTCCTAATTCGATCGTCCTTGACTGCTTCATGGGTTCGGGCACTACGCAAGCCGTGGCCATGAAGCTCGGCAGGCGTTTTATCGGGGCGGACATCAATCTGGGGGCCATTCACACGACCACCAAGCGGCTGAACGGCATCATTGCCGAGAAAAAGCAGGAGTCTCCTTCTCTGCTGGAAAACGGCAGCAAGCTTTATCTGAATTTTGAGGTGTACAACGTCAACCACTACGATGTGTTCCGCAACCCTGTGCAGGCGCGAGAGCTGCTGCTCCAGGCGCTGGAAATCGAACCGCTGGAATCCACCGATGTTTTTGACGGCATGAAGGACGGCTACAAGGTCAAGATCATGCCGGTCAATCGCATTGCCACCCGCGCCGACCTCAATCCACTTCTCAACGGCATCAATTATCGGGAGTTGGATCGGCAAATGGAACGCTCTCCGGGCAGTCCTGCAGAGCGCATCATGCTGGTGTGCATGGGCCACGAGCCTGACCTTGCCGCCAACCTCAAGCTGGACATCGGCAGTCAGTATCGGGTGGATGTCAATGTGGTGGACATCCTGCGCGACCGCAAGGATTTGACCTTCAAATACGATTCCGAAGCGGACATTGCTGTGGAAAACGGCGAACTGGTCATCCGGCAGTTCTACCCCCGCAATCTCCTGCAAAAACTCTCCATTTTCGACGAAAATGTGGAGGACTGGCGTCAGCTTGTCGAAACCATCGCCATTGACTGGAATTACAACGGCAGCGTGCTGCAACCGGCCGTGTATGATAATCCCGGCAAGAACGCGCTGGTTCAGGGGCGCTATGCCGTTCCCGAAGATTACGGGATGATCCGGATCAAGATTACCGACCTGCTGTCGGAAAGTCTGGAGATGACGCTGGAGGTGGAGTAATGGCCGGAAGCAGAAAGAAGACTCAGTCCCTTGTCGGTCTTGATACCACCTTTTATCGCGAGCTGCTCCGTTTTTACCGCGAGAACAAAGGCAGCATCCGCTCTCACTATCATCTGCTGACCCGCACCCTTCTGGACTATAACGATCCAGACAAGCCCCGCACAGGTCAGTTTCTGCGTCGGCCACAGTTCGAGGCGCTGGAAATCTACATTTTCCTCAAGGAATACATTAAGCTGCGTCCAGTACATGACATCTTTGCTGACTGGTACAATCGGCGCAACGGCTTTGAAAAACGTGGGGAGGTGCTGGGCATGGGGGAACAGCTTGTCCTGCATGAATCCCTCACTTTCAATGAGGAAGCCTACGCCGCCGTATTCAAGCGGATGAAGGCCGTCCGTCAGGAATACCCCAACTATATCTTTGCCCTGACAATGGGCGTGGGCAAAACCCTGCTCATGGCCACCTGCATTTTCTATGACTTTGTCCTTGCCCGAAAGTTCCCTGATGATCCGCTATATTGTCACAATGCCCTGATCTTTGCCCCGGACAAGACCGTTCTGCAATCCCTGCGGGAGATCGAGGGCTTCGACTTTTCCAGAGTTCTCCCCCCGGAACATGCCAACTGGCTCCAGGCAAATCTCAAGCTGCAATATCTGGAGGAAGCCGGAGCCACGCTCAATGTCGTCAACAATTCCGATTACAACCTGATCATCTCCAATACGCAAAAAATCCTGCTCAAACGTAAAAACAAGGCCCCCAGCAGCGCCGAACAGCTTTTCCTGACGACCGGAGAGACCAGGAGCGCCGACGCAAAGTCTGTCTATGATGATATTTCCGACCTCTACGGCTTTGATTCCCCGGAGGATGAAGCGGATCTGACCATCAATCAGCGTTTCCTCAAACTGCGCAATCTCCCGCAGTTGGGCATTTTTGTGGACGAGGCCCACCACGCCTTCGGCGATATTCTGGAAAAAGAACTCATCGATTCCAGAAAAGAAACCTCCTTGCGCTTTACCATCAACGCTCTGGCCCAGGGCATCAAGCGACTGGGCAGCTCGATGGTCGCCTGCTGCAACTTCACCGGCACCCCCTATGTGAAAAATGAGGTACTTCCCGAAGTCGTTTATTCCTACAGCCTCAAGGAGGCCATTGATAACGGCTACCTGAAGACATTGCTGCTGCATAAATTTGCCAATACTCGCGACAAGGAATTTGTGCGCGCCGTGGTGGATGACTTTCTCGGCAAATTCGACGGGCGCACGCTTGAAGGGATGCGCCCCAAGCTGGTATTCTTTTCTCCCACTATCGAGGACGCCACAGGCAACCTGCGCCCCATTCTGGAAGAGGAGCTGCTCCGGCGCGGCATTCCCGTGTCGCAGATTCTCGTCAATGTCGGCGATCCCAAAATTACCAACAATGACGACATAAGAGCCTTTAACGATCTGGACAGCGCCGCTTCGGAAAAACGCTTCCTTATTCTGGTGAACAAGGGCAAGGAGGGCTGGAACTGCCGTTCGCTGTGCGGCGTCGCCATGTTCCGCCAGCCGAAGTCCCGCGTCTTTGTCCTTCAGGCTTCCATGCGCTGCCTGCGCGCCATTGGCGATCAGCAGGAAGAGGGGCAGGTATATCTGACCGAAGAAAACGCCGCTATCCTCAACGAGGAATTGCAACAGAACTTCCGCCTGACCACGGACGACCTGAAACGCCCCGAACGCGAAAGCCACACCTATGAAGTGCGTGTCCTGAAGAAAAAGAGCATCCCCCTGACCCGCGTGCGCCACCTCTATGACTGCAAGGAAAAAACGCAGACGGCCCCCATCGATTTTGACATGGAAAACTGGGATGTGGTGCGTTACCGCATTCTCCATACCGAGGAAAAAACAGTCCTTCAGCCGGGCCTACGCGATGCCCGCCAAACAACAACGGACATCAGCTACATCAAGGAACAGCGCGCTTGGAGCGCTTACACGCTCGTCGCCGAAATTGCCCGCTATCTTTG
Organism: uncultured Mailhella sp.; assembly: GCA_910579055.1. Taxonomy (GTDB): domain Bacteria; phylum Desulfobacterota; class Desulfovibrionia; order Desulfovibrionales; family Desulfovibrionaceae; genus Mailhella. The sequence goes on along the minus strand of CAJTSU010000234.1, from coordinate 836 downwards.
CGCCTCTCCACTGAAAATTGAGAAGCTGCTCCGGGAGAGCCGCGAAGGGTTGGACGCCCTTGTCGCCAAGGTCAATCAGTTCAATGAACTGCTCTACGACAAGGTGATTCCCATGCTGTTTGAAACCTTGTACGAGGTAACAAATTACGATAAGCATGAACAGATAGAAGTCGATCTTGTCAATGAGCCGGTGAAAGGCTTCTTCGAGATTCATGGCGATCCGCAAAAGACGCAGCTCTTCAATGAATGGCACGCCGACAGCAAACGCACAGGCTTGGCCGACAAGAGTTTTCATCTTGACACCTACTGCTTTGACTCCATGCCGGAGCAGGATTTCTTCCTGAACGTCATCCGGCAGGAGGCTATTCAGGAGGTTTATTTCACGGGAATGTTGACTCACGGCCAGACGGATTTCCACATTAACTACATTGACCCGGATACGCACTGCGTGCGAAGCTACTACCCAGACTTCCTTATTCTGACCAAAAGTGGCGACTGGCTGGTCGTGGAAGTCAAGGCCAGATATATGATGGACGATCGGGATGTGCTGGCCAAGCAGGCCTTTGCGGAAACCATGCTCAAGGCCAGCAAGATTTCATACCACATGGTCGCCCATACTGAAGTAGGTGGATGGAAAAAGGCTACTGATAACTAGTACTACAGTCGTAAATCAAAAATTAAGATTTTTTGATTCAGAAATCAGCCATTCTACCGGAAAATTCCGCTTTTTTCTGAATATATTTTATTTGAAGAACATGATTTCAGATAGTTGCAACTGTAGTACTAGTGCCTAATTGCAAAAATAAGGATATGAATATATGGTGCTTCCAAAACGG
>CAJTSU010000233.1 GCA_910579055.1 uncultured Mailhella sp. | reverse complement strand
AAACCTGCGCGCCAGAACATAGGATCCTGGCTGGTAGATACTTTCAATCGCAAAATGCTCTAGTTGACGGCCACGCGCAGGGCGTCTCCGGGCCGCACGGTATTGCCCGTGAGCTTGTTCATACTGCGGATTTCTCCGGGGGACGTGTTGAAACGGCGGGAAATGCTCCACAGCGTGTCGCCTGACCGCACCGTGTACATCACGCTCTTGCTCTTTTCAGCGGAACCGCTTCGCTTGGGCACATTGACCTTTTGCCCCACGGTGAGCCTGTGCGGATCATCCAGATGGCTGTTTGCGTCGCGCATGGCCGTCAGGCTGATGCCGTATTCACGGGCAATGGAGGCCAGCGTGTCTCCGGAACGCACTTTATGCGATCGGCTTTTGGAGTCCGGGGCAGAGCCTTTGCCCGAACCGCTCTTGCCCGCGGCAGGGGCGGGGGCGGATTTTTTTGACGCCGCGGCCACAGCCGCAGGTTTGGAACCTTTGGAAGCCCTGGTGACCGTCTGTTTCGCGGGCGCGGCTTTGGCGGGAACAGCTTTCGCGGACTTGGCCGGAGCGCTTGCGGAAGCCAGCATGGATTCACCCCCCTTTCCGGTTCCCGGTATGCGCAGTTTTTTGCCGATTTTCAGCGGTTCGCAACGGGGGTTGGCCTGACGCAGCACAGAAACGGGGACGCCGGTACGGACGCTGATCTTGCCCAGAGTATCGTTGCGCGCGATGGTATACGTCGACCACCCCCGGCCGGTAAGCTTGCCGTCACGGAGCAGTTTGTCCGCGCGAGCCTCAACGTGGTAGGGCACATACACTGAAACCGGTCTGTTCGGGGGAGTGATATAACGCTTGAACGCCGGGTTATAGGCGGAAAATTCCGCCCAGCTCATACCCAAGGCACCGGCGAATGCGGCCAGATCCGTATTCGGTCGGGCGCGCAGTTCTCGCACGGGCGCGCTCACCAGATCCTCGGCCCTGGGTTCGGCGGGGGCAAAACCCAATGCCTCGGCGTTGCGCATAATCTTGCACATGGCCAGAAAACGCGGCACATACTGCATGGTTTCAGGCTTGAGCTTCCGTTTTTCGTCCAGCACATCATTATTGCGGCATACGGAGAAAAACTTCTCTTCACCCGTGCCTTCCAGTGCCCTGCTCATCTTGCCCGGCCCGGCGTTGTATGAAGCTATGGCCAGATGCCAGTCCTGAAACAGGTCATACAGTTCCGCCAGATAATCCGCCGCCGCACGCGTGGCCTTGTACGGATCAAGCCGTTCATCCATCCACCAGTCCTGCGCCAGATCATATTGCCGCCCTGTGGCCGACATGAACTGCCACATGCCCATGGCCTTGGAACGAGACACCGCTGTGGGGTTATATCCGCTTTCCACATAGGCGAGGCAGGCCAGTTCTTCAGGCAGGCCCTTTTCTCGAAACACCTTGCGCGCATAGGCAAAATACGGGCGGGAGCGCAACAGATTCAGTTCAATGGTTCGGCGGTTGCCGTGCACATAAAACTTGAAATATTTCTGGACTTCCATAAGATCGGCCTGACTGAGGCCACGATCCAGCTCGCCCTGTGAAAACAGGGCTTCACGCTCCGCATCCGTCAGTGCAATACCGTCATCTTCCAGAACAATCCCGGAATAATCCGGGGCAGTATTGTCCGGTTCAGGCAGAGATTCCTTGCTCGTTCCACAGCCTGAAAGCAGCAGCGCACAAAGGCAAAAGATCGCCCAACGGGCTACGGGGGTTCCTGTCCGGCGTATTCCGAATTGCATATGTACTCCTGAGCTTGGTATAATGGCTCACTGATACGGAGGAGCCTTCCTGACAATGTACAGCTCTCTGCGCATTCCGACAATCCGCTAGGAAAAGTCTAGACTTGGAACACCTGCGTTTTTTATACTTATCCTATTGAAATTTATTGGATTATTATGTCAAATGAAAATTTTCTTCCCGGGCTCAAGCCCGTTCTTGAACTGCTGCGCTCCACCCCCGGCAATATTGATCACGTCTATGTGCGCAAGGGACGCCCCAGTCGGGAAAGCGCCGAACTGCTTGATTTATGCCGGACGGCCAAAGTCCGCTTTGCACTGGTTCCCGATGACGCTCTGGCCCGGCTCTGCCCCGGCGTGCAGCACCAGGGAGTGCTGGCCCGGCTGCGCGCTTCCTCCCGCATAGCGTGGGAAAGCTTGCTGACCGAGGCAGCCGATGCTCCCCTGCCTCTCATCGTGGCGCTGGATCAGGTGCAAGACCCCGGCAATGTGGGTACTCTGGCCCGCACGCTTTATGCGCTGGGCGCCGCGGGTCTGGTTCTGCCCCGCCACAACAGCGCGTATCTGGGGCCGGGCGCACGGCGTTCCGCCGCCGGAGCGCTGGATCGTCTGCCGCTGGCTGAAGTGGTCAACCTGGCCCGCGCCGTAGAGCAGGCGCGCGAGGCGGGAATCGCCACCTATGCCGCGCGTTTTGCCGATGACGGTGTGAACGCCCTGTGCGCTCCGCTGGAATTTCCCGCTCTGCTGGTACTGGGCAATGAAGACGCAGGCATACGGCCAGGCGTGGCGAAACAATGCGCCCACAGCCTGCACATTCCCTTTTTGCGTGAGTTCGATTCCCTGAACGTGGCCCAGGCCGGGGGCATCCTTGCTTCCTGCTTCGCCCGCGCGCATATTCGTGCGTAGAGCGCCTCAAGCGCACACTGCCATCAAAAAGCTTGCGGTTTCGGGCAGCTCAAGGCTCCGTTCGGGAGGCCAGGGTTTACCCCAGCTCGGCCCAGGCTTCAAGAATTTCGTCAAGCAAACCTTCCGCCTCGGCCTCGCGCATCAGGCGTCCGATATACTGCAAGTGGCGGCGGCGGGCTTCCCTGTTGCTGATCCGGCGAAACTCCACCAGCGCATCCCGCAGATCCGGCGGCAGGGGAAGGGCTTCCTGTCTGGCCGGGGAAAGCGCCGCGAGTTTTTCACCCACTTCCTGAAGAGCCGAACTTTCCCGTTTGCGCTGGGACCGGCTGACGCGCTCCTCTTCCTGCTCTGCGCCGGGCGCATCATTCCATTGATGACGACGCGGGGGCATTACTGTTCCAACCCGCCGCTCGGGCCGTCCATGACAAAGGGCGTCCCCTCTTCTTCCATGTCCAGCATGTCGATCTTTTCCTCAAGCCACTCCAGCAAGGCGCGGGCAGTATGATAGTTGAGCAAGACCTTGGAATGAATGCGGCGCACCACCACGCGCACATCCTCATCAAAAGGAGCGTATTCCTGCCCGAAGGCCCCGTCCGGTTCCACCTGTCGCTCGGAAAAGGGGGGGAGCTTGTCACTTTCCAGGTAGAAATTGATCTCGATCTCGCCCTGTGGATTAATGCCGCCCCATACACCGTGAGCATATTGCAGACGGGCGGTGGGGTCTTGTTCATACTCATAACGGATACGGGCGGGAAATTTGGCTTGGCTCATGCATACTCCTGCTGCGCCGCGCTGCGCGGCGTGAAACTTGCGGCCCGCGCGGAGCGCCCCCCTGCGGGATTGAGCTCTGCGCAACAGAACAGATGTACTCCGGGGAGAGGCTCAAGTAAAGGGCGGATGCACGGAGGCGGCACCGAAAGAGGCAGGGTAAAAAACGACCAAAAAGGGCGAGGAAGCAAAAACTTCTTCGCCCTTTGGATCAATCATTGTTCACACGCGTTTTACAGGCCCCGGACAGGGCGCAAATTAGAACGCGTAGGTAAAGTTCAGTGTGCCGCGGAAGGCGTTGTCGAACTTGTAGTGCCCATCGCCAAGAGGACGGATGTTTTCATCGAAATCCGTGATCAGGTACGAGAGCAGCAGGTTGGCGGTAAGGTTCTGATACAGCTTGTAGCTGCTCAGGAAGTCGATGGACCACGCGGAGTCTTTGGTGGTCA
>CAJTSU010000232.1 GCA_910579055.1 uncultured Mailhella sp. | reverse complement strand
TTGCCGCAACGGATCTATTGCTCGGCGAGCCTGTGCAGGGCGTTCGGGTCGATAATGTCCAGCGCATTGCGGGAGAAGCGCCTGACAATGCCCTGTTTTCGCAGGGTGTGGATGCAGCGCACCAGGGTCGCCCGATGGATGCCCAGCATGTTCGCCAAATCCTGCTGGGTGAGATTGGGGCGGAAAGACAGTGCCCCGTGATCGTCGGCCGCGCGGGAAAGCAAGCTGCACCAGCGCGGTATCCGGCCCGGTATAGGACAGGGTTTGGTGCATTTGCAGGGTTTTGTTCCCCAACGATTGCATCAGGTTGATGATGAGTTCCGGATACTGCCGCACGAAATCCGGCGACGTCAGGAGTGAACCGGGAAAACGCCAGAGTATGGTATCATCGAGGCAGAGGTATTGCGAGTCGGGGTTGTCGAACCCGGTCAGAGCTGTGGAGGCGTTGAAGATATTCCCGTGTTCGATGGTGAGGATGGGCCGTTCCCGCCCGTTTTGTGAGGTGTAGGTGATGAGCAGGCGGCCTTTTTCAATATAGTAGAAATCCGTGAGCGCCGCTCCGATCAGATCCAGAGGGTAGCCTGCCGGATAGGCATGTCGGGCGGCAAGGTGAAGGATTGTTGCCCAGACCGTGTTTGAACCATTGGGGCGGAGGGAAGGAAAAGTTTCTTCATGCGGCATGAAATTTTCCCTTGCTGCGTTGCTTGCGGGCATCTGCCAAAGAGGCAAATGCCCCGTTGGGCATGAGCTGATGTATTCGCAGAGAGGAAGGCGGGGAATCAGTCCTCGCCGGAACTCGGGGTGAAACCGGGTTCGATTCCCTGGCACAGCAGGTCCGCAAGCAGGGTCGCGTCCTGCATGGAGTCCTGATCGCCGCCCATGTGGCGGCGGAAGATGTGATAGTCCCGGATGATGCCCATCATGGAATCAATGAGCAGAAAGGCGGCCGTGCGTGCGCGGGGGCGCTGATCGGACGAACTGACGGCCACGAGCAAATCCTCCACGGTACGCAGGGTGGGCAGGAGCGTGTTCCACATCCGTTCGGACAATTCGCCCTGTTCATGTATTTCCCGGGTCAGGAGAGGGAAAAAGCCGGGAGTGCGTTCTTCCGGCAGAAGCCGGGCCAGAAAGTCCCGCATTTCCGATCGTAACAGGGCGAACAGGTCAACGCGCCTGCCCGTAAATTTTTCGATGCCCTGGCGCAGGTTCCTCTCAACCGGCATGACAGCTTCCGCTGTGCGCCTGGCCACCGCTTCCACCGCGGCTTCATACAGGCCGCGCTTACTGCCGAAGTGGAAGGCGATAAGAGCCACGTTGCTTTCTGCCGCTTCAGCCAGAGCGCGGGTGCTGACGCCCTCGTACCCGCGTTCGGCGAAAAGCCGCAGGGCTTGGGCCAGCAGGCGCGCACGGGTGGCCTGCCCTTTGGCCGCACGCAGATCGCCGCGCGTGTCGGAAGTGGAACCTGACATTGGATAATCCCCTGGTGACACAGGTAAAAATATGCTTGCCCCGTTGTTTCCGGCTGAAAAATAGCGGAATTGATGTATGGGAGCAAGCCCGATACCATTTACGCTGTAATATATCCTTGACCGCCGGAGGCGGGAGCGTAGCGAGCATGGAGCGACGACCCCCCGCCGCATGGTAATGCGGCATGGAGGGGGGTGAGGAGCGGAAGAAAGGGTTCGCGGAGCGGAGCCGAGTGAAGCACAGCTTCACGAAGGCGCAAGCGAGCCAGCCGTGGATACATGATGCCTTTGCCCGTGTGGAACACGGGCTGCCTTTGCGGCAACGAATGTTGCCGCCCGTGCCGTAGTAAAATGCACGTCCCGCGCAACGCCATCAACACAATTTCCGGCTGCTGATTTTGCCGGAAGCCTCAGGCGGTGATGTTGTTTAACTCCGCGCCAGCTCCCGCTCGGTATCGCGGGCTTCGGCCCGGCGTTTGAGTTCTTCGCGTTGATCGTGAAGCTTGCGGCCCCGGGCGAGGGCGATTTCCACCTTGATTTTGCCGTGCTTGAAATACAGTTTTACCGGCACAACGGTCAGCCCTTTTTGTTCCACCTTTGTGGCGATGCGGTGGATTTCCTGTGCGTGGAGCAGAAGCTTGCGCTTGCGGTCAGGGTCTTGTGCCGCGTATCCTGCCTTGTCATAGGGCGCGATGCGCATTCCCACCAGCCAGGCTTCGCCGTCGACGCTTTCCACAAAGCTGTCGCCGAAACTGACCTGCCCTGCCCGGAGACTTTTTACCTCGGGGCCGGTGAGCGAGATGCCCGCTTCAAAAAATTCAAGAAACTCATAGTATTGGCGTGCCTTGCGGTTTTCCGCGATACGGGGACTGTCGGCCATGGTGTTGTCCTGAAATGTTCCTTGCGTCCGGCATCATCCGCCGGGGCGCAGTTTGGGAAGCATAGAATAGATCTCGCCGCTCGTCCATCCGTGGGTGCGGGCCTGGACGCGGCGGGCCAGTTCGCGTGGCGTTCCGCCGCGGGGGATTTCTTCGGCAATACGCTGTTCCACCTCTTCGCGCGAGCTTTTCGTCAGGATTTCAGGCGGCCCGAGAATAATCGTGGCTTCGCCCAGCAGATCCGTCAGCACAGCCTTGTACGCGCCGCCTTCGTCCAAATGAAAGCGGATATATTCTTCATGGGTTTTGGTCAGCTCACGGGCCACGCAGCCTTCGCGCGGCCCGAGCAGGCGCAGGGCGTTGTCCAGGGTATCAGCCAGACGATCCCGACGTTCAAAAAAGACCAGTGTTGCCGGGATACGGGCATAGGGCGCGAGCACCGCCTCCTGATCCGCGCGTTTGCGGGGCAGGAAGCCGAAAAAGACAAAGGGCTGGGGAGGGATGCCGCTGCCGGCAAGCGCGGTGACCGGGGCGCAGGCTCCGGGCAGAACGGTGACAGGCAGGCCTGCGTCCCGGCAGGCGCGTACCAGCACAAAACCGGGGTCGGCCAGTACCGGCATGCCCGCATCGGAAACAAGCGCCAGATTTTTTCCATCGCGCAGGGCGCTCAGCACGGCGTTTTTCCTTTGTTCCTCGTTGTGATCGTGCACGCTGATGAAGCGGCGGGCCGTCACTCCCCAGCGGGCGCAGGCCAGCCCGGCCCGGCGGGTATCTTCGGCCAGCACGGCGTCGGCTTCTTCAAGGCAACGGCGCGCTCTCGGGGTGAGGTCTTCCGCATTGCCGAGCGGCGTGCCCACAATGCTGAGGGTACCGGGCTGTTTACTGCCGGGGTGTTCACTGCTCAATGACATGGGAAATAATCTCCGTGCGGTAATGTTCCGCGGTTCCGCTTTTTCCCGCCGTGACGCAGGCAAGATCGAAGCGACAGGGGCGTTCCCAGGCGTCATGAGCGCTGAGCCAGGCTTGCGCCGCCCGGATGAGGCGGCGGCGCTTTTCCCTGGTCAGAGCCTCGAGCGGGGAACTGAGGCTGTTTTCCGATCTCGTCTTGACTTCAAGAAAGACGAGTTCATCGCCGTCTTCACAAACCATATCCAATTCCAGGTGTCCGGCTCGCCAGTTGCGATCGAGGATCTTCCATCCTCGCGCCTGAGCGGCCCGCGCGGCGGCATCCTCGCCTTCGCGCCCGGTACGCAGATGAGGGGCCGTGCCTGATGCCGGTTTGGGGTCCGCGCCTGGATCGGCATCCGGCCGCCGCAGGAACACGCGAAAAGGGCTCAGCACAATCTGCCCTGCTCCTGTCCGGAGTGTGATACAACTCCCCTGAAGCCGCGGCGGTGCAGGGGGCAGGGGCCGAATTCACGCAGGGCGTCACGGTGCTCCCTGGTGCCGTATCCTTTATGTCGGGCAAAGCCGTACTGCGGCCAGCGCGCGTCGAGCCGGGTCATCAGAGCGTCACGAAAGGTTTTGGCCAGAATGGACGCGGCGGAAATGGCGGGCACCAGCGCGTCGCCATCGACAATGGCCCGCTGTTCCGGCAGGGGAACG
>CAJTSU010000231.1 GCA_910579055.1 uncultured Mailhella sp. | reverse complement strand
ATGAGCCTCGCTCCGCTCGACTCCGAGAGCATTTCAATGACAAAATGCTCTAAACCGCCGGAGGCGCAAGCGATTCGGCCGTGGATACATGCTGGTCTGATGACATGCTGATAAAGCGGGGCGCTGCTCTCTGTGGAGAGGGTGGAGATATCATTTCTCATGCCGGTCGGCGTAGCGTGAGCAGGCTGATTTCCGCCGGAACGCCGAGACGCAGAGGGAGGCCGCCCCATACGCCCGTGCCCCGGTTGACGTAGAGGCGCATGTCGCCGACGTGATAGCTCCCGGCTATGAAGCCGTTGTTTGCCCGGCGCACAAGCGGGGCAAGCAGCGGGAGCTGTCCACCGTGGGTATGCCCGCAGAGCATGAGATCCGCGAAGGGTGTCCGCTTCGGCGCTTCCTGCGGATGGTGTTCAAGCAGAATGCGGAACCCTCCTTCCGGAGCGCCCTTGAGGGCCTGTACAGGGTTCGGCCCCTGCCCGCGCACGCGTTCATTCAGATCATGCAGTCCGATTATGGTCAGCGGCGTGCCCTTGACGTCGAGTACGACATGTTCATTGCGCAGGACGCCAAGGCCCAGTTCGCGAAAGCGGGGCAACCAGTCTTTCAGGCCCGAGTAAAAATCGTGATTGCCCGTGCAGGCATGGACGCCGCAAGGGGCGCGCAGATCCGCCAGCGGCTCGATATCTTTCATGAGTTCGCGGGGATGACCGTCCACGAAGTCTCCGGTCAGGGTAATGAGATCCGGCTGAAGCGCGTTGACCTTTTCCACCACGTCCCGAACCCAGGCGCGGGTGATGACGTCGCTGACATGCAGATCGGAAAGCTGGACGATACGCAGACCGTCAAGGGAGGAGGGAAGACGCGGCACGGTAATGACCGAGGGAATGATCTTCGGCGCGCCCAGCGCGTTGCGCGCGCCGAGTCCTCCCATGACGCCGGCGCTCAGCAGCAGACCGCCATTGAGCAGAAACTGACGGCGGGCAGGGTCGGGGAGGGTGTTGTCCGCTTTGCCTCGCCGGACAAGACGGCGGAGCAGGACGCGGCAGGCAAGACAGATATCCCGGCAAATCAGCAGCAGTGCCCACAGAATGACAACAGCGCTGATGAAGCTCAGAATGGTGAGCGGAGTCTGGAGTCCGTCCGGTCGCATGTCCATTCTTGAGAGCGATAGATAGATGAGAATATGGAACGCGCCGAGAAAGGCCGGAATGACGCTCACAACCTTCCAGAAACGGGAGGCGGAAAGCGGCCGTATGCCCCGCAGCAGAACATAGAGGAAAAACAGAGAGGATACGGCAGGAACGGCCAGGCTCCGGCCGGAACGGACGGCAAGAGCCACCTGAAGCATGAAGGCCTGCGCCCAGGCCAGAAAAGTGTCAATCATGGAAGGAGTTGCCGCCTGAGGTTGTTTCCGCTGCGGGAAGCATATGTTGTTGTGAAGACGTTATTAGAGCGTGGTGTTGGGGATAACCTCTGGTAATAGAGCCTTTGCGAGAAGAGCGCGCCGGGCGGAGACAATGCCTGCCCGGACGCAGGGCTATTCGTCCCCGACCTGAAGCGCGGCAAGAAATGCCTCCTGCGGCAGTTCCACGTTGCCCATACGCTTCATGCGGCGCTTGCCTTCCTTCTGTTTTTCCAGCAGCTTGCGCTTGCGGGTGATATCGCCGCCGTAGCATTTCGCGGTGACATTCTTGCGGAAGGCCGAGACGGTTTCACGGGCGATGACCTTCTGGCCGATGGCGGCCTGAATGGCCACCTCAAAAAGCTGACGCGGTATGGTGCGCTTGAGTTTGAGCGCCAGGGCGCGGCCGTAGCTGTAGGCCTTGTCCTTGTGCACAATGACGGCCAGCGCGTCCACAGGGTCGCCGTTGAGCAGAATATCCAGCTTGACCAGATTGGATTCGCGGTAGTCGATCGGCTCGTAGTCCATGGAGGCATAGCCCTTGGTGCCGGATTTCAGCCGGTCAAAGAAATCATATACGATTTCCGCAAAGGGCAACTCATAGGTGATGATAACCCGGTTCCGGGTAAGATAACCCATGTTTTTCTGGATGCCGCGCTTTTCTTCGCACAGTTTGAACACGTTGCCCACAAAGTCGTTGGGCACATGGATATCCATTTTGACATAGGGTTCGTACAGGGCGGAAATTTTCGCGGGGTCAGGCAGTTTTGACGGGTTGTCGATGGTCAGGGTTTTGCCGTCCGTGGTGTCTACCTTGTAGATCACCGAAGGGGCCGTGGCGATGAGTTCCACCTGGAACTCCCGCTCCAGGCGTTCCTGGATGATTTCCATGTGCAGCAGCCCGAGGAAGCCGCAGCGGAAGCCGAATCCCAGCGCCTGCGAGGTTTCCGGCTCGTAGGAGAAGGCCGCATCGTTGAGCTGGAGCTTCTCCAGCGCGGTTTTGAGGGTTTCATAGTCAGCCGCATCCGTGGGGTAGAGCCCGCAGAAGACCATGGGCTGCACTTCCTTGAAGCCGGGCACCGGAGCTTCCGCCGGGCGATCGGCCAGGGTGATGGTGTCGCCCACGCGGGCGTGCCCCAGCTCCTTGATGTTGGCGCAGAGAAAGCCCACTTCTCCGGCGGAGAGTTCCTTCATGTCCACCGCGTCAGGAGAAAACGCGCCCAGGCGCACCACTTCGTATTCACGGCCCGAAGCCATGAGCCGGATGCGGTCGCCCAGGCGCAGAATGCCGTCCATGACGCGGAACAGTACCACCACCCCCTGATAGGAGTCGTACCAGGAGTCAAAGATAAGCGCCTTGAGCGGTGCCTGAAGGTTGCCCTTCGGGGCGGGAAGACGGTGGATCACCGCGTCCAGCACCTTGTCGATATTCAGTCCTGTCTTGGCCGAGACGGTTACGGCGTCGGCGCAGTCCAGCCCGATGCTTTCCTCAATTTCCGCCTTGACACGGTCGGCGTCGGCGCTGGGCAGATCGATCTTGTTCAGTACCGGCACGATTTCATGGTTATGATCCAGCGCCAGATAGACATTGGCCAGGGTCTGCGCTTCCACGCCCTGCGTGGCGTCCACCACCAGCAGCGCCCCGTCGCAGGCCGCGAGAGAGCGGGAGACTTCATAGTTGAAGTCCACATGGCCGGGCGTGTCGATCAGGTTCAGAATGTAAGGTGTGCCGTCCTTGTCCTTGTAGGGAATGCGGACGGTCTGCGCCTTGATCGTGATGCCGCGTTCGCGCTCCAGATCCATCTTGTCCAGATACTGATCGCGTTTTTCGCGGTCGCTTACGAGGCCGGTGTATTCGAGAATGCGATCGGCCAGCGTGGATTTGCCGTGGTCGATGTGGGCGATGATGCAGAAATTGCGAAGATGTTCCAATGCGGGCATGGTGTTCTCAGGTGTTGTTTTTGCCGAAGCCGGGGATGGCGAGTTTACGTTCCAGCCAGTTGAGCAGCCAGGTGGCCAGCGTGACCATTGCCAGATAGTAGAGAGCGGCGGTCAGATAGACCTCCGTGGGGCGGTAGGTCTGGGAAATCAGGGTCTTGGCCCGGCCGGTGAGTTCAATGCAGGTAATGATGTAGGCAAGCGATGAATACTTGATAAGGTAAATGACCTCGTTTCCGCAACCGGGCAGGGCGCGGCGCACGGCCTGCGGCACGACAATGGAGGTGATGATTTGCAGTTTTGTCATGCCCAGCGCCTGCCCCGCGCGGATCTGCCCCTGCCGGATGGAGAGCAGCGCGCCTCGCACATATTCCGACTGGTAGGCTCCGGTGCAGAAGATAAAACCCACCAGAGCGGCGGTGAACGGTTCAAGGTCGATGCGCAGGCAAGGGATATTGGGCAGGCCGAAATAAAGAATCATAAGCTGCACGGTGAGCGGCACCCCCCGGATGACGGCTACGGCGGCATTGGCCAAACGGCGGGCCCAGCGGGGCCCGAACACGCGCGTCACGCCGGTAAAGACGCCAAGCGCGCCGCCGATGAGCGCAGCGGGGATGATCAGTTTGAGGGAGACATCCAGCCCGCGGTTGAGGGCGGGGA
>CAJTSU010000230.1 GCA_910579055.1 uncultured Mailhella sp. | reverse complement strand
CGCCAGCCACATCTTCGCTGAATGCATTGGCCGTCATGGCAAGAATGGGAATGGATTTCGCGTCCGGGTGTTCCGAAGCGCGAATGGTGCGTGTTGCTTCATAACCGTCCATGACGGGCATCTGCACATCCATCAGAATAATATCATATTGTCCGGATTTCGAGGCCGTAAAAAGCGCTACCGCCTCGGAACCGTCTTCGGCGCATTCAACCGTGGCCCCTGTCATTTCAAGAAATTCCTGGGCGATCTCACGGTTAAATTCATTATCCTCGACCAAGAGAATACGCTTTCCTGTAAAGTCATAATGCCGGGAGGCAGCGCTTTTCGCATCTGTCTGCTGTTCTTCGCAAACTTTCGCTTCCACAGGCTTGACGCGTCGTGTCATTGACGCGAGTGTATTGTAAAGATTGGAGGCGAAAAACGGTTTGGCAATAAACGCGTCAACGCCGCTGGCGCGGGCTTCCGCTTCTATCGGCCCCCAGTCATAGGCGCTGATAATGATGATAAGGGTATCCGGCCCGACTTCACTGCGGATGCGGCGGGCAGTTTCCGCGCCGTCCATGTCCGGCATTTTCCAGTCTATAAAGCATACGTCATAATCATCACCGCATTCATGGGATTCGTGTACAAGTTTCACGGCCTCGGCACCGCTGAGAACCCAGCGGGTACGAAGTCCCATTTTGTCCAGAAGCAGAAGCGCATGCTCACAGGTATCCCGGTCATCATCCACAACCAAAACCTTGAGCGGCTCCAGCCGTGCCCTGTTGTCATCCCGCTGGCGTCCGCTGAGGCCGAAGGGAAGTTCCACGGTGAACTCGGTACCTTTGCCTTCCTCACTTTTCACAAATATAGTGCCGCCCAGCAGAGAAACGAGGTTCTTGGTAATGGCCATGCCAAGCCCCGTGCCGCCGAATTTTGAAGAAGGCCGGGCCTGTTCGAAGGGGGTGTACAGCCGCTCCACGAATTCCTTGCTCATGCCTATGCCGGTGTCGCGGATAATGAAACGGAAACGCACATTGTTCTTCTTTTTGTGGAGCTGACGCACCTCCAGCCGTATGCTCCCTCCCGCCGGGGTAAACTTGACCGCATTGGACAGGATATTGATGAGAATCTGATTCATACGCAGAGAGTCGCCAAGCAGTTCCTCCTCATCGACTCCACACAGCGATACGTCAAACTCCTGACCATGAGCCTGGGTCTGCGGCTGAATGAGATTGACGACCCCCTGCAGGGCGGTCTGAAAATTGAATGCTTCATGTGCAATGGAGAGTTTGCCGCCCTCGATTTTGGACATGTCCAGCACATCGTTGATCAGGCCGAGCAGATGACGGGATGACAGAGCAATCTTGGTCAGACAATCCTCTACGCGAACCCGGTCATCAAGCCGGGTCAGGGCAATGGTGGTCATGCCGATGATAGCATTCATCGGCGTACGAATTTCATGTGACATGTGGGAAAGGAAACTGCTTTTGGCCGCATTGGCGTTGCGCGCGTTCTCCAGTGCGTCGCTCAGCCTCTGCTGATAGGCCAGAGCCTCGGTCTGATCGGCCAGCACGACAATACGGCGCGTCAGTACGCCATTCTGAAGAATGGGATATACCCGCATTCTGAACTGGCGTCTTTTTTCCCCAAGCGTGACATCCTGCTCCTGAACATCCGTGAATGTGTCCAGGAGCAGACCATGCAGCCAGTTACTGTCTTCATCCGACAGAAGCGAGTACAGCCTGCCGGAATTCTGGAGCAGCTCTTTCGCAGACATGCCCAGAATACGTTCGCTGTTCGAGCTGACATACTCGAAAGACGCGCTATCGCGTGAGATACAGAATACTTCGTCTATGTTGGCGGAAAGCAGATTAAAAAGATTTTCCCGGTATGCAATTTCCCTGTGTCTCTCCCGTTCCTGCCTGCTGGCGCGAAAAACAAACCAGATAAGCATCCCCCCGACAGACAGCGCGGTAATAATGGAAATCCATCGCAGCTGATCCATGCCTGCCAGAATCGCCGCCCCCCTGAGATCCGCCTTCTTGCTCAGAGCGTCCAGTTCGAGATCCAGCTCGTCAAAAAAAGGGAGAACTTTTTGAGTATAATAAGCGGATGTTTCATTAAAATCCGTGACTCCCCACATGTCTTCTATCATCTGCTCCCGGGCATGACGGATTCCGGTCATGTTCCGTTCCAGATTTGTCAGTTCGTCTTTCGCGCCTCTGAATCTGCGCCTGATGTTCTCCAGCGAGGCATTCTGCGCGCTTTCCTGCTCTTGCAAAATATGTTCGACCTTGTCACGAGCCAGATCCGGCGTAGCCAGGAGCGCGGGGAGCGTATTCCTCATTCCGTAAAGGCGGGCCTTCATTTCCTGCGCCTCACGCGAGACGGCATAGGGATACTCATAGAGCTGGGTTGTCGAATCGCTTATTTTATACATCGAAAAACATACAAGCAGAACATAGCAAAGGGCCACAAGACACAACAGGAGCACCCAGCTTTGTCCGTTATGGGCATGAGTGCTTCCTCTGCCTTGTGTTTTCTCCTCCATGTCATGTTTTGCGCCATAAACTTTCATTGAAATCCCACGCTGTTATTTTATTGTAAAGAGTCAGAAACCTGAAAATGTTTTCGTTTCTTCAACTCAAAAAAGCGGAACGGACCTGCGGCAAAATCAATCACCACCGCTGTATGGCCGAAAATTTAATTCTTCCATTATACCCCAAGCACGCCACAGATGTTCTCATAGGCACGGGATATCTCCGGCATCATACCAACGGCATCCTCCCATTCTCCGGCCCGGATATGGCGTTCCTGTTGAACCACAAGCTCCTGCATGGCCTCGCAGCCGATAGTGCCGCATACGCTCTTCAGCGTATGCGCCGCCATTGCCGCCGTTTCCAGGTCGTCCGCGTCAATGGCGTCCCGCAGCATGGCATAGCTCTTTTCATTCAGAAATTTCAGCCAATAGCGTTCCGCCATAGCCTCATTTCCCATGAAACGCTCAAGGGCGCTGTTCACATTGATGCCGCCAGCCTCAAGTTTTGCCTTTCGCGCCTGATCCATACCTTCTAACCTCACTTGTGTTTCTGACTAATATTTTGCTGTACGTCTGCTCTGCAGGCTTATGCAAGATACTTTCCGGTTCTTCCCGTATGCACAAAAAGGCTTCTTTTTTTCTGTATTTGGGAATCCAGACTATGTGGTAGTTGCACAGCCAGCTTGTGTAGTTCAGTTACTGCGGTTCGGCCAAGGATTGAAAAAAAATCCATAAAAATGTATAAATTCAACATGTTATAAAAACATAAAGAGTAGCAGACATACATAGTCTGCGCCCCATAAAATCAGGAGATTACCCCTGATATTGTAAGGACAAGTTTGGAAATGAGATTTCCGGGCTTGCTTGCGTTTTTACGTTGGTCATGCTCCACAAAGAAGGAAGTCCAAGGGGCTTTGGACAACCCAAGCCGCTTTAAATTACCTAATTTGCGTTTTGAACGCAACTACCCGTGATACCGGGACATTCACTTTTGCAATGGCAACCGTCTGATTTTATGCTCTATAATATATTTAAATGCTAAAATAATCTCCAGGTGTTACGCTGCATTTGCTGCATGGAAAAAAGCAGTTCCTAAAGTCAGAACACAGGGAATACAGGCGGTTAAGAGCTATCGAGCTTCATAAAGCTGGTTGGAAAGTCATAAAAATTTCTGAAGTTCAAAATGTAACTCGCAGAGCAACCTGTCAATCGCTTAAAGAACTGTGGCCGTAAATAAATATCATAGGTAATCCCCCGGCTATGCCGGGGGACTAGTAGAGTTTGACAGTTGCGGGAGTAAGTTCAAGCCTCCTTTTGTGAGCAGTTCAGTGCGAGCAAGAGGAGGCTTGAACATGAAGAGGAATAATACTTTAAGTCACACAGTATGGGATTGCAAGTATCATATTGTGTGGATTCCCAAGTTCAGACGTAAGGTTTTATATTATACTGATCATCTATTTTATATTTAAACACATCCTGCTTGCGCAAAACAGGCCTG
>CAJTSU010000229.1 GCA_910579055.1 uncultured Mailhella sp. | reverse complement strand
CAGATAGTTTCAATCACAAAACGCTCTAACGACTGCCGCTCGCCCGTGTGGAACACGGGCTGCTTTTGGGGCAACGGATGTTGCCGTCCATGCCGGAGCCAAACCGCCCGCCTCGCGCAACGCCATCAACACAGTTCTACAACAGAGCATGGAAAT
This sequence comes from uncultured Mailhella sp., assembly GCA_910579055.1. Classification (GTDB taxonomy): domain Bacteria; phylum Desulfobacterota; class Desulfovibrionia; order Desulfovibrionales; family Desulfovibrionaceae; genus Mailhella. The sequence continues at coordinate 3,988 of CAJTSU010000229.1, read as the reverse complement.
AGGAGATGTCGCTTTTAATATGCGCGGTTAATACGGCGTGAGGTCAGCATACTTCTCTTTCAGGGGCGAGCGCGTACCGGCCTTGAGCTTGAAGGGCTGCCCGGCCAGGGATTTGAGCCGTTCCATCTTGATTTCGTCCAGCTTTGCGCCTTCCAGCTCATAGCGGCGTCCAAGGTATTCGTACTTCGGTTGTCCCATGCGGTGGTAGGGCAGAAGTTCGTAATGCACGTTGTCCTGCCGGGGGAGAAAGTCAAGAATGGCGCGGATATCTTCTTCGCTGTCGTTGAAGCCGGGGATGACCGGCGTGCGCGCGGTGATGGGAAGGGTGGGAAAATCTTTACACACGCGGGCAAAGTTGTGGAGAATGCGTGCGTTGTCCACGCCGGTGAATGTTTTATGCTTTTCCGCGTCAAAGCATTTGATGTCGAACATCAGAGCGTCAAGATGTTTGGCTGCTTCCAGAAGATGCTCGTAGGCATAGCAGCCGCAGGTTTCCAGCGCGGTATTGATATGCCGGGCATGGGCTTCGCGCAGGAGGGCGCAGGCAAATTCCGGCTGCATCAGGGCTTCGCCTCCGCTCAGCGTGAGGCCGCCCCCGGAACGGGCGTAAAACGTGCCGTCGCGTTCCACCAGGTTAAGGATTTCGTCCACGCTCTTTTCTTCCCCATACAGGGTTTGCGCGCCGGAGGGACAGGCTCTTGTACATTCCAGACATGTGGCGCAGCGGGAGCGGTCGTTGCACAGCATTCCGTTGACCACGGAGATCGCGCCGTGAGGGCAGGCCCTGGCGCAGCGCCCGCATACTTCCGCCGAGAGACAGCGCGTGGGGTTGAAGGCTTTTTCCGGTTTGGGATGCTGCGATTCGGGGTTGCTGCACCACTGGCAGCGCAGAGGGCACCCCTTAAAGAAGACCAGCGTGCGGATGCCTTCGCCGTCGTGGACGCTGAATTTTTGCATATTGAAGATGATGCCGGTTTTGTTTTTGTCCAACATGGCAGGCCCCTTGCAGGAAAGAAAAGAGGAAAAATGTGGCCGCAGAGCTTGCTGATAAAGTCGGCGGTCTCAAAAATCAGGCTCGCAATTTTTGGGGCTGCTGACCTTTGTCCGCAGCCCGTCGTCCGTCCGGCCCCGCTGGGGCGGGCCGGACGGAGCAGGCCCCGCTTACACAGACTCGTGTTCCGTGCGTTCAATGATGTCGTTTTGAAGATCGCGGGACAGATCGCAGAAGTAGGCGCTGTATCCGGCGATACGCACCAGCAGGCTGCGGTAGTTGTCCGGGGTCTTCTGGGCTTCGATCAAGGTTTGCTTGTTCACGATATTGAATTGCAGATGCCACAGCTTGAGATCGCACCAGGTACGGATGATGTTCATGATTTTGCGCGTCCCTTCCTCACCCGCCACGCACTTGGGCGAAAGCTTGATGTTCAGCAGACGCGAGGCTCGGTTGATCATGCCGTAGTTTTTGGAATGGTAGTTGGACAGCAGAACTGCGGTGGGCCCGTTTTTGTCCGCTCCGTGAGAAGCGGACGAGCCGTCGGACAGGGCGGTCCAGGCGTGGCGGCCGTTGGGCGTGGCGGATACCACCTTGCCGAAGGGCACATGCGAGGTAATGGGCACGTAGCGCACATCAACATGTACGCCGCGCTCTTGCGTACTTTTTTGGGCCTCGACTTGCGTGAAGCGGTCAATGTCTTTGGCGATACTGTCTGCATACGGGTCATCATTGCCATAACAGGGCGCGTTGCGCAGCATTTCACGCACGGGTTCATAGCCCTTGAAGTCCGCCCGGCAGGCGTCAATGACTTCGCGCAGGGTCAGCTTCTTTTCTTCAAACACCAGCTTTTTGATGGCGGCCAGAGAGTCCACCACCGTGCCGTAGCCGAGGAATTCAAAATAGGAATAGTCTACGCCGCCGGGGATCTTTTCGGTATGCAGGTCAAGCATGTTCTCCATGCACAGGTTATGCAGGCAGGAGGACAGAGGAGCGGCAAAATGCTGCGGGCGCAATTTGTCCACCACATGCTGTTGCTGAAAGGCCTTGCGCAGCAGATTCATGTGCTGGGCCTTGTAGGCGTTGTAAAATTCCTCCCAGGTTTTGAAGTTGAGAGGGTCGCCGGTTTCCAGGCCGATGAGTTCGTCGCCGTAGTGCAGCATGCGTCCGTTGTACATCAGCATTTCCAGCGCTGTGGCAAAGTTTACGTATACGCAGCCGGAGGTGTAGGTATCGCGGTTGGGCATGCGGGTTTCCGTGCAGCCGGAAACCGCGTAGTCCAGCGCTTCATCCATGGGACAGCCTTTGATGGCGTTCAGCGGAATGACTTCCTCATCGTTGATCAGCTTGGGAAACCCTGATCCGTCCTTCACCGTCAGGGCTATTTCATGCAGGAAGCGTTCCGGCGTGCGAGAATGGATACGAGCCGCCAGGTCGGGGTAATTCAGCGGGAATTCGCGCTTGGACTCGAGGAAGAGGTAAGACAAATCGTTGGTGGCGTCTTCGCCGTCGCGGGTTTGCCCGCCGATGGTCACGGCTTCCCAGTGGGCGTAGCCTTCCTGAAATTCCACGCCGGTGGGGTTGATGTACAGGTCAATGAACTGGGCCATGTCCACCCACATGCATTCCAGAAGTTCCTTTGCCTGCTCTCTGGTCAGGCGGCCTTCCTCGATGTCCTTTTTGTAGAGAGGATAGAGATACTGATCCATGCGGCCGTTGGAGATGATGGCGCTGGCTTTTTGTTCGATGCGGGAGAACATCTGAACAAACCACTGGCTCTGTATGGCCTCGCGGAAGGTACGGGCCGGGTAGGCCGGGACACGTTCACAAATTTCAGCGATTTCCAGCAGCTCGGCCCTGCGTGTGTCATCTTTTTCCTGCGCGGCGAGGTCACGGGCGAGCTGGACATGCCGTCCGGCCCAAATCATGATGGCATCGCACACGATGATCATGGCTTCAAGGAAGGGCTTCCTGTCCCATACATCTACGGAGTTGCTCAGATCCAGTTCGGCAAGCCTGGAGCGCGCCTCATTCCGGATATCAATAAAGCCGCGCTGGATGACCTTTTCATAGTCCGGCACCCATTGCAGGGCGGAACGGTAGGAAGATGTTTCACTGACCACGAACTTGGACTTCAGCCCGCGTTCATCGTCGTAGGTAACACCGCGAATTTCCGCAGGAATGACTTTGTTCAGATGTTCATGGTAGGTCTTGCCTTCCCAGTAGGGGGCGATGTCTTCCATAACGGTTTTGATATCTTCCCTGGAGATTTGGAAAGGACTCTTGTCACGATGTTCGAGGCCGGCCAGCACTTCGCGGTAGAAGTCGCCGTCGATTTCAGGGTACAGAATGCCGTAACGGCCAAGCTGCCCCACGCGGCCCGCAAGAAGCTGGTTCGGCGTGATCCACACGGTGATCTTTTCCGCCACGTTCTTTAATGCTTTGGCCCAGCGCAGAGTGAGCAGCTCACCTTCTGTCTCGCGCATGGATTCGGTGAAATACTTGGCGCGCTCCACATCCACATGGGGGATCATGAACTGGTTGCGGTCGAGTATGGTATAAATACGTTCACGTCCTTCGCGGTTAACATGTTTGTTGATGACGCGTTCTTCCTGGGGAGAAAGACAACAGGTTCCAAACTGGCTCATGGCAAACTCCTGTGATGATGCAAGGTTGTGACAAACGGCGGCGCACCCGGCCGGCGCGCTTTTTCCGTGCTCTTGCATGTGGTGTGCCAGAGTTCTGATGGCTGCTAATATATTGTTTTTATTTTGTTATTTGAAATACGAAAAAAGAGCGGGCGGACGCGCACAGTGCAGCTCTGCATTGCCGTTATGTTACAGGCTGATTTTTTTAGTGTTTTTTTTACTGTGCAAAAATGCACAGATTGAAAACGCACAACAGTATCGACTGCCGGAGGCGCGAGCGCAGCTGCCCGAAGGGGCATAGCCGTAGCCGAGCAAAGCGAGGCGTACGGGCATCGAGAGCAGAGATGAG
>CAJTSU010000228.1 GCA_910579055.1 uncultured Mailhella sp. | reverse complement strand
CGGGTCAGAACATAGGGTCTGGCTGGCAGATAGTTTCAATCACAAAACGCTCTAACGACTGCCGCTCGCCCATGCGGAACACGGGCTGGCTTTGCGGCAATGGATATTGCCCCTGTGCCGGAGCAAAACCGTACGCTCCGCGCAACGCTGCCAACACGGTTCTGTGGCAGGGCCAAGCGAAATTGCTCCAAACTTGAGTTGTCTACCGTCCCAGCGTTTCGATCTTGCGGCCCAATTCTTCGGAAATGGCAAGCACTCCCTTCAAATCCTGCTCCGCTTCCCCCATCAGGCGTGATGTTTCTTCCGCCACATTCCCCACAGATTCGATATTCCCGGTTATCCCCACGCTGATCTCGGACTGGGAACGGCTGACCCCGGTAATATGCTCCACCTGAACCGCGCTTTGCTCCACGGTCTTCACGATCTCGCACAGCGACTGTCCCGCCTGGGAGGCCAGCCCTGCCGTGCTTTCCACCACGCTCGCGGTATCTTCCATCATGCGAATATTGTCCCGCGTGCCGATCTGGATGGCCTTGACCACTTCATCCACTTCCTGCGTGGCCTTCATGGTTTTTTCCGCCAGTTTCCGCACTTCATCGGCCACCACGGCAAACCCGCGCCCGGCTTCACCCGCGCGGGCAGCCTCAATGGCGGCGTTGAGCGCCAGCAGATTGGTCTGATCCGCAATATCGGTGATGACATTCATGATGTGCCCGATGCCTTCGGCCTTTTCGCCAAGGCTGTTCAGGCTCTCCTTGAGGGCTTCGGCGCTGTGGTTGACTTTGGAAATGGATTCCGCCACGCCGGAGACAACCTGCTGTCCGTTCATCGCCATTTCCCGGGCATGAGAGGAACCCGCGGCGGCCGCGGCAGCGCTTTCGGCCACGGCGCGCACGCTCTCATTCATGCTGTCCATGGCCTGCGCGTTTTCCTGCGAACTCCGGTACTGCCCGTCTGCCCCGGCGGCGGCCTGCTCCAGACGTCCGCGCAGCGTCTCCACATGTCCCGCCAGCCCTTCCACCAAAGAACCCAGCTGGCGGGAGGCTTCCTGAAGCCCTTGACGGCGCGCGGATTCCGCCTGCTGACGGCTGGCTTCCGCCTCACGCATCGCCGCGGCGGCCCGCTCGCTCTGCTCAAGGGCGTTCTGCTCGTTGCGCCGGCTGGACGCGATCATCTCGCGCAGATTGCCTACCATATGACGCAGGGCGGAGGCCAGCATACCCACTTCATCGCCGGAACTGATGTCCAGCGTGCGCTCAAGATCGCCTTCGGCCACGGCTTCAGCAAACGCCACAGTCCTCCGCAACGAGGCAATGAGATAATGAACCAGCAGAAAGAGCATAACCGCAAACAGCACGCTGGAACCGACAGTGAGTACAATGGTGCTTTTGGCGATATCGTGGATGGATGCGAACACCTCACCGCCCTGAGCCTTGACAATAACCGTCCAGTTCGACTGTTCATCCGTTTCATACAGGGCGATCCAGTCCTGCCCGCTCCAGGAATATTCATATATGCCGTTACGCCACTTCACCATCTTGGGCGTCAGCGAGGTGGGTGCAACCGGAGCCATAATCTCCGCCCCGTCCGGGTGAAACATGATCTCGCCCACACCAGTGGCGACGAAGGCGTACCCCAGCTTGCCGATGCGAATCGGCGCAACAAACTTGTCCCCCAGTTTGGAGAAATCCACCATGGCCATCAGCACGCCGCGCGTCTTCCCATCCAGAACCACCGGCACGGCAAAGGGGACAAGGGCATTTTTGTCCGGCCCGGGCAGGGCCGCACCCACGGCGTCCCTGCCGTCCAGAGCGGTCTTGAAGGCGGGAGAATCCGCCAAGGACATCCCCACCCGCTTCTCGTCGCTGCTGGCAAGGACAAGTCCGTTTTCATCCGTGGCATCCACATAAAGAAAGACTCCGTCCCGCAGCAGGGGGCGGTTGCGCAGGGAAACACGCACGCTCTCCTTTCCGGCTTCGTGTCTGTCCGCGGAATACAGCATGCGCATGGGCGTAATGGTGGTATTGCCGCGCAGATCGTCCAGAATCCCCTGCTTGTAATCCCGGAGCCCCATGCTCACGGAACGCAGGTTGCCTTCAAGCATGGCCACCACGGCCTCACGCAGAGCTTTTTCCGCCCGCGAATAGGAGTTCCAGCCGGAAAGACCGAATGCAAGTACAAATACCAGCACGGAAGGCAGTACAATTTTTGTTTGCAGCGATACTTTCATATCTTAAATACCTTGTCGAACAGAGTGAGTTTTGCGTACCTTATCGACTGTACGCGCTCATAGTTTATACTTTGTGAAAAATTTTCGGTCATCGCGGCAAATGCCGTTCGGCATACAAACGCCAGGGGGCAGGCCGCAAAGAAGATGCGCCGGGGCAGAAGCGGCTATCCCGACCTGCGTTCACTACGGCGGCAACGCTCCCGAACGGTATTCGGGTGAACCCCGAGCAGCTCGGCCGCGCCTCCCGCGCCGGAAACCTTGCCGTCGGTACGGCGCAACATCCAGGCGACATAGCGATCGCCCAATTCCTCCAGCGTGGGCAATGCGCCTTCAGGCGGACCGTTCTCCCGTTCCGCCGCCAGTTCTCCCGCCCTTGCGGCGGAGGAAGCCGCCCCTCTTCGTTCCGTCTTTTCCGGCAACTCGAAGCGCAGAGGCAGGCAGGTCGTGCCATTGCGGCCGCGAATGACGGCCCGTTCCACCACATTGCGCAGTTCCCGCACATTTCCCGGCCAGGTGTGGCGATACAGCCTCTCCATTTCCTCCGGGGGGATCACCGGGGAGGATACCAGCCCCAGACGTGAAGAAGCCCCCTGCGCGAAGAGGCTGACCAGCACAGGGATATCCGCCCGCCGCTGGCGCAGCGGCGGCACATGCAGGGGGAAGAGATTGATCCGATACCACAGATCTTCCCGAAAACTTCCTTCATCCACCATACGGCCCAGATCCCGCCTGGTAGCCGCGATAACCCGAATGTCCGGCGGGATGCAGCGGGTACCGCCCGCATGCGGGATTTCCCGACTGTCCAGGGCACGCAGAAGCTCCGCCTGAGCGCGCAGCGACAACTCGCCGATTTCATCCAGAAAAATCGTGCCGCCGTTGGCCGCCTCAAAACAGCCGGATCGCCACGAAGTCGCCCCGGTGAACGCACCCTTTTCCCGCCCGAACAATGCGCTTTCCCGCAGCGAGTCAGAAAACGCCCCGCAATAGAGCTTGATCAACGGCCCATTACGCCGGGCCGAGGCACGGTGAATGGCGTCAGCCACCATATCCTTGCCCACGCCGGTTTCCCCGGTGATCAGCACGGTACAATCCGTGGCCGCCACGCGCTCCATGTTTTCCAGCACGTCCGCCAGCCCGCCGCACATGCGCAGGAGCCCGCGGCTGTCCTCATAGCGCACGGGCGGCCCGCCCCGATCCAGCTGAAGATGCAGGGTATGCTCCAGTTCTGCGCTGAAGGCCCGGATCAGACGCTGAAAGCATGCCGCATCCCTTTCATCAAAAGCGGCCGGCGTGTCCGAACAAAACCTCAGCTGAAAGGCGGCCTCTCCCAACTTGAACAGCGGCACACCCACATGGGAACTGCAATCCTCCTGACGCATCCCCCGATGCGGAGCATCGGGAAACGGGCCCTGGGGAAAAAGAGAGGAGCGCGAACCATCCACCAGCAGCTTGCGCAGCTGCTCCCGCGTCAGAGAACGCCCGACCGGATATTGCGTGCTCTTCACGCCTTCGGGCAAGGTATCCGCCACAGGAATGAACGCCGCATCCCGGCCATGGCGAAAACCGCAAAAGATGCGTGTTATCGGATAATGCTGCCGCAGAAAGGCGAACAAATAGGACAGCGCAAAGGGAAGCCCCATCTCCTTGAGCACCAGCAGGCAAGATTCCCCGCAAAACTCCAGCGCGGCATCGGAAAGCGGCGTGTACGAACAACCTGGGGATTCTTCAGACATGAATTACCTCGCAGTATGTTCTCTTTAAAACTTGTACTGAAATTTTAATTTAAATTTACTGTATTTCTCATTATTAGGCAACACATATTACAATATCTTATTGGTTTGTTTAATAAATAAATTATGCACAAATTACGCGCAGTATTCCGCAGGCTAAGGAACCGCTGATGTATTCCGGGAATACGTCAGCGCCTTCTTGGAGCGCTTTGCGATTGAAAGTATCTGCCAGCCAGGCTCCTATGTTCTGGCGCGCAGGTTTC
>CAJTSU010000227.1 GCA_910579055.1 uncultured Mailhella sp. | reverse complement strand
CGCAGTAGCCGCAATTCACTTGCGGCGTTGCCACCCAAGCGAAATTATGCCAAAGAACTTGATGTGGAAACCATGGCCAAAGAAGCGGGAATGAGCATTTCCAACTTTTATCTGGCATTCCGGGCCGTGACGGCGTCCTCCCCTGTTCAGTATTTGAAAAGCATCCGCCTGCACAAGGCCAGGCAGCTGATCACAAGGGAAGGCATGAATGTAGGCTCGGCCGCCGCCTGTGTCGGTTATACCAATTCTTCGCAATTCAGCCGCGAATACAGACGTTTTTTCGGAAACAGCCCCATAGAGGAAGCCAAGGCGCGCCATTTTCGCGCAGGCAAAATCAAGCCGGGAAAGGGCGGAGCATAACCGGAACACGACATGACCGAGATGAGATGAAGACTGCCCTGCTCAACTCCATGAGCAATTTTGCCATGAATTTGTTCGCCAGGCAGGCAGAACGGCAAGACTCTCTACATTTTGTAGGGGCTTGCGGCCTCCATGCTTTGCAGCAACTTGCCCGCCTCGGGGCCGGCAGCATCATCCGGCATGAACGTTGTCACCATGTCCTCGCCCCGGCGGCGCGTTCGCGATTTGGCCGTGGCCTCCAGAATTTCCTCGGCCACACGAATGGGCGCATGCGCGCGCACAGCAAGAGCTATGCCGTCAGAAGGACGGCAATCCAGGCGCATCCTTTCCATACCGGAAGCGATTTCCATTTCAGCCAGATATGTTCCCTCACGTAATTCAGTGATATCCACTCCCGCGACGGACGCGCCAAGCCTGTCCAGAACCCGGAACATGGTTTCATGCGTCAAGGGGCGATCAAGCTTCTTGCCATTAAGAGCCAGAGAAATGGAAAGAGCCTCGGACACGCCAATCCAGATGGGCAGAATCTCCGCCCCTCCCTTTTGCTGCAACACAAGAATGGGAGAATTGCTGTCCCCCTCCATTGTGAGCCCAAGTACCTTCATTTCCACCATGTTCCTGCCTCCCCTCTTTACCTGAATCAGGCCCGAATCTTTTCCGGGCTGATTGCTTCCGCCATCAATGAATGCTTCTTTGCCGCAGTGAAACGAACCGGGACAAACAGACCGGGACGTCCGATCCCCGCGGGCAGTGTCAGATTCACTGTATCCCCCCAGGGGTCATGTCCCTGCCATGTTTCCGTGCCGTCATCGGGTTCCCCGGCTTCTCTGCGGCTACGCCCTTCCAACAACACATCCGAATCCATTCCTACCCGTCCGGCCAGCCATATTTCCGCCCTTTCATTCTGGAGCGTCTGCAACCGCTCCAGCCGTGCAAGCTGCTCCTCACGGGCAACCTTGAACGGCATGGCTGAAGCCCGTGTACCGGGGCGATCCGAATAACAAAAAGAAAAACTGGACATGAAGCCCGCTGCATCCACTGCGCGCAAGGTATCTTCAAATTCCGCTTCCGTCTCGCCGGGAAAGCCTACAATGAGATCCGTGGACAAGGCGATGTCCGGCCTGGCCTTGCGCAAGCGGGCAACCAGATCCAGATAACGGCCCATATCATAGCCCCGACCCATGCGGGCCAGCACAGAATCCGACCCCGATTGCAAGGGCAAATGCAGACGGGAACAGAGCTGCGGCAAATCCGCAAACGCTGCCACTGTTTCTTCTGAAAAATCACGCGGATGCGGAGTAACAAAGCGTAAACGCCTCAACCCCGGCAGTGCCGCCACCTTGTGCAGCAACTCGGGAAACGAGGTTCCGTCTCCCTCGTCATCCTGCCCGAAAACATTGACGTTCTGCCCCAAAAGGGTGATATCGCCCGCGCCGCGATCCAGCCATGCACGGCATTCCTCCAGCACGGCGGAACCGGAGCGCGATTTACGCGGCCCCCGCGTGAAGGGCACAATGCAATACGCGCAAAAATTGTCGCACCCCTGCATGATATTCACAAAGGCCACAGGCGTAATGGCGCTGCCCGCCTCTCCACGCAGACAGGGATCCCGATCCGGATACCCGGATGTAAAATCGAGGTAGCTCAGGCGCAGGCTGTCTTCCTGCAAAAGGCGGACAAAGGCGTCTGGCGCATGGACAATACCATCACTGCCTGCCACCAGCCGAACCTGGGGATGACGCTTCATGAGCTCGCCGCCGAGCTGCTGCGCCACGCAGCCCCCCACCCCCACGACGGCGCGCGGGTTGATCTGCCGAACCCGTCCAAGTGCGCTGTGCACCTTCTGCTCCGGTTTTTCCCGCACGGAACAGGTATTCAGAAAAACCACATCAGCGTCTTCCAAAGAGCGCTCGACAAAACCACGCTGACCAAGGGCACGCGCAACCCATTGGGAATCGTTGACGTTCATCTGACACCCAAAGGTCAGACAATGAAAACCAGGTTGAGGCATATTTTTTTCTGACAAAACGGACTCCCGAAAATTCGTGCGCGGCAACGGACCTTCAACTTGCGCCAACAAATGTCCGTTACTTGCCTGCATCGGTCAATCACATGAAAAACATTAGGGAAGCGCACCGTTTTCAAGCGCGAAACATCCCCGAAAATACAATAAAAATTCATGTATTACAATATGTTGAAAGATTATCGTTTTTTTTGCACCCCGGATACGGAATCTTCCTCCCGACGTAAGCCAAGGCGCGCGATACGCAGACCGTCCATGCCCTGAATGCGCCAGAGCCAGCCCCCCCAGGAAAAGCTTTCACCCTCGCGGGGAATACGGCCCAAAATCTCCAATACCATGCCGGCCAGGGTTTCCGACCTGAAAGATCCGTCATTTTCAAGCGCCAGCGTATTCATCACCTCAGGCAAAGGCATGCTTCCCGCAAGAACAAGTTCCATCTCTGCAAACTCATCCTTTTCCTGCGCCCTTTCCGTCCCTCCCGCCAGAGCGCGCACCACGTGTTCGGGCGTGATGACGCCCGCGGGTCTGCCGTACTCGTCCAGCACCACAGCCAGAGGCTCGACCGCCCCGGCCATGACATCCCACATGTCCGTGACATGTGTATGCTCCAATACTACAGGCACGGGGCGCGCCATGTCCGCCGCGCATACGTCTTGCCTCTTTCCTTCCCGTTCCAGCATGTCCCGCAGAAATACCGCGCCCAGCACATCGTCCGACGCTTCATTAAAAACAGGAATGCACGCCTGCCCCGAACGTCCGGCGATCCTTTTCATTTCGTCCCACAACGCTGAAGCCGCGATCTTGTCCGCATTGGGCCACGGCGTCATGATCGCCCGGACACTCAAGCCCCCCAGGCGCAGGATGCGAACCAGCAGCTCGCGTTCTTTTTTGGCGCACACGCAGGCACCTTCCGCATCCGCCGCCAGAGCAGCCATTTCCAGTTGAGCCTCTCCCGAGCTTAGTTCCCCCAGGCTCAGGAGACGGGACACAGCGTCAGCCAACGCTCCACGAGAATCTCGCCTGGTTTGCGCCGAACGCCTCCGCCGCACCATGAGCTGCCTGAACGCCTCCACAAACAGGGAAAACAGCACTGCAGCATACAGGTAGCCGCGGGGTACGGGCAGCCCCATGCCATCCATGATCAGGCTTGCGCCGACCATCATCATAAACCCCAGGCACATCACGACAATTGAGGGATAACGCTCTACAAAGGCGGAAAGGAACGGAGCCGTACACAACATGATCGCCATGGCGACAGCCACGGCGGTCATCATCATGGTCACGTCGTTCGCCATCCCCACTGCGGTCAACACAGAATCAAAGGAAAAAAAGGCATCCAGCGCCGCAATCTGAACCACTACAATCCAGAACCCGGCCTCACCTCCCGAGCCTTGCGTCCGTTCTTTACCACCTTCAAGCTTGTCGTGCAGTTCCTGCGATCCCTTGAAAAGCAGAAACACCCCTCCCACCACCAGAATAATGTCGCGCACGGCAAAGCCGCGGCCCAGCGCGGTGAACAGCGGTTCCCGCAGCTCAATGAGCCAGGCCATTGCGGCCAGCAGTACGAAGCGTTGCAACAACGCAAGGCCCATGCCGACACGAAAGGCTTCCTTCCGCCGGTTCCGCGGCAATCGGCCCGCCAGCAGGGAAATAAACAGCAAATTATCGATGCCGAGCGCCAGCTCCAGCAAAATAAGCACACCCAGGCCAACCCAGGCGGAAGGATCAGCCAGCCAGGCAAAATCCCAGTTCATGTATTCTCCTCACGAATGGAATTAAACAAAAGGCTCTGTCATAGAACCGTGTTGGCAGCGTCGCGCGGAGCGTATGGTTTTGCTCCGGCACAGGCGGCAATATTCATTGCC
>CAJTSU010000226.1 GCA_910579055.1 uncultured Mailhella sp. | reverse complement strand
ATTCCGTAGCCGAGGCATTGCGCCTTCTGCGGGAAAACGGCGCCGCCGCCCTGTTTGTACTGCGGGATCGCCGCCCCGTTGGCATGGTCGGGCCCTATGACTGCCTCAAGGCGTGAGGGGGAAATATGAAAGAGAACCCACACCTTATCATTTTTAATGAAAATAAAGATACAAGAGGATGTTTAGTTGCTATTGAAGGAGGAAATAATATACCCTTTGAAATAGCTCGCGTCTATTACATATACAACACTCCCCAAAATATAGAAAGAGGATTTCATGCTCACAGGAATCTGATGCAGGTTCTTATTGCCGTAAACGGCATTATCGAGGTAACTTGCGAATATCATGGACAAAAATCTTTTTATCTATTGGATTCTCCAAAGAAAGGTTTGCTTTTGAGCGGCCTTGTGTGGCGTACGATGAAATTTGTTTCTGACGATAGTATCCTTATGGTTTTGGCGGATACATATTATGACGAATCCGATTACGTCAGAAACTACAATGATTTCATAACTCTAGAGCAAAATTTTCTCAGTGGTTTTCTCCATGAAAGAGCATAATATATTTTTTAAACGCATCATGGAGAATACTAACCATTTTTTTAAAATGGTCTCTGCCGCTGTATATGAAAAAGAAGAAAAGCGCCGTTTACTGAAGGCATCTGATGCCGCAAAATATGCAACATCACACGCGATTGCTGCGTATGCTTCGGAACATCTGGAGAATATTTTTCTTGAAGCTGCTGAACAACATCATATCGATCTGCCGGAAGATTTTCACAAAGACAGCGTTCTTCATGTGTTGACAGAGGCGTACACTTTCGGAGGGCATACGCGATGTGTTGAACGCTGGATAGATTTGGACAGCGAAAAAAGAACTCATTCCTGCATATTACTTGCCCAGAAAGCAGACTGGCCCGACAGGTTGAAAAAATGTGTGGAACTGTCCGGGGGAAGATTTGTTATAGCCGACACCTCGGCTACCATATTGGACAATGCGCTGCGCCTGCGGGAACTTGCCTCGCAGTTCGAATGTGTCATTCTTCATACGCATCCTGATGATCCGACAGCGTTACTGGCGTTTGGTACAGAGGACTTCAAGCGGCCTGTCGTCCTGTTTAACCATGCTGATCATATTTTCTGGCTTGGAGTTTCAATAGCTGACTGTGTGGCCGATCTCAGCAGCCACGGTCGTGCTCTCAGTCTTTCCCGTCGAAAAGTCGCGCAAGCTGAATTTTTGGGCATACCGGTTGACAGTTCAGTCAAGCATCATGGGGACAGAGATTCCGCCCGAAAGAACATCGGATTCTTCCCGAATGCAAAGATAGTTTTTTCCTCAGGTTCAGCAGCGAAATATATTCCTGCAAGAGGCCTCGCCTTTTATGACACACTGGATTTCCTTCTGGCCTCAGATCCCAAGGTTGCGGTTGTCATTGTGGGAATACACCATGCGAACAAAAACTTCAGACAATTACAGAAGAAATACCCAGACCGGCTTTACCTGCTCGGCAATCTTGATAATTCAACAGATTATCAAACGTGCCTGGCCTGTGCCGATCTTGTCCTTGATTCGTTTCCCATTGGAGGCGGTACGGCGGTAATTGACGCCATCAACGCCGAAAAGCCTGTCCTCACCATGAACAGTGGTCAGTCAGATTTTCTGATCAGAACATCCGCTCTCTGCACTACCGTGGGCGAGTTTAAAACCAAAAGTCAAACAATGCTGAACTCCCCCGCAAATTCTGAAGCTCTGGTGCGGGAACTTCAAGTATCTCTTGCATCATATAACGGCGTTGAAGTGTGGCGGCAAAACCTCCAAAAGGTCTTGGCTGCATTACCAAAACAACATCATATTCACCGCTTTGACACGTCAGATGCGCCACATGAGCCGACAGAAGACCAGATTTCTTCCTGCTGTTGGATACAAGGCAACATTGCGGATAGATTTTCCATAAAAAATTTAATGAAGAAAATATGCAGAATAAAGTGGAAAAAGAAACGAAAGGAACTATGGGTGTTAGGATTCAAAGTTATGGATAGGCAAAAAATTTTTGGATGATGCCGAATATTCAACAATTTTTCTCATCCAAAAAGGATAGCTCAATGTCAATTTCCACGTTCAGACATGTCAGGATAGCAGGGATAAAAACCTCCTTGCCTGAACATTATATCAATATTGATGACGAGCTTGAATACTTTGCCGGTTCGACCAAGAAGCTTGCCCGGGCAAAAAAGATGATGGGCTATGGCCGTCGGTATATTGCCGATGAAAACACGACTGTAACGGATCTCGCCGTCGATGCCGCCCAAAAACTTATGACGGAGATGGGCCTTTCCGCTGATGAGATTGAACTGCTCATCTTTGTTAATCAGAAGCCCGATTATCCTGAGCCTTCTGATGCCTGCATCGCCCATGGAGTTCTTCATTTAAAGAAAAGCTGCGCGGCTCTGAATCTTAATCTTGGCTGCTCCGGCTATGTCCACGGCCTTTGGACGGCTCATGCGATGATTTCAAGCGGAGCGGTAAGAAATTGCCTTTTACTTGCCGGAGATCTATGCGGACGCACGACAGACCAGACAAACAGAAAGCTTGCTCCTGTGTTTGGCGATTCTGCTTCCGCTACTTTTTTGGTGCGCAGTGATGAAGATAGACAGGCAAGTTTTGTACTTGGTTGTGATGGTAGTAGTTGGGACAGGATAATTCATCCTGTTGGGGGAACACGTATACCGTTGGATGAGGAAACTGTAAATCTTGTTTTTAAAGACGCTTCAGGTAACAAATGGACTCCTCAGCAGGGTATGATGAAAGGAGAAGATGTATTTAATTTTACTATGGCAGTTGCTCCTGCATTGATTAAAGAAACAGTTCATGCGGCAGGTTGGACGGTCGATGATGTAGATCTTTTTGCCATTCATCAAGCAAATAAACAGATAGTTGAAAATATTATCGAAAAAGCTGGGATTCCAGCAGACAAGTCCCCTGCGGATGTCTTTTCCAAATATGCCAACCACTCTACTAATTCCGTGCTCACTGTGCTCTGTGACCAACCTGCGGACGCGGTATTGAGGAAGATTATATTCTCTACTTTTGGTATAGGGCTGTCTTGGGCAGGGGCGGCTCTTGATGTTTCAGGCATGTATAACGGCGGTTTTTCTACTTATATGCCTCCGACTGATAAACTGAGTCGTGCGGATCGGCTAGCACATTGGGCTAAACATTTTAAGGGAGAGTAGTGATGACACGTGAAGAATTCCTTATTGAAATGCTGGATGTTCTGCAGCGTGAGGATGAGCTGACATTTGACATGGAACTGCAGGATTTGGACGAGTGGGATTCGCTGGCCGTCATGGCGACCATGGCCTTCCTGGACAAACAGTTTGGGGTCAAGACCACCCTGCGTGACTATGAAATCATGAAAACCGTGGAAGATATCGCGGCGAAGGCGGGCCTCTAGGATGATTTCATTCACACCGGAGCAACGTTTTATCGTGACGGGCGCGTCTTCGGGCATTGGAGAAGGGGTTGCCCTGTTACTGAACGAGCTGGGGGCGACGGTTATCGGAATCGGGCGCAATCAGGAACGACTGGAGAAAATGAAGGCCAGGGCTGTTCACCCTGACCGGGTTTTTCTGGAGCGCAGGGATCTGGCGCAGGATATTGCCGGTCTGCCAGCGTATGTCAGGGAACTGAAAGACCATTACGGCAAATTTCAGGGATTGGCCTACTGCGCGGGGCTGGGCGGAATTCAGCCCCTGAGGGCGGTGGAGCTGGAAACGATACACCGTATTTTTGATGTGAACTACTTTGCGCCGGTATTCATGGCCAAAGGGTTTGCGGACAAACGCAATAATAATGGTTCTGGCAGTGCCATGGTATTCATTGCTTCCGCCGGCGGAGTCCATTGTGATCCCGGAATGACATCATATGCCGGCTCAAAGGGAGCCCTTATTGCAACCATGCAGTCCGTCGCCAGAGAACTAGCCCCTGCCGGAATGCGTGTCAATTGCGTATCGCCTTCCCTCATTCAGACAGATATGGCGGATGAAATTGCCCGTGGTTATGCCGAAGGCAAGTACCCTTTCGGCATCGGAACTGTGCCGGATGTGGCCAATATGGTTGTCTATCTGCTTTCGGAACAAGCACGCTGGCTCACTGCTCAAAATTATATTATTGACTGTGGAGCCATATAAATTATGTCCAAGTCACAGTTCCGGCATGTCAGAATCATCGGCATAACAGCGGTTGTTCCGGAGCATTTCATCAATATTGATGAAGA
>CAJTSU010000225.1 GCA_910579055.1 uncultured Mailhella sp. | reverse complement strand
GCTGCGGGAGCTTACGGTATTTACGCCCGCCGGGGGGCTGCGCCGCGTCGAAAAAGAAGATTGGACAACTTCTTACCGGCATTTTTCCCTTATCGGGGAGCCAGCCTGGTTCATCGTTGCGGAAGCCGTCCTCTCGCTGGCTGTGAAAACTCCGGCTGAAGTGCGGGCGCGTATGGCCGAGCATATCGCGGCTAAAAAATCAACTCAGCCCATTGCCGCCCATACGGCAGGCTGTGTTTTCAAAAACCCCGAAGGACGATCCGCCGGAAAACTGCTGGAAGAGGCAGGCATGAAAGGAACGGGACGAGGCGGCATGCGTTTTTCCAGCATGCACGCAAATTTTCTTGTCAATGAAGGCAACGGCAGTTGTGCGGCCGCTCTGGATCTTATCGACGAGGCAAAGAAAAAAGTCGCCCGCGCTACGGGTGTGAATCTTGAAATGGAAATCAAGGTGTGGTCATGAGTATCCTTTCTCCTCGCGACAAACGGAATAAAACACGTAATCGGTATATTTCCTCCAGTCCTCCCCCGCCGTCCGGACGGAGTTCCCGTTCACGCCTTGCTCCGGCCGACGCAACGGCACAAGCCGCGTTGCTGCCCCCGCAGAATGTCGGCATTTTTCGGCCTGCTTCAACGCGGACGGATTTCCGCAAGTTCGGGGCCTGGATCTGCATACTCGGATGTGCTGCCCTGCTCTGCGGTTCTCTGGGGCTCGGTCTGTACAAGACCTACCATTTTTGTACCGCAAGCGACTACTTCAAGATCAGCCGAATTGACATTCATGGGCTGAACCAGCTTAAACCGGAGGAAATTCTGACCGTCAGCGGACTCAAAGAAGGCGATAATTGCCTGTCCGTGCGTATTGCAGAAATGGAAGCGAAACTTTTGCAAAACCCGTGGATTGAGGCTGTCTCCATCCGCAGAGAACTGCCGAATGCTTTTGTCATCAATGTTCAGGAGCGAGTTCCGCAGTTCTGGGTGCTGCGCAACGGCACCCTGCATTATCTCGACCAAAACGGCCTGCTCATCGCGCCGGTGCAGAGTGAAAAATTTCGTTCTCTACCAACACTGGACATCGGCCCGGGAGGAGAGGATGCCATCCCGCATCTGGGAGCGTTCATGACGCAACTTAAAGCCAAGGGCTTTCCCTTTGACCTTGCTCAAATCTCATGGCTGCGCATCAGCGCAGGAAAGGGCTTTGAATTGTACTGGGAAAACAAACACCTATCTCTAAGTATCGGTATTGAAAACTGGCAGGAAAATCTAAAACGTTTGGCCATGGTCATTGACGATATGGAAAAACGTAAGGAAATCAACAAAACACGAGAAATCTATGCGGCAGATGGGCAGGTATGGCTGCATAAGGCATGATTTTTATACGAAATTATCGAGATTTTATCTCAAAATCTTCTAGACAATTTCATGAATTTATGATGAATTTTTTACCACGCGACTATGTGGAATTATACAAAAAGCTCCGTGTCCTTCCTATCGGATCAAGTCTCTCCTTTCCGTCTAACTGCGTCCATCCCCGCTCCTTCGGAGGAACAACATGTCCAAGTCCGAACTCATCGTTGGCCTTGATATAGGCACCACCAAAATCTGTTGCGTGGTGGGCGAGACTTCGGATGACGGAACGATGAATATCGTCGGCGTCGGAGAAAGTCCGTCCACCGGTCTGCGCAAAGGTGTAGTGGTCAATATCGAACAAACCGTGCAATCCATCCGCAAGGCCGTGGAAGAAGCGGAACGCATGGCCAACTGCGAAATCGGTTCAGTTTACGCAGGCATCGCGGGCAGTCACATCAAGGGGACCAACTCTCATGGAGCCATTCCCCTCAAGGACGGCAAGGAAGTGGATGCGAGAGATATCGAGCGCGTTATCGAAGCAGCCAAGGCTGTATCCATTCCATCCGGCAGCGAAGTCATTCACATCCTTCCGCAGGAATATATTGTGGACGATCAGCTTGGCATTTCCGATCCTGTCGGCATGTCCGGCTATCGCCTGGAGGCGCATGTACACATTGTTACCGGCGCGATAACCTCCGCGCAGAACATTGTCCGTTCCTGCAAGCGCAGCAACCTTGAAGTTTCCGATATCGTGCTTGAGGCCCTGGCTTCATCAAAAGCCATCCTCACAGATGAGGAACGAGAAATAGGCGTGGCAATCGTGGATCTCGGCGGCGGCACCAGCGACATCGCCGTGTTCACCAATGACTCCATCAAGCATACCGGCGCGGTGGCTCTCGGCGGACAAAACCTCACGAATGACATCGCGTTCGGCCTGCGCACACCCGTGGCCTCGGCGGAAAAGATCAAGATACGCCACGGCTGTGCTGTGGCGCATATGGTTCGCCCCGAAGAGACTATTGAAGTTCCCAGCGTGGGAGGCCGTCCGTCCCGCTACCTTTCCCGCCAGCTCCTGGCGGAAATTTGTGAACCGCGCATGGAAGAGATTCTGACCCTTGTGGATCAGGAGCTGGAGCGCTCGGGCTACAAGCGGCAGATCGGCGCGGGGGTCGTCCTGACGGGCGGCACGGCGCTCATTCCCGGCTGCCAGGAACTGGCGGAACAGGTGTTCAACCTGCCCACCCGGCTCGGTTATCCACGCAGAGTCGGCGTGTTCAAGGATAAGGTCAATAATCCCAAGTACGCTACGGCCATAGGCCTTCTCTTCTATGGAGCGGAAAAGGAAAGCTCGGAACCCGAGTTCCGTGACAGCAACAACGAAACGAGTGTTTTCAACGATATCATTTCCCGCATGAAGAAATGGTTCGTGGATATCAAATGACGTAAATGACGGCAATTCAGAGGGGTTTTCCATGGAAATACATATCGATACGGAACAAGCGGCGAAAATCAAGGTATTCGGCGTCGGCGGCGGTGGTGGAAACGCCATACAGAATATGATCAACTCCAAGTTGGGAGGAGTATCGTTCATTTGCGCCAACACCGATGTGCAGGCCCTTGCCCGTTCCGGCGCAGAACATAAAATTCAGCTCGGCAAGGAACTGACCCGCGGGCTCGGCGCCGGAGCAAGGCCTGAAGTCGGCGCAAGTGCCGCGGAAGAAAGCCTCGACGCCATTCGTGAAGCCATCGGCGATTCGGATATGGTCTTTGTCACCGCAGGCATGGGCGGCGGCACGGGAACCGGCGCCGCGCCTGTCATTGCCAAGGCCGCCAAGGAAAAAGGCGTGCTGACGGTGGGCGTAGTGACCAAGCCCTTCCACTTTGAAGGCGACAAGCGCATGAAATCTGCCATAAAAGGTATTGAAGAACTGCGCCAGCATGTGGACAGCCTGGTGACCATTCCCAATGATCGCCTGCTCGCCATTGCCCCCAAAAACGCAAAGCTGACGGAAATGCTCAAAAAGGCTGATGATGTGCTTTACGCCGCAGTGCGCGGCGTAACGGATCTCATCACCAAGCCGGGTATGATCAACGCCGACTTTGCCGACGTGCGCACCGTCATGAGCAAGCAGGGCATGGCCCTCATGGGCGAAGGCGTGGCCTCCGGTGAAAACCGCGCCATTGACGCCGCCAAGAAGGCTATTTCCAGCCCTCTGCTTGAAGACATCACCATTGGCGGTGCCAAGGCCATTCTGGTGAACATCACCGCCGGCGAAGACATGGGCATGGATGAATTCAGCAACGCCGGAACGTTTATCCGGGACGCGGCCAAGGGGCCGGACGGGGAAGATCCTGAAATCATCATCGCCATGTCCGTAGACGAAAACTGCGGTGATGAAATGCGCATTACCGTCATTGCCACCGGCATTGAATCTGCCGCCACCACCGCCCAAACGAACGGCGGCGCAAAAGTGACCAGCCTCTCCGCAAAGGCTCCGCAGGAAACCGCGCCCTCCCCTCAGCCCGGTTTCCGCGCGACGCCTCCGCGACCCGCGGCCGTGCCTCCCGAAGTGCAAATGCAGACCAGTCTGTATCGCGGATTTGATGAAGATGAACGCAACATCCCCACCTATCTGCGGATCAAGGAACGTATGCAACAGGCTCAGGCTGCGCGTATGCAACAAACTCAGACCGCGCACATGCACACCCCCGGCGCGGAAGACTTCACCTTTGAAGACGACCCCGAAGTGCCTACCTTTATTCGACGTCAGGCAAACTAAATCAGTTCAATATTGAAACAGATCCCAGGAGTCGAGCGAAGCGAGACTCCACTCTGAAGCCGGAGCAGCCGCAAGTAAATTGCGGCTGCTCCGGCTTCGGGCATGAAAGCCATATGCCGGAATATCACATGACATAGCGCCATGAACCGCTGGTGTAAAACGTCTTATGGATAAAGTGAGGTAGTCTCGACTTGATCTGACAGTAGGCCCTTGCCAGGAAAGGGGAACTC
>CAJTSU010000224.1 GCA_910579055.1 uncultured Mailhella sp. | reverse complement strand
CTCATCCGAAAATCTGGAATACTGGAGGGTGGGACTCTTGCGTGATTTTGCCCTGAACCTTCAATGGAAAGACCTTGATTTTGAACGGGGATTCATTACCTTGCGCGGTACGGTCGCCAAGAAGGGCAAAACAGAGACCATTCCCATGAATGAGCAGGCACGGGCTATCCTGGCTGCCCTGCCGCAGACCAAAAGCCCTTACGTTTTTCCCGGCCGGTATGACGACAAGCCGAGGGGCAATATCACGGATATGCTCAGGCGTGTGAAAGAGAAGGCCGGATTGCCCGAATCGTTTCGTCCCCTGCATGGCCTGCGTCATTCCTTTGCTTCGTGGCTGGCCAGTTCCGGGCAGGTTTCCATGTACGAGCTGCAAAAATTACTGACGCATTCCAGTCCGCAAATGACCCAACGTTACGCCCACTTGCATGATGACGCGCTGAAAAAAGCGTCCAGCGTGGCCGGCGTGCTGTTTGGTTCCATCCATCCCTCTTCTCAAGAGGGTAAGGATACGATAGAAGCGGAATAAACAGCATCCACGGCAAGCAGGAAGAAAAAAACACGCTTCTCTCGCCAGGAACGACAGCTGATCCCTACACGACAATTTTGCAGCAGCTTGCTGCAAAATTGACTCTGGAGCAGAGCATGGCAAAAAATACTCCTATCCCCGCAAATTATAATGTGATTCTGGAAGAGCTGAAAACTCGTGTGTATTCAGCCCGGATGCGGGCTACCCTTGCGGCCAATAACGAGCTTGTGGGCCTTTATCTAGAGATAGGCCGCAAAATTCTTGAGCAGCAAGGCCGAGAAGGATGGGGCGCTGGAGTCATCAATAAACTGGCGGATGATTTGCGGGCAGCTTTCCCCGACATGAAGGGATTTTCTCCACGCAATCTGTCTTATATGCGACAAGCCGCTGAAATTTTTGGTGAACACCCAATTTTGCAACAACTTGTTGCAAAATTGCCCTGGGGCCATGTCATGGCGCTTATCAGCAAGCTCAAGACGGAAAACGAGCGCCTCTGGTATGGACAGCAAGCCATAGAGCATGGCTGGTCCCGTGCCATTTTAACCATGCAGATAGAAAACGGATTATACAACCGTCAGGCAACTCCGCTTAAAGTCAACAATTTTAAAGAACACTTGCCTGCCCCTCAATCGGATATGGCTTACGAGGTTCTGAAAGATCCGTACATTTTTGATTTTCTGTCCGTGGGAGAAAAAGCGCAGGAACGAGAAATCGAGCGGGAACTGGTTAAGCATATTACCGAATTTTTGCTCGAGCTTGGTTCAGGTTTTTCCTATGTAGGCAAGCAGGTTCACCTTGAAGTTGCCGGAGAGGATTTCTTTTTAGATCTCTTGTTTTATCATCTCAAATTACGATGTTATGTTGTTATTGAACTTAAGGCAGGAGAATTCAAGCCAGAATACGCAGGAAAACTCAATTTCTACTGCTCTGCCGTGGATCATGAACTTCGCCACGAACATGATAACCCGACTATCGGTCTTATTCTGTGCAAAAACAAGAATAAATTACTTGCTGAATACGCTTTGCGAAATATAGCAACGCCCCTTGCTGTTTCAGAGTATGCCTTAACACGAGCAATTCCTGAAGAACTCAAGACAAGCCTGCCCAGTGTTGAAGAAATTGAAAAAGAACTGGATGCAGACAAGCAGGAATAAATTATGCTCCCTTCATCGACAAAGCTAACCATTTTTCAGCGCGGCATAGTACAAAAATGTATTGCGTTTTGCACATACCTTTTCAGTATTTTTACCATCGCCCTTATTCTTGATTGGTTGGACAAGAATACTTTTCTAAATATTATTCATGAGGCAAATGAGCAAGGAACTATTTCCGAACAAGCCCTCAACACTTTTACCATCCTTATTGAGTCACGTGACGCTGGATTTTTCCTTACTCTCTTTTTTGTTGGGGGATTTTGCACACTTATCGGACTCCTTATTGTCCAACAGACGGCAAAACTGCAGTTATCAAGCCCTGTTATCCTTCCCAAGGTAATTGAATTCAAACAAGGCATGCAAAATATTGGCATAAATACCCCTAAAGACAGGATAGATTTTGTTCTCAAGCATGGAGTTCCCATTTTTATCGCATCCAAACCATTTCTTGAAATGGAACAATATAATATTTCTGTACGATTGTATGCTTTTGCGGACAACTCAACTCTTAGCGATGCGGATACTTTCAATATCTATATCGGTCAACAACGGTTATGCCTTGATGCTGCTGATTATGAATATCTTCTGGAAAAGTACGGGCGAGAAGCTCTCTCTGCCCATGCTGCGCGGATCAGCGAGCTGGAAAAGACCATTACCAATCTGCAGGGAACATTATCGGTACAGCAGGGAAAAATAAATGAACTCATGGAGCAGAATCAGACACTGCTTACCGAGAAAGCTGAATATCAGAACAAGAAGCGAACTCTTTCCGGCAGAGAAAAGAGCATGGAAAATCGAGAAAACGCCAAGCTGCCGGTGCGGCGTGTTGCCTACCCTCTGGTGAACAGACTCATTGCCGAGGCCGATCCGGGAACCAAATACACCCGCACCAAAATTCAGGAAGAATTTTTGCGGGAACTCGAAGCCTTCCCAAAGCTCAAGCCCTCTGTTCAGGAGGCGCTTCATACCCCCCAAAAAGCCAAAAATAATACTCCCTTTGAATTGGCAGGCTGGGCCATGGAAGAAATTCGTCTTGCCTTGGGCGACTATGCTCAAACAAGCCCAGGGCGCGACAAGGAAAGCTGAGTTTTCGCTCAAATCTCTCGCTCCTGTAAAATATTTCTTGCACCTCCCCACACAAGTCGCCATTTCTTAATTATCTGAAATTATTTTATAAATATAAAAATCTCCGAGATTGACAGAATTCGGAGATTTTTTCTTTTCGCTGACACAGCGCGGAGAATTTTATTTTCTTTCAAAACCGGTACCCTTCTCTCAAACACAGCCTGGCATCAGTTCATGCAGGCAATTTCATGAAAGAAGGATACAACCATGACTCCCAAACAAAAACTCAATACTCAGGAAGCCGCTGCCTATCTCGGCATCCAGCCCAACACGCTTGAAGTTTGGCGCTGCAAGCATAAAGGCCCGCGTTACGCCAAACTTGGAAGCCGTGTCCTGTATGACAGGGCGGATCTAGATGAATTCTTCGCTTCCCGTTCCATAGAAACGCTGGAAAACGCCAAGCGCGATCGCCGCTACAGGAACCAGCGATGACCTCCGCTGTTTTTCATGGGAAGCAGATTTTGTCTGCTGATTTTGGAGATGAGTCATGAGTGCCGACATTCTGCACAACTTTGCCGAGTGTCTGCGTTCAGCGGGGCTGGAGGTTGAGGCCGTTTAGGCCGATGGCCTCCTGCACCGCTGCGGCACAACAGACAGGCCCCACCGCAAGGATGGCGCGTACAAGGCGTTTCTGGACGCTCCGGCTTCCATCTGGTGGAAGAACTGGCGCACCGGCGATGAGGGAACATGGACGGCCAAGCCGGAAAAGGAATTCAGCGCCGCTCAGCGCAAGGCTCTGCACGAGCGCCTTGCCGCCGCCAAAGCCGACACAAAGGCCGAGCAGGAACGCCGCTGGAAGGCAGCCGCAAAGCTGGCCGCGAGCATCTGGAACCGTTCCCGAACTGCCGGGGACGACCATCCCTATCTGGAACGAAAGGAAGTTCCGGCCATCGGTTTGCGACAGACGGAGGACGGACGACTTGTTGTCCCGGTTCTGGATCAATCCGGCCAGATACAGAGCCTTCAATTTATTCTGCCGGACAAGCCCACCGAGGGGACGGACAAGTTCTTTCTCAAGGGCGGCAAAACGTCCGGCGGCTTCTTCTCCATTCCCGCAAAAAACGACACCAAGGACGGCCCGTTGCTCATTGCCGAAGGCTACGCCACAGGGGCAAGCCTGCATCTGGCTACAGGGTACGCCGTGCTGATCGCCTTCAATGCCGGGAATCTGGAGGCCGTAGCCCGCATGGCACGGCAATCCTACCCAGACAGAGAGCTGGTACTTTGCGCGGACAACGACTGTGAAACCCTCAAACCCGATGGTACTCCATGGAATCCCGGCAAGGAGGCGGCTTCCAGAGCGGCGCGGACTATAAACGGCAAGTTGGCCATCTGCCCGGCCCATGAAGGCAAGGCAACGGACTTCAACGATCTGCACCGACTGCGTTCCCTTGAAGCTGTCCGCTCTTTTGTGGAAGCGGCACGAAAACAGGATGTTGATTGCCCCATGCCGGAGGGCTTCTTTCTTGTGCCGGAAGGCAGACGCGCCGGGCTGTACAAGCTGGACGTGAAGCCTGACGGCGAGCTGAAGGAAGTCCGCATCGGGCCTCCGCTCGCCGTGAAAGGCATGACCCGCGACAGC
>CAJTSU010000223.1:817-4404 GCA_910579055.1 uncultured Mailhella sp. | reverse complement strand
CCGCAGAGTCCATTGGCTCGTTGGGGGCGGGTCTATCCCATCAGCATCCACGCCCGGCTCGCTTGCGCCTCGTGACATTTGACCGCTCCTCGCCCCCCCTCCATGCCGCATGGTCATGCGGCATGGAGGGGGGGCGTCATCTCTGTTCTCGATGCCCATACGCCTCGGCCCCTGCGGGGCCGCCGCTTGGTCGGCCTCCATAGCTCGCTGCGCTCGTGCCTGCGGCGGTCAAGGATAGTTTCAACACTATTCCACAGCAGAGTCTCCCAAATACATCCTTGCAAGAGAGGCGTCAGACGGGCTAACATAATGAAAAAACAGGGCGGTGTGCCATGTTCCGCAAAATTCTCCTTGGATTGGTTCTCATATTGGTGCTTGCCGTGGCAGGGGGCTGGATGTTTCTCAAAACACAAGGCGATGTCATTCTGCAAAAATTCAGCCAACTGGTGGAAAAAAACACGGGCAAAGCTCTGCACATGGAAAGCCTGCCGGAAATAAACCTGTTTCCCTCGCTCAGCCTGACGATCGGCCCCTCCACCTGGGGCGAAGAAAACGACGATATTTCCGCCTCGTTCAGCCGGGCGAGCATACGCCTTTCCGCGTCCGCCCTGCTTGCCGGGCGGATGGAACTCACCCGTTTGGAAGCTGACGATTTACGGGTCAACTGCCGCTTCCCCGCCCCACAGCCCCCGGCGTCCCCCTCTGAGACTCCCCCCGGCGAAGCTTCTGCCTCCATGACAAAAAGGCCGCTGAAGGCTCCCGATGATTCCCTGGAAGAACGCGTCAACCGCCTGCTCACCCTCGCGCCGGATGCTTCCATCCTGAACAGATGCTCCGTTTTTCTGACCTGGGCTGACGGGCGTTCCTGCTCATTTTCAAATATCGCCTTCAAATTGACTAATGCCCGCCCCAACGCGACTCTCGGCGTGGAGGCATCCGGTCATGTCGCATTCCGGCAAACGCCGAATGCTCCTCTGCGCCAGGCTACCCTTTCCCTGGAAAGCAATCTGGCCTGCAAGGACGGCGCATTCTCCGCACTGGTCCACAAGGCACTCATCCATCCGGAAGAACATATGGGCTTCACGCAGGATGCCGGCCTCTCCGGCGGGATGAGCTGGAAACCGGGAAACAACACTCTGGAGCTGGACAAGCTGGAAGCTGGCATGCCCGGTTTCAGCCTCAGCGCCTCCGGTACGCTTTCCGCTCCGGATATGGCAAAACTTCTTGCCGCCGCGCCCCATGATCTTCCCGAGCATATCCTGCTGGCAGGCAAGGGCGGACTTCAATTGACCTGCAAAGGCGCTCCCCGCCTGTTGCTTCCGGCGTTCGGACGCGCCCCCTTCCCTGACGAAACGGCGCTGTCCGCTCTGAATGCCGACGCGGCGCTGCGCCTTGAGAACGGCCGCCTCACCATGGAAACCCTGGAGGGAGAACTGGACGGCATGACGTTCTCCGGCAAGCTGGACGGCACGATCGATCCGCCCGCACTGCACGGGAGTTTGAGCCTGGGAGAACTGAACCCCGCTCGCTACAGAATCGCCCCCGGACAAAAAGAGGACTCTGCCGCATTGCCTCGTGTGACGGAACGTAAAACCGAGAGCGGCGCAACTGTCCTGGCTGTACAGCCCTGGCCGGCGCTTGAGCTCTCGCTTGCGGTTGAACGCCTGCTATGGGAAAATCTGCATTTGGAAAATATCCAGGCACGCGTCAGCGGAGATCAGGGTTCCTACAGCGTCAATCCGCTCACCTTCGCGGCCTGGAGCAGTCAGACAAAGGCCGCTGTGGACGTTGTTCTGCCCTCTGTTTCCTCTCTGACCTCCGGCGGGGGGAGCCTGCGCAAGACAGACGTGCGCCTGCAGGTCAGCGCGGAGGATATTCAACTGCGTCAGCTTATGGAAGCGCTGCCCAAACTTGACGCGTTCCGCCCCGAACAAATTTCCGGAAAGGGACGCGTCAACGCCAGGCTGGGGTTCAACACTGCCGATATCCCCGGAACCCTGAACGGACAGGGCAGCATCTCCGTCGCGCCGTTGCAACTTAAACTGACGAATCTTTCTTCCGTCGCACAAGACCTCAAAGGGCTGACCGCTCTTCTGGGCGGTCGAGCGCAGGGCCTTGAAAAAATTGAAAAGCTGACCTCTTCCGGTACTGCTTTTGAAAAGGTTCTGGTCACGTTCACCAGTAACAAGGGCGTTATTTCCGTGACCAATGCGCGCTGCACCTCGCCGGAACTTGAACTGGACGGCAAGGGCACCGTCAATTTGCCGCAATGGACGCTCAATCTGGCCGGAACCCTCCGCGTCGCGGGAGTAGCCGGCCTGCCGCTCAGTGTACGCGGCCCTCTGGACAACCCCTCCTTTCATCTGGATATGAAAAGAGGCCTGAAGAACATTAATTTATCTTTGCAACCCGGCAGCAGACTGGAGCAGGAACTCACCAGAGGGTTGGGAAAGCTTTTTCGATAAGCTTTTTTCCTCTATCCTAAAAAACACAACAGGATGGAATTCTTTTTCCCAACGTGCTGTATTCTTTGTCCAATATATGCGTATTTGTTCTGTTCCCGCTCTGAACATCTTATTTCCACCATGTATAAATCCTCCTGGGCGGAGGTTCTCTTCCTGCAAATCTTCATCACTCCCTGCTTGCATTTCTTTAAGTTATCGTCGTATAGGAGAGGTGCAGCATGTCTGAAAACTCTACATGGATACACCACATACCCTTTTGAAGGAGACACGCAATGGATGATTATTTGAAGCAGGCACTGGAAATCGTAAAAGCACAAGCTTCGGTACGCGTCATGTCTGAAGAGGAAGTTACTTCCATGGTGCGTACCCTGGCTACCAGTCTGAAAATGCTGGAAGATGCACCTCTTGAAAAAGAAGAAGCGGCTGAACCCGCCATGCTTCCGGCCAAGTCCATCAAGGAGAAATCCGTCACGTGTCTGGAGTGCGGTAAAGCCTTCAAGATCATTACACGCAGACATCTTGCCACACATGATCTTGATGCGGAAACGTACCGTGAAAAATGGGGGCTGAAAAAGAATGCCCCTCTTGTCTGCAAGGAACTGCAGCGTGAACGCCGCAAAAAAATGAAAGAAATGCAGCTGTGGGAAAAACGCCGCATTGGCGGCGCGAACCGAGGATAATGAGAGTATTTCAACGTTGAAATGCTCTGCGGAGTTGCTGAGCGTGAGACTCCGGCAAAGCGTGAATCTTGAAGACAGGACACCGCGCCCCGCCTGAAAAAACATTTCACATGTGGTTTGCCCCTGGGCATGTTTCCACCAGCAAAAAGAGCGTATCTTTTCGGGATGCCCCCCCGATCTTCATCGGGGGGACGTTTCTCCCGATCTGCCGGCAACATCGGCAGCCCGAAAATTGCGAGCAGCTCTCGGCTCTGCCGCGCCATAACGCGAGTGATTTTCGGGACTTCCGTCAAGCCGCTTTGGCGGCTGGCTATGGAGTAGAATTGTGTTGATGGCGTTACGCCTGACGTGTATTTTTATCACGGCACAGTCGGCAACATGCGTTGCCGCAAAGAAAACCCGTGTTCCACACGGGCGAGCGGCAGTCGTTAGGCGACGCAGG
>CAJTSU010000223.1:0-799 GCA_910579055.1 uncultured Mailhella sp. | reverse complement strand
GGCGACAGCAGAGATGAGGCAGCATGTATCCACGGCTGGCTCGCTCGCGCCTCCGAAGGAATATTTGCGTCATGCCGATAAAAAAGACCAATGCAGCCAGAATCCTGGATGATCTGGGTATCTCTTACGAACTGTTCACCGCCACAGTGGACGAGAGCGACCTCTCCGCTGTGGCTCTGGCCCGAACGCTTGGCGCCCCTCCGGAACAGGTGTTCAAAACGCTTGTCGTCCGTGCGCAAGGAAAAGCCGAAAGCGAAATCATCATGACCTGCATTCCCGGTCCGGCGGAACTTGACCTCAAAAAAAGCGCCGCCGCATCCGGCCACAAGAGCGCGGCCATGGTGCATCTCAAGGAAGTTCTGCCGCTGACAGGGTATATTCGGGGCGGATGCTCCCCCTTGGGCGCGAAAAAAAATTATCCGGTTTATCTCGACGAGAGCGCCATTCTTTGGGATCGTATTTTCATCAGCGCGGGGCAACGCGGCGTTCAACTCCTGCTTGCTCCGGATGACCTGATCCATGCTGTTTCCGCCGTCTACGCGGATCTGTGCAAGGCATAATGTTCCCTGCGGCCGTATTTCTCAATCCGGGCAACATCATCTGACGATGCGCTCCATGACCGTTTGCGGCAGAGAATTGGCCTGCCGGAGAATCGTATGCAGGCATGCAGAACCCCTCAGTGCTGTTGCCATTTCTCCACCCTTCCCCTGGGCAGGGTAGTCATGAGATTGTTTAAAAATTGATAGCGCGGCATAGTCTTCCTATCATTAGAGCATTTTGTCATTGAAATGCTCTCGGA
>CAJTSU010000222.1 GCA_910579055.1 uncultured Mailhella sp. | reverse complement strand
TCAGGGAGGAGCAATCCGCACGACCCTTACCCGTCGGCTGCGGAGTCAGTCGCCGGATGCGGCGACTGTGGATTGAAACATTCCAACCTCCACGAGAACAGGGTAAACGCATGTGCGGCGGGGGAGAACGGCGAACTGCGCACAACTGTAAACACCAGGGCCGTTTTACAGTGCAAACGGCTGCGCAACGGCCCTGATAAAAAGTTTTGCGGAAGGGGGGCGCGGGGGAAGGGGCTTTTTTAAAAGCCCCTTCCCCCGCTTGCTCCTCAAACTTTCAGGAATACATCTCGTGCTTGAGCCATTCCCGGATCGCCGGAGTCGGCGCGAAGACGCCCTTGAGGCTGCCGTATTCTTCCCTGAACGCCTTTTCCAGTTCCGGCGGCAGAGCCAGGGTAAGCAGATCCACGGCTTCTTCGGAATTGCGGCGCACCAGCCGCACCACCGGCGAAGACGGCCACGCATCCACGACAAAGTACGTGGCGAAATCTTCCTTGGAACGCACCGGGGCATGCTTGGCGTGCCAATTATTATTGCCCCATTCAAGATACAGGGTCACAGCATCCTCAGGCCCGAGTTCCCAATCAATAACATGCGTGGCGAACTCTTTCAGACGGGAAGGCGAATCCATGCTGACTCCGAAAAAAGGTTACAACAGCCCGGCCCGGGCAAGTTCCGCCCGGAGGGCATCCTGCGCGGCAGGGGCCATATTGCACAGGGGGAGGCGGAACTCGTCCGTCATGCGCCCCATAAGTGAAAGCGACGTTTTCACCGGGATGGGGTTGCTCTCCACAAACATGGCCCGGTTCAAGGGTTCCAGTTCAAAATGCAGCCTGCGGGCCAGAGCGGCGTCGCCCTTTTCCCATGCTTCGCACAGCGCCGCCATCTTGGCAGGCGCAATATTGGACGTGACGGAAATAACCCCGCACGCGCCAAGGCTGAGACTGGGCAACAGGGTGAAATCATCACCGGAGAAAAGCAGGAAGTCCGGCCCGCACTGCTCAAGCATATTGGAAACCTGCACCAGATTCCCCGTGGCTTCCTTGACGCCGATCACAT
Source organism: uncultured Mailhella sp. (assembly GCA_910579055.1). Taxonomy (GTDB): domain Bacteria; phylum Desulfobacterota; class Desulfovibrionia; order Desulfovibrionales; family Desulfovibrionaceae; genus Mailhella. The sequence continues at coordinate 3,350 of CAJTSU010000222.1, read as the reverse complement.
GTTCCAGTTCCCGGAACAAACGGGCCATGGTCGCGGGCAGAATATTGGAACCCGTGCGGCCCGGCACGTTGTACACAAAGAGCGGCATCGCCACGGCATCGTTCACGGCCTTGAAATGCCGGAAAATGCCCTCCTGCGTGGGCTTGTTGTAATACGGGGAAATAAGCAGCGCGGCATCCGCTCCCGCCTTTTTGGCAAACGCGGTCAGGCGAATGGCCTCCGCGGTATTGTTGGAGCCTGCTCCGGCCAGAACAGGCACACGCCCTTTCACCTGCTCAATGCAGATGCGGATGGCGTTTTCATGCTCCTCATGCGTCATGGTAGCGGATTCGCCCGTAGTGCCGCACGGCAGCAGGGCATGAATTCCCTGCTCCAGTTGCCACTCTATATGGGCGCGAAAAGCTTCCTCATCAATGACGCCATTCCTGAACGGCGTAACCAGTGCGGTAATGGCTCCGTGAAACATGTGACCTCCCCAAAAGAGCAACCGGAAGGCGGTAAGAGAATTGCCCCCGAAAAACGACGGGGGACGCGCCCGATTGTTCTGTTCTTTTGACACTCTCTCACCGTAAGCGTCAAGGGCGTATTGGGCTGTGCGTATGGTTTTGCTCCGGCACAGGCGGCAATGCATGTTGCCGCCCATGCCGGAGCAAAGGCACACGTCACGCACAGCGCCATTAACAGGGTGCTGCAACACCGCCGCGCGTTCAGCTACATTGCCTTCCCCCCCGAAACATGCCATAACCACGCCGCACGTTTTCGCACACGGCTTTTCCCGTGCGCCGCCACCTTCAAACCACCTCAAGTTTCCGCGACTGCCGGCACATGACATACAGCATACATTCCCGTCTCGCTGCCCTGTTCCTGAGCTGCGCGCTCTGCGCCGCATCCCTTGTCTCCCCGCTTTCTTCCTTCCGGGCATCTGCCAACGTGCCCGCCGGAACATCTGCGGAATCTTCCCCTGTTCCGGCCATGCCCGCCGCATCTTCCGACGCGCTTCTGCTCGACCGGCTCCAGCGGGAGTGCTTCCTTTACATGTGGCAACATGCCTATCCCTCGGGCATGACCTTTGAGAACAACCGCTATGAGGACGGCCCCGCCACCATCGGGGGCACAGGCTTCGGCGTTTCGGCCATTGTGGTCGCCGTCGAACGCGGCTGGATCCCGCGCGGGCAGGCTGTGGAGCGACTGCTCACCCTTACCCGTTTCCTGCGCGACAAGACCGCCCGCAAAAGTCTGCACGGGGCCTTTCCCCACTGGGTGAACGGCATCACCGGCGAAACCATGCCCTTTGGGGTCAAGGACATCGGCGCGGATATCGTGGAAACCGCCTTTCTGATGCAGAACCTGCTTATCGCCCGCGAATATTTCAACGGCGCGGGGCCGGAAGAGGAACTGCGCGCCACAATCACCAGGCTGTGGGAAGATGTGGAATGGGACTGGTTCGCCGCTGGCCCGGGCGGACGCCAAAAGCCGGAAAACAACGGCATGTACTGGCACTGGAGCCCGGAATACGGTTTTGAAATGAACATGAAGGTGTCCGGCTTCAATGAATGCCTGGCCCTGTACGTCATGGCCCTGGCCTCCCCCACTCATCCCATCCCGCGCGAAGCCTACGCCTACTGGAAGTCCACCGATGAATACCGGCCCAAAAGCGGCAACGGCTATACCGTGGAAGCGGCCATGCCCTATACCGGCCCGCTGTTCATCACGCACTATTCCTTTATCGGCATTGATCCGTTCCGTATCGCCGATGACAGGGTACGCAGGGGCTATGGCGTGCGTAACGTCACCCAGACACTGGTCAACCGCGCCTATTGCCTGGAAAGCGCGCCCAAGGAATACGGTTATCGGGAATCTCTGTGGGGCCTGACTTCCTGCGACGCCCCAGAGGGATACACGTTCAATGCTCCGGGCAACGAGCACGGCGTCATCGCGCCCACGGCCGCCCTCTCTTCCATGCCCTACGCGCCGTATTACGCCATGCAGGTGCTGCGCGAACTGTACGGCCCGCAGGAAAAGAACATGGTCGGCCCCTGGGGGCCCTATGATTCGCTCCGGCCCGCGCTCGATCCCGCGAAGCGCTGGTATGCCCGCACCTATAACGCCATAGATCAGCTTCCCATTGTGTGCATGGTGGAAAACTACCGCTCCGGCCTGCTCTGGAACCTGTTCATGCGCACGGAGGAAGCCCGGCGCGGCCTGGAACGGGCGGGAATGACAGAACCGAAACTGCCCGCGGGCTTTCCGGAAATGGTGATTACCCTCAAACCCGCATCTGACGGCGCGACTGACCGTTACGTTCCGGATGCCTGTGATCTGCCGCTCCACCCGGATCACCGCGCGTTTGAAGTACGTTATCGCGCGGATGCCGACGCGGCCGCCAGCTTTTCCCTGCGCGACGCGCGCGGCAATACGCTGTGGGCCGCCGCCACCAATGCCCGGCGCGGCGCGAATACACTCTCCATTCCGCCCCTTGCTCCCGGCGCGGCGGACAAAGAGGAACGCCTTATCCTGAGCATGAAGATGGGCGGGGTCACGCATGAACTGCCCGTGCGCCTGCGCGGGAAGATGTGACAACAAGCAAAAAAACTTGCTTATTGTTCCGGTTCGTAGCACACGACGCGGCAATGGTTCTTCACATACGCGTCGCCGTCCAGTATGCGTTCAGCATGCGGTCTGACAATCTTCCAGCGTAATCCGCCCGCCCCGCATCCCAATGGCGGAATGGCAATGTCGGTGATCTTTCTGCTGCCGATATTGGAAGCTATTGATTGGTAACACCGGATCACCCAGTCCAGATCCGCCTTGTCTTTCCAATGGTACTGTGAAGCGGCATTAAAAATATATTTGGGAATGTCCCTGCTTGTTTCATAGACCCAGGTATTACCGGGCCGGATAATTTTTGAACTGCACAGCTTTTCATACTGCCGGAACATGTTGGGGTATTTTTCCCTGAATACGGCTCCCGCGCCGATATCCATGTTCCCGGCACAGTTGATATCATTGACGAGAACTTCATGTTCTCCCTGGAATATATCACCAGTCGTAAATGTGATCATGCCCGATAATCCCTTGTATAACGATGTTTTTCCTCTTTTCCGGGTCGAAAACGGCTTGCCTTGACGACAGAACAAAAAAGGAGCTTTCGGATTGCCGCACGGCCTCTGACCGCGCAGGAAAGAGCCGCTTTCTTTCCATCTGGATTTACAGCCGCTTGAGAATGATATCTCAGGGCATAGAAATATACGCCCGGCAACAAAGAGTCAACGCAATGAAACGCTGACGCTGGTGTGAGCGGCAGTTGTTAGAGCATTTTGTCATTGAAATGCTCTCGGAGTCGAGCGGAG
>CAJTSU010000221.1 GCA_910579055.1 uncultured Mailhella sp. | reverse complement strand
CTCATCCGAAAATCTGGAATACTGGAGGGTGGGACTCTTGCGTGATTTTGCCCTGGCTCTGTTGTAGAACCGTGTTGATAACATTGCGCGAGGCGTGTATTTTTACCACGGCACGGGCGGGCGGCAACATCGGTTAGGGGCAATCCGGCCGGAGTTCCGGCAGTGGTAGTAATGTTGAAAAGAGTTGCAGGGGCAGGAAACCATTGCCTTGCGGCGTTTAATTTCAGGAGGCGTTCATGTCTTTTTCCGTTTTGTGGCATGGTCATTCCAACATGCAGATTTTTTCGGAGGGCGTGAACGTCCTTATCGATCCTTTTTTTGAAGGCAACCCCTTTGCTCCGGATTGGCGGAGCATTTCCCGGCCCGATGTTGTACTGGTGACGCACGATCATGGCGACCATCTCGGCCAGGCTTGCGATATCGCCCGTGAAACGGGTGCTGTGCTGGGGTGCATTTTTGATTTGGCTCCCTACTGCATTGAAACCGGAGTCCCTGCTTCGCAGGTGACGGCGTGGAGTCTGGGGGGCACGGCGCAGCTGCACGGCGTACGCGTGACCATGACTCCGGCGTTCCATTCCTGTGAGCGGGGCGTACCCGTAGGTTTTGTTCTGGAGCTTCCCGATGGAGGGTGTGTCTACCATGCGGGCGACACCTGCCTGTTCGGAGACATGGCGCTTATCGGCAAGCAGTTTTCGCCGGATGTTGCCTTGTTGCCCGTAGGGGGCTTCTATACCATGGACGGACCTCGCGCGGCCCAGGCATGCGCCTTGCTTGGCGCGCGCAACGCCATCCCCATGCACTATGGGACGTTTCCTGTGCTTGCCCCCACGCCGGAAGCGTTTGTCAGCTCCCTTGCGCTTGAAGCCCCTCAGTGTCGGGCACTGTGCCTGAAGCCGGGGGAAAGGGCGGAATTGGAGGGGGAACGCGCATGACCACCATTATGCGGGAAGACGAACTGGTGCGCCGCGCCCTCGTGTTTGCCGAAGAACGCCTGTTGGAGCTGAAGAGCAGCGGATCAGCTGACAACTGGGCAGACAAGCAGGAGTTGTCGTCTTTGTTGGATGAAACAGGGGCGCGCTTCAATCTGTCCCCTGCGCAAAGTGAACGGCTGGCTGTTTTATTCACGCGGATCGCGGCCCGAAAATAGAACTATCTCACTTTGAACGCTTCATGGAGTCGAGTAAGGCGAGGCTCTACGTGAAGCCGGAGTAGCGGCAATTCACTTGCGGTGTAATGCTCTGGCTTCAGACGTGAAACCTGCGGGCCGGAACATCGTGTCCCGGTCATGTATACCAACGCAACACTGTATACCAAGGAAGAATTCGGGATGAATCTTCTGCAGCGCCGCCTTTTGGCCGAATTCAGCAAGGTATTCACGCTTTCTCTGGCGATCCTTCTGTTGTTCATCCTCATGGGGCAAGCCCTGCGTCTGCGGGATATGCTGCTGGGGCTGGAACTCGGACTGGTCGACACCTTGCGTCTGTTCGCCTACCTGACGCCGTCCCTGTTGCAGTATATCATGCCCGTGGCTTGCATGCTGGCCGTGTTCCTCACATTTTTACGGATGAGTTCGGATCGGGAACTGATCGCGCTTAAAGCCGGCGGGGTGAGTCTGTACCAGATGTTGCCGGCTCCTCTGGCGTTCAGTGGGTTTTGTGCGCTGGTTTCGCTATGGATTACGCTGTTTCTGGTTGGCTGGGGGGCGGGGCATTTTCGGGCCGAGGTGCTGGATATCGCCAGCAGCCGGGCACGGGTGGTTCTGCGTCCGGGGGTGTTTAATCAGGATATCCCGAACAAGGTGTTTTTCGCCCGGCGGGTGGACCCGGAGAGGGGGATACTGGAGCAGGTGCTGGTGGAAGACAAATCCCGCGCGGAGTTGCGCCTGACCATCCTCGCGCCCCATGGACGGCTGGGCGTGGATTACACACGTGGCGAACTGTTGTTCCTGCTCAAGAACGGTCGCATTTATACGGAAAGGGAAGACTCCATTACCACCCTGGGCTTTGAGGAGTACGTTGTCCGTCTGCAGCTCAATGAGATGTTTGAATCCCTGGATCTCGGCCCGCTCAAACCGCGTGAAATGACATGGGAGCAGCTTGTGAATGCAGATGACTCCGAACTGGCCAGGAGCGACGAGTGGTTCTTCCAGAAGGTACTTGTCGAACGGCATTCGCGGGTGGTGTTCCCGCTGGCATGTATTCTGCTTTCCCTCATCGCCATTCCCGTGGCTGTTTCGCTGGAAGGCGTACGGCGTCAGAGCGGCATGGTTATGGGCCTGGTGATTTTTCTGTTGTATTATACCGTGCTTTCAGCGGGTATGAATATGGGCAAATACAACGGGGTCAATCCCCTGTATTGTATCTGGCTGCCCAACCTTGCTTTTTTGCTGTCTGGTCTGGAGGGAATCCATCTTGCCGCGCAGGAACGTATGCCCCATGCACTGGAATGGTTGCGGCGTTTCCGCCAGTCGAGAAAAAGAAAAAGACGTGAAACCAGGGATAACATGAAGGACAAGCTGAAGGACGGACATGGCGGTGAAAGTGAAAAGGGGAGGGCGGCATGAGCTTGTTGTTCCGATACCTCTTTTTGCGTCATGCGCGTTTGCTGCTGCTGACCCTGGCTATGGGCGGGGGGATGTTCATGCTGACCGATATGGTGGAGCGGCTGGATGTCCTGCTGGATGCCGGGGCAAGCCCCTTGCTGATGCTGCTGTATTACGCGGCGCGTCTGCCCGGCATTGTCGCGCAGATTCTGCCAGCCGTGTTTTTGCTGGCTTCTGTCATTTTGCTGTGTCTTATGACACATAACCGGGAAAGCATAGCGTTGCAGGCCGGAGGGGTTTCTCCGGGCACGCTGACCGTCATGCTGGTGTGGTGCGGTTTGTTCTGGGGCGTGGTGCAGTTTGGTTGTTCCCAGTATCTCAGCATCATGGGCGAAGGGGTGGCGAATCGTATCTGGCATGAACAGGTGAGACAACGAAAAAGTGAACTTCGGGTGCTGGATAATCTGTGGTTCAGCGACCATAACTGGATAGTGTCCGCCGGAGAGCTGCGTGAAGACGGCCAGGGGCGCGATTTGGCTGCATACCAGCTGTCGGACGACGGATTACGCTTCGATACCGTGGTGAGAGCTCCTCGTTTTGAAACACGGCAGGGGAGCTGGACCGTGTTTGAGGCGTTGCGAATCCGTCCGGGCGAGTATGTTTCTGAACGGATTGCGGAGTTCAACCTGCCTTTGACGCAAGATGCGGGCCTTTTTTTCGTATCTGAAAGCGAAAGCCCGGAGCAGCTTTCTTTCTGGCTGCTCGGGGAAGCTATCAGCCGCCTGCGTGACGCGGGGTCCAATGTGGAAGGGCTTCAGACCCTGTGGCACGGAAAGTTGGCCTATGCAGCCTCATTGATGGCCATGGCCTTTGTCGCTGCTGCCATAGTTTCATGGCGGGACAACGTCTACATGGCGGTAGCTCTCGCCATTGTCGTGACCTTTGTGACCTATGTGTTAACCTTGTTCGGCGATGCCATGGGGCAGCGCGGACTGGTTCCGCCCGTGGCCGGGGCTTGGGGGCCGCAAATTATATTGCTGGGAGTAGCGCTGCTGCGTCTGCATTATGCAGGCCTGAGACGTTGATGTTGTTTCCGGAGACATATCCATGAATATCTGTGACACATCTTTCAATGCTCTGTTTTTCGCTCGAAAGCGGTGTGTGCCCGAACGGCTCCGTTCGTTCGGTTTCAGAGTGGACGGCAGCGGTCACAAGTATGCGGTGCCGATCCTGGAGGGACATTTTCTTCTGTCTGTTGCCATTGACGCGGGAGGAGCAGTTGCGACGAATCTGGTGGATACGGATACAGGTGAAGAATATGTGCTGCATCAGACTGCGGGCGCGCATGGAGCCTTTGTGGGCAGGGTCAGGGAAGAAGTCGGGGCCGTTCTGAAGGCTGTTGCCGATGCCTGTTTTGTACCGTTTGTGTTCCAGAGTAGCGAGGCGCAGCAGGTTCTCCGCTATGCTCGTGATATGTGGCAGGACGAACCGGAATTTCTCTGGCCGAAGTTTCCCAACAATGCAGTCCTGCGCCGAAAGGACAGCAAGAAGTGGTATGCCGTCCTGCTGGTACTGGCGAAATATAAACTGGGGGCGGATTCCGATACGATTGTTGATATCCTCGATCTGCGCGGCAGGGCCGATGATATTGCGGCGCTTATGGGCAGGCCCGCCTACTTTCCCGGCTGGCATATGAACAAGAAGCACTGGTACACCGTCTGTCTTGACGGGTCCGTGCCCATGGACGCCATTCTGCATCATTTGGAGGAGAGCCGGGGCTTGGCGGGAGTGTAATTTAAGGCACTCTGCGATTGAAAGTATCTGCCAGTCAGGATCCTATGTTCTGGCGCGCAGGTTTCACGCCTGAAGCCGGAGCTTG
>CAJTSU010000220.1 GCA_910579055.1 uncultured Mailhella sp. | reverse complement strand
ACACCGAACCAACTGATTAAGAGTCAGCTGCTCTACCAATTGAGCTAATGACCCGTCTGTCTGACGTATGCACTAACGCCACATATCAAAACAACGGGCGTAAGTATTGCACTTTCATCGGTGACTGTCAAGTTTCACCGGAAGGTTTTTATGCCTTTTTGGTGATCAGGCTTTCCGCAAGACTCGCGGGCACCTTTTCATAATGATCAAACTGCATGGTGAAGGTGGCGCGGCCCTGTGTACGGGAACGCAGATCCGTGGCATAACCGAACATTTCGGACAACGGAACCTGCGCACGGATAACCTGGGCACCCGCACGGGCTTCCATGGACTGTACCTTACCGCGACGGCCATTCAGGTCGCCCATCACATCCCCGAGGTAATCGTCAGGAGTGACGACTTCCACATCCATGATGGGTTCGAGCAGCACCGGGCTGGCCTTTTGCATGGCGTCCTTGATGGCCATACTGCCGGTAACGTAGAACGCCTGTTCGGAGGAGTCCACGTCATGATAGGAGCCGAACACCAGGTTGACCTTCACGTCCACCACAGGGAAGCCGGCCAGTACGCCGGACTTCAGAGCATCCTGAATACCCTTGTCGATAGGCGCAATGTATTCCTTGGGGATCACGCCGCCCGTGATGGAGTTGATGAACTCGTACCCCTTGCCGGGATTCGGTTCCACTTCTATGACTGCATGGCCGTACTGACCGCGGCCGCCCGACTGTTTGACGTGCTTGGTGTCGGACTTCGAAGGCTTGGTAATGGTTTCGCGATAGGCCACCTGGGGCTTGCCCACGTTGGCGTTGACGCCGAATTCGCGGGTCAGGCGATCCACAATGATTTCCAGGTGAAGTTCACCCATACCCGCAATCAGCGTCTGGCCGGTTTCCTCATTACCCTTCACGCGGAAGGAGGGGTCTTCCTTCGCAAGCTTGTTCAGGGCGGCGGAAAGCGCGTCGCGGTCAGCCTTGGTCTTGGGCTCAATGGCCACTTCGATCACCGGCTCGGGGATATCAAGGGATTCCAGCACCACCGGGCGCTTGTCAGCACACAGCGTATCACCGGTGGCAACCTGCTTCAAGCCCACCAACGCGACGATATCGCCCGCGCCGGCCCACTTGATTTCTTCGCGCTTGTTCGCGTGCATGCGCAGGATGCGCCCCACCCGCTCGTTTTTGCCGGTGGTGGAGTTCAGCACGGTCATGCCCGCTTCAACAAAGCCGGAGTAGATGCGGAAGAAGGAAAGGTGGCCGATATACGGGTCAGCAGCCAGCTTGAACACCAGGCCGGCCAGAGGCTCACTGTCCTTGCAGGCGCAGGCGACAGTTTCTTCTTCGTTGCCGGGCACATGCCCAATCATTTCCGGAATGTCCAGCGGCGAGGGGAGATAACGAACCACGGCGTCCAGCAGAGGCTGCACACCCATGTTCCGGAATGCGGAACCGCACACCACAGGCACAATCGCCTGGGAAATGGTCGCCTTGCGCACACAGGAAATGATTTCTTCCGCAGAGAGCGTTCCCGTCTCCAGGTAACGACTGAGGAGTTCTTCATCCTCCTCCGCTACGGCTTCCATCATTTCCAGACGCTTTTCATCATAGATATCCTGCATGTCTGCGGGAATATCTTCTTCCCAGAACTCGGCGCCCTTGGTTTCCTTATTGAACTTGATGGCCTTGCCGGACACCAGATCCACCACGCCTCCAAAATGATCTTCAGCCCCGATGGGCAGTTGAAGCATGACAGGCTTGGCTTTCAGGCGATCACGGATCATGTCCACGGCGCGAAAGAAGTTCGCGCCGATACGATCCATCTTGTTGATGAAGCAGATACGGGGCACCCCGTAGCGGTTGGCCTGACGCCACACGGTTTCCGACTGAGGCTCCACACCCGCCACAGCGTCAAACACGGCGACAGCACCGTCGAGCACACGCAGGGAACGTTCCACTTCAATGGTAAAGTCCACATGCCCGGGAGTGTCAATGATGTTGATGGTATGACCGGCCCACTGGCAGTGAGTAGCGGCGGAAGTGATGGTAATGCCGCGCTCCTGCTCCTGCTCCATCCAGTCCATGGTGGCGGCACCCTCGTGGGTTTCGCCAATCTTGTGCGACACGCCGGTGTAGAACAGGATACGTTCGGTAGTGGTAGTCTTACCGGCGTCAATGTGGGCCATGATGCCGATATTGCGCAGTTTGTCGAGAGGGAAAGTACGAGACATAGTATGACCTACCAGCGGTAATGAGCGAAGGCCTTGTTGGCTTCGGCCATGCGGTGAGTGTCTTCCTTCTTCTTCACAGCGCCGCCGCGGCCATTGAAGGCGTCGAGCAGTTCAGCGGAAAGCTTGTTTACCATCCCCTTCTCGCCGCGAGCGCGGGAGTAAGTGATGAGCCAACGAAGAGCGAGAGAAATTTGACGTTCCGGCCGCACTTCCATAGGCACCTGATAGGTGGCACCACCGACGCGACGGGACTTGACTTCAAGGTGAGGCTTTACGTTGTCAAGAGCCTTTTCAAAAGCGCGCAACGCTTCTTCGCCCGACTTTTCGCTCAGAGTTTCCAGAGCACGATATACAATAGTTTCCGCAGGCCCCTTCTTGCCGTCATACATGAGACGGTTCACGAAACGGGCCACAAGGCGGCTGTTGTAAATCGGATCGGGCAGAATTTCCCTCTTGGGAACAGGACCTTTACGGGGCATGGTGATTCCTCCGCGCAGTTTCTGAACAGGCAATTTTCGGAACCACCGAAAATTGCAGCCAGTTTTGTTTGTAAAACTCCCCCGTGCAGGGGGCGGACAAATTCCAGGATGTGAAGCGCTCCGCCGCAGGACGGCAAAAACGCATGGCATCCGGGATCTGGACAACCGGACACCATGCGATGTATGCCCTATACGCGATCGGAGAAACGCATCGACACGGGATCAGGACTTCGGACGCTTCGCGCCGTACTTGGAACGACGCTGACGGCGATCCGCCACGCCGGAGGTATCCAGCGTACCACGAACGATGTGGTAACGGACACCGGGCAAGTCCTTCACGCGGCCGCCACGGATAAGGACCACGGAGTGTTCCTGCAGATTGTGGCCTTCACCGGGGATGTAGGCCGACACTTCAATACCGTTGGTCAGACGCACGCGGGCCACCTTACGCAGAGCCGAGTTGGGCTTCTTGGGGGTGGTGGTGTACACGCGGGTGCACACGCCGCGGCGCTGGGGGCAAGCCTGCAGGGCCGGGGTCTTCTTCCGCTTCACAACCTTTTTCCGCTCAATACGGATAAGTTGGTTGATAGTGGGCATGAGGTTCCTCCAAAAAATTTGAAAACACTTTTTCAACCGAACCGTCCGGTCAAAAAGATTTCATTAGACCTGCTCCCGGAGCATGTCAAGAAAAAACATAACGTGCGCGCTCTGTCGTAGAACAGTGCTGACGGCGCTGTGCGCAACGTGTGCCTTTGCTCCGGCATGGGCGGCACCGCGAACCGCATTACTCAGGAACTGACGCCGTTCTCTGCATCATGACGGATTTGCTCCGGCGTCAGCCGGCGGGCGTGAACCTTGTGAATCTGCTTGGCGTCGGCGTCCGTCACACTGAAGCGCCAGCCCGCCAGATCAAACTCCTCGCCCGACTGCGGCACATGCCCGGCGTCCAGGCTCAGGTAGCCGCCAAGCGTATCCACCTCGTCCGACTCCAGGGCTATGCCCAGCGGCTCCAGATCCTCAAGACAGGCCCGGCCGGAAATTTCGTATTCGTCGTCCGCAAGCTGGTGGAAATCTTCTTCGCGCGGAGCATCGTGTTCGTCTTCTATGTCTCCCACAATGACTTCCAGCAGATCTTCAATGGTCACCAGGCCGGAAGTTCCGCCGTATTCGTCCACCACAATGGCCAGGTGGTTCTTGCGGGAACGGAACTCCTGCAACAGTTCGCTGGAAATCTTGGTTTCCGGCACAAAAAAGGGCGTGCGCATGATCCTGTCCACCGGCACCTCATGCCCGTCCGGGCGCACCAGATACTCAAGGGTATCCTTGGCGTAGGCGATGCCGATGATATTGTCTCTGGTTCCATTGTATACAGGCAGGCGGGAATGCCCGGTTTCCGTGATGGCGCGCGCCACCTCGGCGACGGATGTGCCCGACGCGACGCAATCAATATCGGTACGGGGCGTCATGATGTCCTGCACCTGAAGTTCATCCAGCGTCAGAATGGAAAGCAGCATGGAGCCTTCTTCAGCTTTCAGCTCTCCTTCCTCGCGGGCCTCCTTGATAGCCTGCTCGAGGTGATCCTCGTTTCTGCCGCCAAGACGGAAAAAAAGCCGCGACCACATGCTACTGTGGGAATCAGCGTCCAAGGGATGCTCCTGGTTTTTGAAGGTTGAAGAATCGAGGCGTCAGCGGGCGCCGCGCCGCCATATCACGTAAAATCCAACTCGGAAGAACGGGGACTTCTCCCCCCGGAG
>CAJTSU010000219.1 GCA_910579055.1 uncultured Mailhella sp. | reverse complement strand
CATGGACAGCGGAGCAAGCTCCGGCTTCAGGCGTGAAACCTGTGCGCCAGAACATGGGATCCTGGCTGGAAGATACTTTCAATCGCAAAACGCTCTAATAGTATAGCGCCATCAACACAGAGCCTCAACACCCTTTCCGCAGCAAAGCGTTCAGCGCCCTATGAAGCTCATATTTCAATCCGCAGCCGGCCCCCGCCGGGAGGAGAATCCGGTACCGGCCCGCGGGCACCTCCATGCACTTCATTCCTGAGTTTTCGTCACGTTTGGAAAACATATATCCCATGCCCGCGAAAATTCCCGGTCGGCAAAGGCTTCGGCAAGCCCTTGCATCTGCTTCAGCCGTAACACTTCATCCGGGTCCATACCGAGCTCTTTACCTATCCTTTCGTTTGTCCATTTGTGATTGCGGAGTAGCGTCACCAGCTTTGCCGTCAGCTCTACCTGATGTGTACCCCGTGCCATATTGTGCCTGACTGTGGAAGTGATGCATTCCTCACCAGTCTTGTCGATCCTGACCACGGGTAAATACCCGCCAAGGCTTTCCCGTATCTGTACATCTGTCTGCGCCAGCTGTCGCCGATGAAAACCATCCACCACGACATGCCCCTTGCCCTCGCGGGCCACCACAACGGGCATAGTGAAACCGTCCTTGTGGATTGACAACTTGAGCAGCCGCATTTCGGGTGGCGCGACTCTGTTTGGATTATAGTCATTTCCCCGGACTTCTTCCACCGGAACAAGCTGCGGGCATACCACCGGATGCGGAATATCAAGATACGATGCTGCCACAGAAACAATACGATTGTATACGTCAACGCGTCTGTCCAGATCGCTTTTTTCTTCCCTGAGGGCACACTCCAGTTCGGACAAAAGTTCATCAACTTTCACGAGTAAAATCCTTCTCAAAGCGCATGAAGCGTCCGACTTTTCGGGCAGGGGTGAACCCATACTCCAGATACAGTTTTTTTCTTGTCCAGTAATCTGTGGTTGTCAGATGTGCCGTGCCGCTTTTCCGAGCACACTCAAGGCAATGTTCCAGTACGGGAATATCCGCTCCTTCCTCAAGCGCGTATAAGTGAAGGATACGGGTCCGCGTCCGCCCGAAACGCATTGAGCCGAACGCCACAACGTGCCTTGCTTCTCCTTCCGTGGCAATGAACCAGAGACGTCCCGGCTCGGAACTGATAGTGCCTCCCATCTTTTCCCAAACGGCCGAATTTGTCGCGTACTCTCCCATCAGCCCGAACAGCTCCCGGTTCCTTGCCGGATCATTTTCATGCCTGAATTCCAGCAATTGCATCATAGCTCCATGTATTTCATGATGATTTGCGCCTGTCGCTCCATATCACGCTTTGTCTGGCCAAAACTCAGCCCTTTGCACCAATAATCATTTTTCAGCAACGTCTTGCAGATGCGCCGCCAGCTCGGGGCCTTGCGGCGGGATTCCTGTTTCGGATCGGCCTCTTGCGGAATTTCTTCAAAACCATGCTTCGCCCACCATTTCAGAAAGGTGTTGATTTTCTCTCTGTAGTGCTCTGCCGTTAGTGGAGGCATGGTGTCGAGCAGAAACTCGGTATAACTCCTCCATGTGTGTCCCTCTGGAAGATGGATGCGGATATTGCCGAGCACGTTTCCGGAAAGTTTTACATAACGATTGCCGAAATTGGCACCCTGTACGCGTCCAACCACTCTGGACCAGGTTTCCGGCTCAAGTATTTTAAACAGCCAGAGTCCATTGCGCTGATCATCACCGTACGGCTGACAGAGACGCATTTGGTGAATACCCACTCCGGCCAGATACATAAGATCATAAATCTTGTTGTAATCCCATCCCCGCTGGCCTGTGGCCGTCCACACATCTTCTGTTTTCCAGTCATAAATCGGATAAATATTGACGACACCGGAAGGAGTTACTGTGCTCCAGCTTCTTTCGTTCCACCGGCGTTTGGTCGTAGAGGCAATGGTCCGAAAGCGATTCAGGGATTCATCGCACCGAATGGCCACTACCGAGGCGCAGGGACGCCCCTCCGCAAAATGCTTTGCAAATGAAGGGACGAACTCCTCGAATTCCATTCCCCGCCTGAACCATGGAAAGTATGTCTCGTCCGCGATGACCCCCGGATGGACAGGAAGTTTGCGAACCCATAAATCCCTTGCATCGGGATCCCAGCACAGCCAGTGCGGCTGAATTTGTGATACGGAATTTCTCAGGTGAATAGGCAGGCATATCCAGTGTGGACGGACGTCGGGTCTGCTCATGATGCGGGTGACAAAGGCATTGGTATGTGCGTACCACGCCTCCAGATCAATGTGCAGCACGTCAAGCGGAAGACGCCCCTTTTCACGAGCGATATCCAGTGCAAGCTGAACCACGACCCCGGAATCCTTTCCGCCGGAAAAAGAAACAAACACCCGTTCAAAAGCGTCAAAAACTTCCTCCAGCCGCGAGCGCGCCGCACTGAACACATCCCTGTCAAGCCAATACTTCATACCGCTTGCTCCATCAGTTTCCTTATGGCATTCCGGTTTCCGTTCAACCTCCTGACTTCCCTCTTCAGTTCTTCAAGCGCATCGGCTTTTCGGGCAAGAGCTGAACAAATGCGTTCGTCAAAACGGCTTTCGCCCTGAAGGGTAACGTAGCATACGCTGCACTTCTGGCCTATCCGGTGGCATCTGTCTTCAGCCTGGAGCCTGAGCGCATATCGCCAGTTTTCAGAATAGAAAAAGACCTGGTGTGATTCCGTCAGCGTCAGCCCGTAGCCTCCCGTCCCCTGCGTCACCACAAGCACACCGCCTCTTTTTTTCCAGAGATCAATCTGCGCCGTTCTCTCCATTGCCGGAACTCGGCCGTGAATACTATACACCGGTATTTGTGGAAATGCCGTGGGAAGCGCCTCTTTCAACGCGATGATCGACTCAAGATAATTTGCCCATATGACCACATGGCTGGTTCTGAGCTGCCTGAGTTCATTGAACAAGGTATCCAGCCTCCGATTCCTCAGGCGCTTGGCGCCCGAAAAACCGGATGGCAGAACGCCGCAGGAGACGGCATGCAGTCCGCTGAACAAGCGGAAAATCGCCATGTTGAGATCAGAGGGGCCATAGCGATTGAACTCATCGAGGAAACGATTCTTTACTGCCTGGTAAAAACTTGCCTGCTCCTCGGAAAAACCGCACAAAATACGGCGATACTGTTTCGGAGGCAACTTCAGACAATCTTCCTTGCTGACCTGATATACATAGGGGGCTATGGTGCGGCACACTCCATCAAGGCTGATGCCTTCAATCGAAAACGTCTGCTTTCGGTCTTGAAACTCGGCAAGAGCACTCTGAAAGGCATGCCTTGAGGGATACCCCAAAATCAACGGAGAAAGGAATTCCATCTGTGTATACAGGTCTTCGATTCCCTGCTGGATCGGCGTTCCGGTAAGAATCAGCCGATATGGTACCCGGGTGCCGAACCTGATAAGCCGCCGTGTTCGTTTCGCCCGATGCCCTTTGATATAGGTTGACTCGTCAATCACAAGAAACGTTTCATTGTCGATCAACTTGTCGGCGGCATGGACCACACGGGGTGAACTCCCAAGGCTTTCCAGGCCGACAATATGCCACCCGGCCTGCGGTATGTTCTCTT
This sequence comes from uncultured Mailhella sp., assembly GCA_910579055.1. Classification (GTDB taxonomy): domain Bacteria; phylum Desulfobacterota; class Desulfovibrionia; order Desulfovibrionales; family Desulfovibrionaceae; genus Mailhella. The sequence continues at coordinate 836 of CAJTSU010000219.1, read as the reverse complement.
CTCGTGTCCGGGGCCCCACCATGTGAATATCTGTATCAGTACAGGACGTGTGCCGGAGAATTTCTCTGCGGGTTTCCTCCATGAGCGATACTGGACAGCACCAGACACATTTTGCGATACGCCTCCTGCGAAGCCAGATGAGCTCAAGGGCTGTGCGGGTTTTCCCTGTTCCCATATCCATAAATAGAGCACCGACCCTGAGCTGCGAGAGTTTTTCTATCGCCGCCCGTTGATGAGCATAGGCAGTCGTTGTCAGTTTCCAGTCAGTGCTTGAACCAATCATCAAATACATTCCTATTTATAACGCTTTAACTTTTTTATAATAATGATGAGAGCCTGTCAAAACAGGAGTTCCGATGGCTGTGTTGCAGAACCATGTTGATAACGCTGTACGGGACGTATATGTTTACTACGGCACGGGCGGCAATATTCATTGCCGCAAAGAAAACCCGTGTTCCACACGGGCCAGCGGCAACATGTATCCACGGCCGGCTCGCTTGCGTTTCGCGCTCAAAACGCTGCGCGTGCCTCCGGCGGTCAAGGATAGTTTCAACACTATTCTACAACAAAACGGTTCCGATTATAAGGAAGCGCTGATTTATCCGCAGAATAAGCCAACTTCATGCCCAAAGAGGCAAAAGCTTCTTTGGAAAATGCACACCAATTCGTTCATTTAACGGGAAAAATAAATTTTCTCTCTTCGCGGCTTGCGAGAGGTCTTGCCCCTCCCCAAGACCAAAAGGAAACACTTTAATCAATGTTTTCTTAGAATGATGGCAAACCTCAATTTCTTGCAACAAGAGCTTCCACTTCGTCCAGGGCAACCCCGATAAACG
>CAJTSU010000218.1 GCA_910579055.1 uncultured Mailhella sp. | reverse complement strand
TCAAGGGATGCCAACTTAGAAATAATGCGCGAAACTTTTGCAATTAGACACTAGCTCGATACTTTAACCAATTTTAACTTGGAGCTAATACCATGAAATATCAAATAGAATTTTTTGAGTATGCACCAAAAAACCCTAATTCAATACTTACTGTTATAGTAACATATAGACAAAATTTACATTATAATATGATAGAACGCATAAATTATAGAAAGAAATATGATTTACAAGTTTCAAATAAAATTAATTTTATGATTGTTGATGATGGTTCTAGTCTGAGTGATGCTGATAGGACTAAAAAAATATGCAAATTAAATAATTTTGATTTTTTGTATATAGACTCAAGAGAGGATTATTTTTCTCCTGGGAGAGCACGCAATATTGGGGCGCAATATGCAAAAACTAAATATATAGTCCATGAAGATATAGATTTGTGTCCGTATGATGGATATTATAATAGTATATTATCTGAAATTGAAAGTAACGATTTATGTAATAATGATGACGATTTTATAAGTATTCCTGTAGTTTATTTAACAGATATATCCAGTCACGAATATTTAAATAATCCAATTCAGAAAAGAAAAGAGTTTATACGTCGTTTACTTTTAGGAGAAAATGATTGGTATATATTTTTCATGCCAGCAAGCTCTGTTATAATTATAAATAGATATTATTATTTAACGATTGGTGGTTATAATGAGGAATTTAGTGGATGGGGCCTAGAAGATTTAGAATATGCATTCCGTATAACCAGATTATCAAAAAAATTTCATACGCCTGCTAATTATAAGAAACTTATTGGTGGTACATTTTCAAGACAATTTGATTATTGTGGATGGAGATCACAATTTCGTCTACATGGTGAATTGTGTAACAGAAAAAATATAATTTTATTTCATATATATCATCCTATAGATACTGTATGGAGAAATAGAAAAAGGCATATAAATAATAAGAATTTATTTCTTCAATGTATTGAACAATTTGAAAATGAAGGACATTATTTACCAGTTCTTCCTGATATACATCAGGGAAGATCCCTGATATTTGGTAAAGGGTGTTTTATATATAGTAGGAATATACTCCCATATTGGGGTAATATTTATATTCATGGTTATGAATATTTTGATCATGTTGATATATTGGAATATATAAAAATTAATAATATTAATAGGGTAGTATTTACAAATCCATATGCAAACAAAAAAAGAACAAAGATATATAATATTATAAAAAATTCTAATATAAATTTTTTTGTTGTCGAGAGAGGTGCTCTTAGGGATTCAATGTTTATTGACCCTACAGGATTTTGTAGTGAAAGTAGTATGTATAATCAAAAATATTGGGATTATGAAATATCAGAAAATAAAAAACAACTTGTATATGAATACATTAAAGAAGAAAAAAATTGTGATGTATCTTTAGAGAAACAAAGTTTTCGTATTGGAAAAAGACATCTAATGGATAGACTCAATATACCAGAAGGAAAAAAAATACTTTTTGTACCTCTCCAATCACGAAGCGATACTGTTACAACAATATTTGCTGGAGATATTGGAAATTATGATAACTTTATAAAATTGGTTAATGACGTTGCAAGAAATATTACATCTGAATGGGTAATACTTGTAAAAAAACATCCACTATCAGATGCTGATGAGCATATAGAAAATGTAATATTTGTTAATGATATCAATATTAAAGATTTAATTGATATATCAGATTATATTTTATTAATGAATTCTGGTGTTGGAGTATTGTCACTTTTATGGAATAAACCAGTTCTTTATGCATCAAAAGTATTTTACGCACATGACAAGCTAAATATAAAGGTTAATACATATTCTGATGTTATCTCTATACTAGAACAAGGATTTACTCCAGATCGAGACATAAGTCTACGTTTTATAGCATATTTAATTGATAGATTTTATTCATTTGGGAAAATGACCACGTATGAAAAACAATATAATAACAATTCAAGATTAACTATTACACAAAATATAGATTATTATAATATAAATATAAATTTAAATAATGTATTTTATAAAAATATAAATAAAAAATGTATTCAATTTAATTCACCGCTTTATGATCCTTTTATTTTTTCAATATCTCAAAAAGATAAAAATTGCAAAATACAAACGACATCATATACCGCAAAAAAACACCATAAGGGAAAAAATAAAATTTATAGATTATTCAGAAAATTAATCAATAATCCATATACATTTTGTAGTGATTCTAAATATGCTATAGTTCGTATATTTCGATTTTTATTTATTAATAAAGATATTTAGATTATAGAAAATTATGGTATATTTATGCAAAAAACTAAGGCTTTCAATTGCATTTCAATGAGTAGGTCCAGAGACAGACGATGCTCTTCTTCTCAAAAAAACTTCCGCTCCGCATAGCCAACGCTCTGCTGCGGCAGGAAAAGGAGGATTTTTCTTCGTCCTTCGTCCTCGGCTGGGGCCACAAGCCCACAGCGGACAAGGCCCGCCGCTACGCGGCTCAACACAACCTCCCGTACATCGCGTTGGAGGACGGCTTTCTGCGTTCCCTTGACCTGGGCTGCAAGGGAGCGCAGCCGCTCTCGCTGGTGGTGGATCATACGGGCATCTACTATGACGCCGGGGAGCCGTCCGACCTGGAGAACATTCTCAATGCTTCCGGGTGGGAAACGCCGGAGCTGATGGATTCCGCCCGGCGCGCCATGCGAGACATCACCCGATATAACCTGAGCAAGTACAACCATGCTCCTGATGCGCAGGAATGGATATGGGGAGACATAGCGGCTCCCCGTGTGCTGGTTCTCGATCAGACGGTGGGCGACGCCAGTGTCGCGCTCGGCGGCGCAGATGAAGCTACGTTCCGCACAATGCTGAACGAGGCATTAGCCGCATACCCGCTTTCCCATGTCTGGGTAAAAACGCACCCGGATGTCATTGCCGGGAAAAAACGCGGCTATCTGGCAGACTATGCCGCCGGACGTGGCGTCAGGGTCATCGCTGCGGACTGCGCGCCGCTCTCCCTGCTGGCCGGGGCGGATGTGGTGTATACCGTCACCTCACAGATGGGCTTTGAAGCCCTCATGCTCGACAAGGAGGTTCATTGCTTCGGCATGCCGTTCTATGCCGGATGGGGGCTGACCAGAGACCGGCAAACCTGCTCACGCCGTCAGCGGCGGCGGAGTCTTGAGGAAGTCTTCGCCGCCGCCTATTTACTCTATGCCCGCTATGTGAATCCCATACGAGGCGAACGCTGCGACATTCATGATACTATCGGCCTGCTGGCCGAACAGCGCAGGCAGAACGAGCGTAACCGTCGCTTCCATGCCTGCGTGGGCTTTCGCTGGTGGAAACGGCCTTACGCAAAAGCCTATCTGCAATCCACCGGCGGCGAGGTGGAGTTCTTTCAGGACAAAAAACAGGCCGTCCTTGCGGCCTGGGCCAAAGGCGGCGAAATTGTGGTATGGTCATCCAACGTGGATGAAGCGCTGCAAAGGGAGTGTGACAATACGGGCGTGACGCTGGCGCGTATGGAGGACGGCTTCATCCGTTCCGTGGGCCTGGGATCGGATTTCAACTGGCCCTATTCGCTGGTGGTGGACAGAAAGGGCATTTATTACGATCCCTCCCGGCCCAGCGAACTGGAAGATATTTGCAACGCCATGCCGGAACATCCCGACCATACCGCGCTGCTGGATCGTGCCGCCGCCCTGCGCGCCCTGATTCTGGACAAGGGGCTGACCAAATACAATACGGGATTCCGGGCCGCTCTGCCGCCAAAATTCCCGAAAGGGAAAACCCTCGTGCTCGTGCCGGGGCAGGTGGAGGATGACGCCTCCGTGCGCTGCGGCGGCTTCGGCATGACCAATCCGGATGTATTGCGGGCCGCGCGGGAAGCCAGACCGGACGCCTTCATCATCTACAAGCCGCATCCTGATGTGGAAAGCGGAAACCGACAGGGCGCGATTCCCGATGCGGACGTTCTGCGCCACGCGGATGTCATACTGCGCGACTTCCCCATGGGCCGACTTCTGCCGCTGGTTCATGAGGTGCATACCCTGACTTCCCAGACCGGCTTTGAGGCATTGCTGCGCGGGGTCAAAGTGTTCACTTACGGCGGGCCGTTTTATGCCGGATGGGGGCTGACGGAAGACAGGCAGACCTTTCCCCGCCGCAAGGCTCGTCTGACTCTGGATGAACTGGTGGCCGGAGCCTTGCTGCTCTATCCCTCCTATTACGACTGGCAGACAGGGAACTTTTGCCGGGCCGAGGATGCCTGCCGCCGTCTGCTCCAGCCGGACGGCCAGATGCGGGGGCGTGTCTGGTCGAGGCTTGCCGTTGCCGTGCGCGGCTTCCTGCGGAGAAGGGGACGATGAACACCCATCTCTTTCTTCAGGGGCCGCACGGGCCCTTTTTTCGGCGGCTGGGGCGGGCGCTGGCCCGCCGGAAGAAATGAGGGCGGATATGGAGGCAA
>CAJTSU010000217.1 GCA_910579055.1 uncultured Mailhella sp. | reverse complement strand
GTCAAGGGATGCCAACTTAGAAATAATGCGCGAAACTTTTGCAATTAGACACTAGTCTAAAGAATTTTTAGATATTTTCAATAGCAATATGCTCTAGAAACTGGCTCCGACCAGTACGAGTGGGTATATAAAGGTTCCACTTGGAAAGTCGGAGCCAGTTTTTATGTTGACAATTACAGAATAAAAACAATATAATTTTTGTATAAAATTTGAGTATAACCAAAACAAAAGCGCCAGCAACAAGCAGAAACATGGGCTTGATTTCCAAGAAGCACAAGAGCTTTGGGAAGATGAAAGGCTCCTCATTCTCCCCTTGTGCTTTGAGGATGAACCGCGTCAAACTTGTATCGGCAAATTGCACGGGAAGCACTGGACGGCCATAATGACGTGCCGCGAAGGTGTTGTGCGCCTGATTTCCGTCCGGCGTTCGCATAAAGATGAGGTAGAAGCCTATGAAAGCGACTGAATTTGACGAGCATTTCGACAACGGCGGAAGTGTCCTCCCCTTTGCCGACATGTCCGGGGCGGAACGCCCCAACCTGAAATCCAAGCGTGTCAATGTGGACTTCCCCGCATGGATGGTCGATGCTCTTGACAAAGAGGCGGCCCATCTCGGCGTTACACGCCAATCACTGGTCAAAGTCTGGATCGCCAACTGCCTGACGCGGGATGCGCACACAGCAGACCACGCCTGACGACTTCCACCCCGGCCTCAAAGCCGGGGTTCTTTTTGTCTATCGAAAACCTCCCGCCTAGCGGGAGGTTTTCGATAGACAAAAAGGCGGTCAGCTTTTTACAGCTAACCATCTGATTTTATTCTTGTTACATGGGCAGAATTTGAGCCTACGACCTTCGGGTTATGAGCCCTTTTTGATATAATTTGAACGAGTTTGACACAGATGGATACACATTGATTTATTTTTATTTTCAATAAGTTATGAAAATTACTTTTTTGATGGGGATTGCTTCACATGGTTAGGAATTGACGGTTTGGTTAGGAATAGGTTAGGGCGAAATTGCCGGCCAGGAGTTCCTTTCCCCCGCGTCGGGACAATCTTTTTCAGGCTTGGGTATCCAGCATGGCCTCAAAATACAAGCGGTATCACCCCAAAAAATGGGCTGGGGTGTATGTGTATGAGCTGCGCGAGCTTTATAATGGTTCGCCGGATTTATGCTTTGTCATCAACTTTCGTTCCGGGCGTCGTCTTATCTGGGAAAAGGTAGGCAAAATTTCCGAGGGATACGGGCCGGACGTGGCGGCGGAAATTCGCGCTGATCGGATAAAGGCCATCAGACATGGAGAAGAAGTCAAAACCGCCAAAGAACTCCGCCGCGAACAGGCGGAGAAAGACAAGCCCTTTGCCGAAATTGCGGATGCATATTTTGACATCAAGGGGCCGACCCTCAAAGGGCTGACCACGGATCGCAACCGTTACCTCAAACACCTCAAACTGCTGTTCGGCAAGCGAAGCGTCTCGGAAATCACGCCCCAGATGGTGGAGGAGCTGCGCAAATCCCTGAGCGAACGCAAACCGGCCACTCTCTGGAATACTCTTGAGCTTCTGCGGCGCATCATCAATTTTGGCGTCAAGACCAACCGCTGCCCCAATCTTGCCTTTCAGATCGAAATGCCCGTCAAGGACAATGAGGTTATTGAGCATCTGACGCCGGAAGAAACTCGCCGCTTTCTGGATTGCGCCCGCACATGGCCAGCCCGCGATGTGGGCAATATGCTCTTGCTGGCCTTTTTTACCGGTATGCGACGCGGGGAGATGTTCAAGCTGCAAGATGAGGACGTGGCCTTCGATCTCAAGCTCATCCGCCTGCGTGATCCCAAGGGCAGAAAAACCCTCTCCATCGGCATGAGTTCCCTGGTGGAAGAACTGTTACAAGAACAAATGGCATGGCGTGACGAACATTTTCCCGGCAGCCCCTATGTTTTCCCCGGCAAAAACGGCGAGATGCGCAAAGACTGCACAGCGGTTGACCGCTTCCGCAAGGCGGCGGGCCTGCCGCCCAAGTTTCGGCCCTTCCACGGCTTGCGCCATCATTTTGCCGTGAGCCTTGCCAACAGCGGAAAATTCAGCATGGATATGATCTCGGAAATGCTGACGCACAAGAATGTGGATTTCACCAAAAAGAAGTACGCCCAATTCTTGCCGGAAACGCTGGCCGCTGCCAGCAACGCGGCGGCGGACATTCTGTCCGGCCAACGGTAGCTTTTGCGGCTGTTCCGATTATTGTGTACACATGGTGCGGAAAAAGATAGTACTGTAAGGAGCAGGCATGGCATTCACACTTCAAACGCTCAGGGAACAGGCCGCCGCAGGCGAGGACAGCACACGCCAGTTCAAGTCCCGAATCGACAATGCGGATTCTCTGGCTGCGGAAATGGCCGCCTTCGCCAATGCCAACGGCGGCGTCATTTTTATCGGCGTGCAGGATGATGGAACACTGTCCGGCATAACATCCCGAGAATTGCATGATGCGAACCAGTTGATCGGCAACGCCGCCAGCCAGCATGTCCGCAGCCCGCTTGTGGTGCAGACGCAGAACATTCTTCTTGAAAATGGAAATGTGGTTATCGCCCTGACCGTTCCTGCAGGAATGGACAAACCCTACTTTGACAGGAAAGGCGTCATCTGGCTGAAAGCCGGGGCGGACAAGCGACGTATCAATTCAAAAGAGGAACTGCGCCGTCTTTTTCAGTATACCAGCCAATTCCATGCCGATGAATTGCCCACAAAGGCGGGCATTAACAAACTGGACAAGCTGCTGTTCCGGGATTTTTTGAAAAAGCGGTATGACAGTGACTTCCCGGATACCCACGCAGAACAACTGCGCCTGCTGCAAAATCTGAACCTCGCCGCTGGCGATGGAAATCTCAATCTGGCCGGAGTGCTGCTTTTTGCCGAACAGCCGGAGCTGATTTTTCCGCAGTTCGTGGCAAAAGGCGTCCGCTTTCCGGGAATTGCCGTTCATGCTGACAGCTACGATGACACCGAAGATTTTGAAGGCCCGTTGAGCAGACTTTTCAAGGATGCCCTAGCTTTTGTCATGCGCAACCTGCACAAGGTACAGGGCAAGAATGGCGTCAACTCACCGGGCACGCCGGAAATACCGGAACAGGTTTTTGAGGAACTGCTGGTCAACGCCCTTGTACACAGGGATTATCTTGTCAGTGCGCCCATCCGCATTTTCATTTTTGATGACCGCGTGGAAATCATCAGCCCCGGCACGTTGCCGAACAATCTGACCATAGCCAATATCAAAGCCGGCAATTCCAATATCCGCAACCCCATCCTGATTTCTTACGCCGCCAAGGGGCTTTTGCCCTACCATGGCATCGGCTCCGGCATTTTGCGCGCTCTTAAGGCATGGCCGGATATTGATTTTGAAGACGATTGGGAGAGTTCGCTGTTCAAGGCCATTGTACGCAGAACCCACCGGCCTGCGGAAAACACTGGGGTACTTGCACCAGAACTTGCATCAAAAACACAAAATTTGCACCAGAAACAAGGGCTTTCTGATGCAACTCTGCGCGATATTGCACCGGAAATTGCACCAGAACTTTTTGCGCTCCTTGAGCGTATCTCCGCCAATCCGCGCATAACCACAACCGAACTCGCTACTGTTCTAAACGTGAGCCGACGCACGATTCTTTACAGAACAACCATGCTCAAGGAAAAGGGCATCTTGCGCCGCATCGGTCCCAGCAAGGGCGGACAATGGGAGATTCTCCCATGAAGTTTATTCCCAACGGTTCGATTATCAAATTTCTGCTGATTGCTGTTCTGAGCTGTGGCCTTGCCTTTCTCGTGGCATGGCTGACGACCATGTTTACCGTTATTAAACTTACGCAAGGAGTTTCACTTGCAGGAGTAGCGCTGATACTGCTCTGGTGCGTCGTGATCGGCGGGGCCGCGGTTTGGAGCATCTGCGCCTTTTGTGCGCTTTATGTGGGAACATGGCGCAAACATCACGTTGATCACGCAATCCGTCTGAGTGAAGCCATGCTCATGCTGCATGCTTCCACGAACCATGAACAGTTGGAAGCGCTTCGCCATTATCGTATCCGGGTGTTCAAAAGTCATGAAGCAATCCCGGCGGGAGGAAAACCCGGCGTGGATTGCCGTGAAGTTTCCAACTTTCTTTCTCCCATGCTCTTTGGGTTCAATAAGTTTTTTGCTCTCGGCTCGCCTGAATATTGTTGCGATGCCACACAACTTTCCGCAATTGTGGAGGAAAATCAGACGCGCTGGTGTGGCGAAAGCAGTGTAGCTCCAAGCTGTGATGCCGCAAAACTCAACAGGGAGATTGAAGAGCTGAAAAAGAAATACAAGGAAATGACGGAGAAATATACCAGCGCAGCGGGACGAGAAGGCAAATTAAAAAACGAAATCGAACAAATGGAAGCACATATACACATTCTTGTCACATTAGCGAATAAGGTTACCAGAGAATTCACCCACCCACTCGCCAAACACGAAATCACGCGCCAATACAAGGAAATTGGCAAGACGTTGGGGGTTGAAAACGCTCCGGGTAATTACATAGAAATTTTTCGCAGGGCGATGCCGAAAGAATATATTACTGATCTTCCAAATTTTTACTAAACGATGTTTAGCAAAACTGGTACACTG
>CAJTSU010000216.1 GCA_910579055.1 uncultured Mailhella sp. | reverse complement strand
CCCGTTGCCGAGCAGAGCGAGGCGTACGGGCATCGAGAGCAGAGATGAGGAGCGGAAGCAATGTCACGCGGAGCGGAGCCGAGTGAAGTGTGGCTTCATGAAGGCGCGAGCGAGTCGGTCGTGGATACATGCTGCGGCCTTTGCGGCAACGAATGTTGCCGTCTGTGCCGGAGCAAAACCATACGCGCAGCGCAACGCTGGCAACATTATTCAGGAACAGCGCCAAAAGATAAAACTCGACACGTCTATTTCTCGCACACCAAAAGGATCTGATTTGGAATATCGTGGCAGATACTCACCTTATCGAATACTTTCGCCACAATCTGCGCCCAGTGCAGCGGCCATTTTTCACGATCCCCATAACGGCGATTATAAAATTCCTGGCTTGCAATATAAACATAGCGCCCCTGCGGGCTTAATATCTTGTGTATTTTTTTTAGAACAGCAAAGGCGGAAGGAAAGTCATCAATACCTGTCAGTCCTGTTTTATCAAGAATGAGGTCGTATTGGTATGGGATCTGATTATATATTTTTTCTTTATTCAGCATATCATTTAAAAAATCATCACCTTCTGATACTACCCATTGGCATTGAGGATACCTGACAGCACAATCGGCAATTGCCACAAATGATGCGTCAATACCTACAGCTCGAATTTCCTGTTCAGCGCCTCTCTTTTTATTTGTTGCAAAACAGAACGCATGATAAAGAAATTCTCCTTGACCACATCCGACTTCTAGAATATTTAAAATATCAGTTGTTGATACGTGTATTAATTTTTTTAAAAATCCAAAGTAAGGCTCTTGTTGAAAATAATTTCGTTTTGTTAGATAGGAGTTGTCATATGCTTTTAATATATTTCCACTTAAATCCCTGCCGCTAATATTTTGAGCATGTTGTAGAATAAATTTTTTATTTTTCAATTCACTATTATGCATATCAACAATAACAGATTTTAAATCATTACTTTGTACTTCACTTCTGAAATTTACTCTGAATGTCCAGTGGCATGGATGCACAAGCGCATGTATATGCGGGGTGTGGTCAAATTTTAGTAATTCTTTGCTAATAAATTTTCCAATATCTGTCTCTTCTTTTAATTCAAGTGTATTTTTATCTATAGATATTCTTATGATATTATTACTGTCAGAATAGTGCATATCAAAATTTGATGCATATGTATTATTTGTATATTTAAGATCGTATTTTTTAAAATCCAAATTAAATAATGATAATTCTCTCTCTCTCTCTCTCTCTCTCTCTCTCCTGCAACTTCAGAGTAAAAGGATCAGGGCGACCCATCTTTTCTGAATAATTTTTTTCTCCGATAAATATTTCTGAATTAATAAATTTAAATTGATAACATGCATAAGACCCATGCGCAATAGCACCAAAAATATGAATTCCTTTGGAGCGCAGGATAGTAAGGATTGCATCAAGAGCATCACTTGGCAACATACCCGTGCCTACCCAAAGAGAAACAAGATCATTGTGCAATCCAACTTCATGCCCCAAATCTTGAAGATAAAGAGCTGCATCTATAAGCCAGGGAAAAATTTCCATTTTATTATTTACTATCTGACCGAAATAATTTTTCCTGTTCACAAGGCCATCAGGATGGAGCAAAAAATACGAAGACCGTATACCCAAATCATGTTCAATTTTTGCCATGGCCAATGCGCTCCGAAGTGAATGATCAACATCATGTCGCAGAACAGCATAAGCTTTTTTATGAGTTTTTATACTGTCTTTATAAGGTATGAATTCAAAGGGAAATGATGCAAGAAAATTTTTTGTATAGGAAATATCATATGTTCTTTGATATCCATCCACTACATGACAGAGATCATTTTTTATAAAATCATTTATACAGCCTCGTCTGAATTCTTCCATAATACACCTCTTTCAAAAGCATTAAAATGTGGAATAATGTTGAACTTATCCTTAAGACTGCCGGAAGCGCAAGCGTAGCGTTTTCCGCGTAAAACGCAAGCGAGCCGGCCCGTGGTACATGCCGCCTTTGGCTCGTGTGAAAACGGGTCGTTTGCGGCTTGGCCGCGCCGTAAAACGAGCGATTTTCGTGCGTTTCCGTCAAGCCGCTTTGGCGGCTTGGACGGCGCAAACGCCGCGAAGCGGGGTTTGTCATCAGCCTGGCGGCGGCGAACGTTGCCGTTCTGAACGGGTGGTTATTATAACTTTTTGAAAAAATTATAAAAATAGTGGCGCTATAAAGTTTTTTTGAAAAAAAATGTTCTCCCCCCTTCCCAAGCGGAAAACCGAACTTATTTATTCTCACGCCGGAAATGATGCCCCATCATGAGATGTTTTGCGGGCGCTTCTCCGGTCGCTGCGCCCCGCCGGGGCGCGAGGCCGGATGTGTCCGCGGGAATTCCCGCTTACCGGCCGATAATGTATTTCCAAAATTTTTGGGAGGATATGTGGTTATGAGCTTCAAGCCCCTTAACGACCGTGTGCTCGTGAAACGCCTTGAATCTGAAGAAAAAACCGCCGGAGGCCTGTTCATTCCGGATACCGCCAAGGAAAAGCCCTCTCGCGGCGAAGTCGTGGCCGTCGGCCCCGGCAAGAGCGACGAATCCGGCAAGCGCATCGCCATGTCCGTGAAGGCGGGCGACAATGTGTTGTTCAACAAGTATGCCGGCACTGAAATCAAGCTGGACGGCGTTGAGCATCTTGTCATGCGTGAAGATGACATTCTGGCCATTATTGACTAATCATACGAATTTGAGGAGATAATACCATGTCCGCCAAAGAAATTCTGTTCGATTCCAAAGCTCGTGACCGTATGGCCATTGGCGTGGACAAGCTGGCCAACGCCGTGAAGGTTACTCTCGGCCCCAAAGGCCGCAATGTGCTCATTGAAAAAGCCTACGGCGCGCCCGTCATCACCAAGGACGGCGTATCCGTGGCCAAGGAAATCGAACTTGAAGACAAGTTCGAAAACATGGGCGCCCAGCTCGTGCGCGAAGTCGCCTCCAAGACCAACGACGCCGCCGGCGACGGCACCACTACCGCCACCGTGCTGGCTCAGGCCATTTACCATGAAGGCGTGAAACTTGTGGCTGCCGGCCGCAATCCCATGCCCATCAAGCGCGGCATCGACAAGGCCGTTGACGCCGTTATCAAAGAGCTCGGCAACCTTGCCAAACCCACCCGCGATCAGAAGGAAATTGCCCAGGTTGGCACCATTTCCGCCAATGCCGACGCCACCATCGGCACTATCATTGCCGAAGCCATGAGCAAGGTTGGCAAGGAAGGCGTCATCACGGTGGAAGAAGCCAAGGGCCTTGAAACCACGCTGGAAACCGTGGAAGGCATGCAGTTCGATCGCGGCTATCTTTCTCCCTATTTCGTGACCGACACGGAAAAGCTGGTGTGCGATCTCGACAATCCCTACATCCTTCTGCAGGAGAAGAAGATCTCCAATATGAAGGAAATGCTGCCCGTGCTCGAGCAGATCGCCAAGATGAACCGCCCGCTGCTCATTGTTGCGGAAGACGTGGAAGGCGAAGCCCTGGCCACTCTCGTGGTGAACAAACTGCGCGGCGTGCTCCAGGTTGCCGCTGTCAAGGCTCCCGGCTTCGGCGATCGCCGCAAGGCCATGCTTGAAGACATCGCCGTGCTCACCGGCGGCACTGTGGCTTCCGAAGATCGCGGTGTGAAGCTGGAAAACTTCACGCTGAACGACCTGGGTTCCGCCAAGCGCGTGCATATTGACAAGGATAACACCACCATCGTGGACGGCGCGGGCAAGAGCGACGACATCAAGGCCCGTGTGAAGCAGATCCGCGCGCAGGTGGAAGAAACCACTTCCGATTATGACCGTGAAAAGTTGCAGGAACGTCTGGCCAAGCTGGTCGGCGGCGTTGCGGTGATCAAGGTTGGCGCGGCCACGGAAACCGAAATGAAGGAAAAGAAGGATCGCGTGCAGGACGCCCTGAACGCCACTCGCGCCGCTGTGGCCGAAGGCATCGTGCCCGGCGGCGGTACGGCCTTCATCCGTGCCCTCAAGGCTCTTGACGACGTGAAGGTTGCCGACGACGATGAAATCGCCGGCGTGAACATCATCCGTCGCGCTCTGGAAGAACCCCTGCGTCAGATTGCCGCCAACGCGGGCTTTGAAGGCTCCGTCGTGGTGGAAAAGGTTCGTGCGGGCAAGGACGGCTTCGGCTTCAACGCCGCCAGCGGCGAATATGAAGACCTGCTCAAGGCCGGTGTCATCGACCCGAAACAGGTGGCCCGTTTCGCTTTGCAGCACGCCGCATCCGTGGCCTCCCTGCTGCTGACCACCGAATGCGCCATTGCCGAAAAGCCCAAGAAGGAAGCCGCTCCGGCCGCTCCCGATATGGGCGGCATGGGCGGTATGGGCGGCATGTACTAGACAACGCCCCGGCGGAGCACTGCTCCGCCGACGTCACATAACAAAAGGGACAGTTCGAGAGGACTGTCCCTTTTGTTATGTGACTACACGTCACGCGCAGCGCCATCAACACGGTGCTGCTACAGAGCCTGCCCAAAAATAACGCGGAGAAAAAATCCTTCCACCCGCAGCGGCTCCGGCACATACTGGACGTTCAACCGCTTCTCCTCACGAGGAATTTGTCATGTTTCAATCCACAGTCGCCCCATTCGGCGACTGACTCCGCAGCCGACGGATAGGGGGCGTGCGGATTGCCCCTCCCTGAAGG
>CAJTSU010000215.1 GCA_910579055.1 uncultured Mailhella sp. | reverse complement strand
TCCATGCCTTGTGGATAAAACTTTTTGACCAAAATTTCAAAAATTGATTTCCGTGATACCGGGCTCTGTAGTAGAACCGTGTTGATGGCGTTGCGCGAGACGTGTATTTTTACCAAGGCACGGGCGGCAACCGCCCAAAGGCTCCGCTCCGCGTGACATTTGACCGCTCCTCATCTCTGCTCTCGATGCCCGTACGCCTCGGAGACTCGGCTAACGGGAACGCTGCGCGGCCTTTGGATCAGCCTCCAAGCTCGCTACGCTGGTGCCTCCGGCGGTCAAGGATATTCTCAACACTATTCCGGAACAGAGCCAACAATAAAGTTTTTTTGATGAAAATTTCATCCATATGCTTCATTATATTTACCGCGCAGATACGCTCTCCTGCCGAAAAGCCTTCTTTTTGCCGGGCAAGATAAGATTCAGCAATACTCCGGTGACGGCGGCCAGTCCGATACCTCCCAAGCGAAATGAACCGATGCTGAAAGTCATTCCCCCCACGCCGAAAATAATGATCAGCGCCACCACGGCGAGATTGCGGGGTTCCATGAGATCCTGCCCGGCCTGGACGAGAGTATTCAACCCCACTACCATAATAGCTCCGAAAAGGAGAATCATGATTCCGCCCATAACAGGGGAAGGAATGGACTGCAAAAAAGCACCCAGTTTATTGATGCAGGAAAGAGCAATGGCGCAGACGGACGCCCAGGTCATGACCGCGGGATTAAAAGCACGTGTCAAGGCAACGGCCCCTGTTACTTCCGAATAGGTGGTATTGGGCGGCCCTCCAACAAAACTGGCCGCCATGGTTGCCACCCCATCCCCAAGCATCGTATTTTTTATGCCGGGGGATTTGAGGAAATCCTTTCCCGTCACGGAACTGATGGCGATGATATCCCCAAAATGTTCAATGGCAGGAGCAAGAGTCACAGGAATGATAAACAATATGGCTTCCCATCGGAACTCCGGGAATACAAAGGGCGGCAGGCTGAACCAGGGGGCATCGGCCACCTTGCTGAAGTCGTGGATTCCCATAACCATGGAAACAGCGTACCCGGCGGCAATACCGCTGAGAATGGGTACAAGCCGCATGAATCCGCGCCCTAATAATGATACCAGCACTGTCACCGTCAGCGAAATCATGGAAATGAGCAGCGCGACATTTTCCGCACATAACATGACCGAACCGTCCGCCGTCTTTCCCAACGCCATATTAACGCCCACCGGGGCAAGAACAAGCCCTATGACAATAATTACCGGCCCAGTGACTATAGGGGGGAGTAAACGCAAAATGATATCTGTTCCTCGAAAACGGATGAGCATGCTGAAAAATACATAGACACCTCCCGCGCAGACCATGCCTCCCAACGTCGCGGGCACCCCCCATGTCTGGACTCCGTAAATGATGGGAGCGATGAACGCAAAAGAGGAAGCAAGGAAAACGGGCACTTTTCCCCGCGTGCACAGTTGGAAGATCAACGTCCCCATTCCCGCCGTGAACAACGCCACGTTGCTGTCCAGCCCGGTCAGCAGCGGCACCAGCACCAAAGAACCGAAGGCGACAAACAGCATCTGTGCACCAAGAAAACAGTCCTTGAGCCGGAAACGATAGACAACATCATTATCGGACATAAGCATCCCCTGAAAGGGCTCGACTTTTCAAACGTACGTTAGAAGAGGTCAACGCTGAAATGACTTAGGTTCTGTAGAATCGTGTAGATGGCGCTATGCGTATGGAATAAGGCTGAAAACTATTTCGTACCAAAAATTCTGTCACCGGCATCGCCCAATCCAGGAATAATGTAGCCTTTTTCATTCAGGTGCGAATCAAGCGCCGCAGTATAAATTTCCACATCGGGATGAGCTTCAAGGACACGTTTCACCCCTTCCGGCGCACATACCAGCGTCAATGCACGAATACAGGGACAATTTCTCCGTTTCAGCAATTCAATGGTCGCGACCATCGAGCCGCCGGTAGCCAGCATGGGATCAAGAATTAAAGCAATGCGTTTATCTATTGATTTAGCCAGCTTAACATAATATTCCACAGGTTCCAGAGTTTGTTCATTACGGTACAGGCCGACTACGCTGATCTTGGCCCCCGGCACCATATCGAGCACCCCATCCATAAGCCCCAGCCCGGCGCGCAGAATAGGAACAATAGTCACCTTTTTACCGGAAATATAATCTATATTTACCGGCCCGGCCCAGCCCTGAACGCTTTTGGTTTCCGTCTGAAGTTCCCGAGTGGCTTCGTAGGTGAGCAGACGCCCTATTTCTTTGGCCACCATCCTAAACTCGCTGGTAGATGTACTTTCACGTCGCAAAAGACCGAGTTTGTGCCGAACAAGGGGATGATTGACCACGTGCAGCGCCATAGTGTTCTCCTTTTTGCCTGCGGCGAACCAAAAATTTTCAAAATTGGGTTAAAATATTCTTACACTCTCTTCCTGTCAACACGGCATACCTGAAGTGTTTTTTATTTCGACAAAAATGCTTCCCAGGGAAGGATACTGATAAAACTTGCTCTGCACAGCAAAAACAATTATCTTGCTGTAAATGATTGCCATCTGAAATCCTTTTGCGGTGACCAGCGGCAAACTTGATGACGTCCCTTAAGTTTTCAGTATAAAACTCGATATAGCCTGCAGGTGACGAATGTATGTTTCCGGGGCTTCCGGAGCGGCTGTTTCCAGGGCAAGAGGGAGAAAGGTTGCATGTCCCAGTCAAAAATTCTGCTTGAAGTCGGCACCAATGAGCTGGAGATTGTTGAATTTTTCATCAATGAACGGGATGGCTACCGTGGATATTACGGGATCAACGTATCCAAAGTTGTTGAGATAATCCGTCCCCAGCCGGTTACAGCCATGCCGCAAATGCGCCACCCTTGCGTGTTGGGAGCGTTTCCCTACCGGGGCGGCCGCATAGTTCCCTTAATCGACGTATGCAAATACCTCGACAAGGGAAGCATCGGAGACGATTCCAATATCATCATTACCGAATTCAACAAAGTTCAGACGGCATTCCTGGTTTCCGGCGTCACCCGCATCCATCGCATCAGCTGGAAGCAGGTTGAAACTCCCAGCCGTTTTCTCATGGAGATGAGCCGCGGCTCGATTACCGGTATGGTGCGTTTGGAAGATCGCGTAATTTTTGTGCTCGACATGGAAGCTATTGTCGCCACACTGCACCCTGCGCTGTCTATCAGTATGGATGAAAAAGAAGACGACTCGCCCATGCCAGAGCAAAAATATCATATTATTCACGCCGACGATTCAAACAGTATTCGGCGTCTGGTGTATAACAAGCTGGAACAGGAAGGCCGCTTTGACGTGACTCAGGTCACGGACGGCGAAGAAGCATGGCATCTCCTGCAGAGCTACAAACAGAAAGCCGAGGAAAAAAAGGCACCTATAACCGATTTTGTCCAGGGCATCATCAGCGATATTGAAATGCCCAATATGGATGGGCTTACTCTTTGCCGCTACATTAAAGAAGATCCTGTTCTACGCGCTGTTCCCACTGCGATATTCTCCTCGCTCATTTCTCCCTCGCTGGCCCGCAAGTGTGAAAATGTCGGTGCCGACGCCCAGTTTGCAAAGCCCGATCTTCAGGCCATCAGCGACAAGATGTACGAACTCATCCAGAACTCCCTGGCCTGAAACTGGAGCTGAAACCTCGTATGACGCATGTTTTGCAGGACGGGCCAAATATCGGGATTATCGCCGGGGGAGGCCAGTTTCCTTATCTTATTGCCCAGGAAGCCCGGCGCATGGGGCTTTCAGTTGTAGTTTGCGGCTTCCATGGACACACCGACCCTGGATTGGAAGAAATGGCTGATGCCTTTCAGCTTCTGCACCTGGGGCAACTGAACAAACTGCTTGCCTGGTTTCATGGGCATGGTGTACGCCGCCTGTGTATGGCAGGAACCATCAATAAACCGCGGGCGCTGGATTTACGACCGGATTTGCGTGCTGCCCGGGTTATTTTTTCTCTTCGCGACAAGGGCGATGACTCTCTGTTGCGCGCCGTCTTGGGAGAGCTGGAAAAAGAAGGGTTCTGCGTGCTGCCTGCGGCGGATCTTGTACCCGCATTGCGTTGCCCTCAAGGTACGCTCACCCGGAAAGAACCCACGTCCGATGACTGGGAAAACATCCGCTACGGATGGCCTATAGCCGCTGAAATGGGCCGTATGGACATCGGTCAGTGCATAGTGGTTCGACAAAGTATGATCCTTGCGGTAGAATGCCTTGAAGGCACGGACGCCACACTCCGACGCGGCGCAGAACTTGGCGGCAAGGGCTGTATAGCCTTGAAAATGGTTAAACCGGGGCAGGATGAAAGAGTTGATCTTCCCTCCATCGGACTGACGACTATCCGGAATCTCATTGAGGGCGGCTATAGTGCACTGGCTGTGGAGGCGGACAGGACGCTCTTTTTTGATCGGATGGAGAGCCTGGCCCTGGCAGACAAACACAAGCTCGCCGTCGTAGCCCTGCCCCGAACATTTCAATAATATTACCAGTCACGAAGAGGGAAACCTTACTTTTCTCTGGAAATGAGCGACTTGGCGTGCATGTATCAAAGAGGCTCTTGCCTCTTTGAGCATGGAACTGATTTATTCCCGGAATAAATGAGCGATTCCTTAAATGCCTCCGGGAACCGAGAGCGCCTTGTCAATATGTTATCCGAGCGGGCTCTGTTGTAGAACCGTGTTGATGGCGTTGCGCGAGACGCGTATTTTTACTACGGCACGA
>CAJTSU010000214.1 GCA_910579055.1 uncultured Mailhella sp. | reverse complement strand
GCGAGGGCAATCTGCGCAAATCCCATTCCTGGCGTCTGCTCTTTCTCTCCAGCGGCGAACTCGGTCTTGCCGACAAGCTGGCTGAAAACGGGCTGAAATCCAGAGGCGGGCAAGAGGTGCGTTTCGTCGGGCTTCCTGTGGATACGTCCATGCTCACCGAACTGCACGGTTTCCCTCATGCCGGAGCCGTGGTCAACCGCCTCAAGGAATTGACCGCCATTCATTACGGCCACGCGGGCCGCGCCTTCCTGCACAAATTGACCGAACCCGACACCATGACCACGGTTTTGTCCGAGCTGCACCCGGCTCTTGCCAACACGGTCAATCGTCTTGTGCCTGCCGGAGCGGACGGACAGGTGCGGCGCGTGGCCCAACGCTTCGCGCTCTGTGGGCTGGCCGGAGGGTTGGCCGTACAGATGGAAATTCTGCCCGCCGACTTTGACGCTCCGGGCTGTGCCGATCGTTGTTTCCATGACTGGCTGGCCGCTCGCGGCGGCATCGGCGCTTCCGAGGATGCCGCCATTCTGGCCGCTGTGCGCCTGTTCATCGAACAACACGGAGCAAGCCGCTTTCAGGACTTGGACACTCAAATGTCCACCTGCCCCAACCGCGTTGGCTTTCGGCGTACACGCAACAGCACGACCGAGTATTTGATCCTTCCGGAAAGTTTTCGGGCCGAAGTTGTCAAAGGGTACGCAGAGGCAAGGGCCGTGCGTGTTTTGCGTGAGGCGGGCTGGCTGCGCACCCCAGATAAAAATCGCCTGAAAGCTCAGGAGCGTCTTCCCGGCCTTGGACGTGTGCGCGTCTACATCGTGCGCTTGCCGGATGACACGGATGAACCCCCAACCTTATCTGATTGAACGGTGACAGTGGGGACAACGGTGACAAGCCAGCAGTCACAAGAGGTTACGCCTGTCTCCACTGTCACCATTCCCTGTTCAAGTGGTGACAATTGGAATGCCTTGTCTTTGCCTGCGTGTCACCACTGTCACCGCTGTCACCACTAAAAAAGAACGGGAAGAAAAGGCCATGTCCTATCTCGTCTTGCATATGGATAAATTCAAGAAAGACGCCATTCGTGGCATTCAATCGCACAACCGGCGCGAGCGCGAAAGCCATTCCAACCCCGACATTGATTACAGCCGGAGCGCGGGAAATTACGATCTGTATGAATCCGCCTCAGGCAATTACACGCAGGCCATCCAAAACCGCATTGACGACCTGCTCATGGTCAAGGCCGTGCGCAAGGACGCCGTGCATATGTGCGGCCTGATTGTCAGTTCAGACAAGTCGTTCTTTACACGCATCGGCAAAAACGAAACCAGACGCTTTTTTGAGGAAGCCGCAGCCTATCTCACCGATTTTGTCGGCAAGGAAAACGTCATCTCGGCAATGGTTCATATGGATGAAAAAACGCCGCACATGCACTTCCTTCATGTGCCGGTGACGCCGGACGGACGACTTAGCGCCAACAGCATCTATACTCGCGCCAGTCTGAAAAAACTGCAAACCGAGTTGCCCGGCTATCTGCAAAGCCGTGGCTTCGACATTCAACGCGGCGTGGAACAGAAGCCGGGTTCAGCGAAAAAGCATTTGGATACGCGGGAGTTCAAACAGCAACAGGAGGCCCTCGCCGGTCTGCGGCGTGAGTCTGACACCGTGGCGCACGAAGCCCTGCAACTCATCGGAGAAATGATCGAAAGACGGAAGCAGGAGACAGTCTTGCAGGAACGCCTGCAATCCATGGAACAGCAGGCCCGTGAGGCGGAAGCCATTCTATCGGACATGCCAGAACTTCCGCAACCATCCCTGCTCAATTACAAATCAGTGCTGAAACAGGCACAGACGATCATGACGCAGCAGCAAAAAGCTCTTGCCGAAAAAAGCATGATCGCTGCCGCCAGAGACAAATTCCAGGCCGAAAACAAGACGCTGGAAAAGCGGCTGCAAGAGCTTTCAAGACAATATTCCCTGCTCAAGGCGCAGTATGCACAGGAGCAGGAAGTCAATGCCCACAACATGCGCAGCCTGATGCAACAGGAGCGGGACTTTCAGGATGAACTGGAGGAATATCGGGAGTTCACCCTCCAGCCGGAAATCATGCCGCTCCATGCCGCATACCTTCAGGAAAAGGAGGAACAGCGGCGGCAGGATAAAGAGGAACGACAGGAGCGAGAGCGTCAGGAAGCGGAGGCCCGCCAGCAGACCGAGCGTGAACAGCACATCCGGCAAGAGCATGAAATCGTGCCGCAACGCCGTCGCTCAAGGATGCGCTGACCATCCGCCGGGAATCTCGACTCGAATGCCAGCCATAGCCCACTATGGTTTTCTGGCGAAAACCAGTGGGCAAGCGTGCCGCTTGACCGCCAAAGACAAAATCGGGGACATGCCTCGCCACCCACAGGAGAAACCACCATGAGCATCACAGCCAGTCAGCTGAAGGAAATCAGACAGGAGTTCGCCAGGCTCAAGCCCGCCACCGTCACGCTGGACGGAAACCGCGCCATGACAGTGAAGCAGGCCATTTTTACCCTTGCCCCGACGCTGGAACGGATGAAGAAGCGCGGCTTCGACACACAGGAGATTGTCGAAAAGCTGCACGAAAAAGGGATTGAGGTGAAAGCCCAAGCCCTGACCAAATATCTGACCGAGGCCAGACGGCAGAGGGAAGGCCAGAAAATCAGGAAGAGAGACACGCCCCCGCCCACCACCGAGCCTCAAACAGCGCGATAGCATCATTGTTGCTGACATCCCGCCCGATATTCCGGATGGCGAACTGTGAACAAGAATTCACTGAAAGGAGAAACCGTCATGGCAGAAACCTACGGATACATCCGCGTGTCCAGTACGGATCAGAACGAGATCCGCCAGCGTATTGCCCTTGAGCAACAGGGCATATCGTCAGGTCACATTTTCATGGACAAAATGTCGGGCAAGGATTTTCAGCGCCCACGGTATCAGGCCATGCTCAAAAAGCTCAGGCCGGGCGACCAGCTCTGCGTTACCAGCATTGACCGACTTGGCAGAAACTATGAGGAAATTCTGGAACAGTGGCGCGTACTGACCAAGGAAAAGCGCGTGGACATTCTCGTCCTGGACATGCCCCTGCTCGACACCAGACGGGACAAAAACCTGCTCGGAACATTCATTGCCGATCTGGTTTTGCAGGTGCTTTCTTTCGTTGCCCAGAATGAGCGGGAGAACATCCGCAGCAGGCAGGCCCAAGGCATTGCGGCGGCCAAACAGCGTGGTGTGCGCTTTGGCCGTGAGGTCAAACCCTTGCCGGACAACTTTCTGGAAAACTGCGACCTTTGGCTCACAGGCCACATCTCCGGCTTGGAGGCCGCCAGAAGATGCAGGATGCCATCAAGCACCTTTTACCGGAAAGCCGGGAACCTTCGGGAAGGCAGCGTCGATATTGTCTAACAAGGTGTACTTTTTGGGGAAATTATTTTTCTCTCTTTTTAGGTAAGAAAAAAGCCTTTGTCAAACCTCTCTGGATAATAAATTTACCCTATATCTCTTCTTACCTCAAAGTACACTTTTTGAGGATGGGGGATTTCAACGTTTCAGATACCGATCATCTGTCAACAGAAAACTTGATTAGAACATCAAGTTTAACTCCCATTCACCTGCTTCAAATGATGGTGCACCTTTGGAGAAATCATTCAGAGTCTCCAGGAGCAGATTCATGGCTTATTTCAAGCAGGACACAAGTTCACGACGTTGGGTAAGAAAGGAGAGAAATATGCGACATTATTTTATTTTTGTTATTTTACTTTTTTTATCAGGATGCGCAGGAACACCATACAGTGTCGGTGTTGACGCAATATCGGCAGTAGATAATTATGTTATGGAAAATAAAAGATATTACTTTTTTCCTTTAAATAAAGATGTAAATATTAATGATCTGCAATTTAAAGAAGTTTGTCGATTGTTAAAACCATACTTTGAAAATAAAAATATGATTGTAACTGAAAATCTATATAATGCTGACTACATTGTAATGATTGACTATGGGATAAGCGAGCCAAAAGAACATATTGAAACGTACAATACGCCCGTAACCGGAATTACTGGCTATGATTCATATACTTACGGTAACAGCAATTCGGCACTTGATAGAAATAACATATACGGCACATATAATTCCCAAACTTATTCAACACCTAGATACGGAATTGTTGGATATCAGCAGAATGTGCGAACATATACTGACTACGAACGACATATAGGAATGGCTGCATATGGATTAAACAAAGAAAATGAAGATATAAAATTAGGAAATCAAGTATGGAAAGTCTTTATACATAGCATAGGATCAAGTGGAGATTTTAGGAGTGTGTTACCTATTATGTTAAATGTCCTTCCTGAAACCCTAGGTAAAAATACTTATGGCGCTGTATATTATGATATTTATAATCATAATTCACCAGGTGAACCCTTACGCGCTGATAAAATCAGCGTCATAAAAAGATGAGGCTAGCCATATGAAAGCATTTATTTTTCTATTTCTTGGCATCTTTGTATTTCCAAGCATGCTAAAACTACAAGGCTCATGGAAATCTTTTGTTGACTTGTTTGCGATAATTTTATCGCTTTCAAGCTTAATATACGGCATATACCTTCTTTTTTAAGGGTAAGTAGCTCCATTTTATCAATCAAACCACTTCCTCTTTCCCGTGTGCGGGGTAAACTCCGCACACGGGAAAGAAGAGTATCAGATGAAAATTACTATTTGCCTTTTATAAATATCAATTAGAGCAAAACCGAGTAATATCTGCTAGTGTTGCGTCCCTTAATTTCGTCGATATTTAAGCGACCAAGGGCTTACCGG
>CAJTSU010000213.1 GCA_910579055.1 uncultured Mailhella sp. | reverse complement strand
GCGCCAGAACATAGGATCCTGGCTGGAAGATACTTTCAATCGCAAAACGCTCTAGTGGAGTTTCTGCCGACACTGCGCATGCAGGCGGTCGCTTTCCTTGAAAGACTGCACCGCAAAGGCCACAAGCACCGGACCGGCCACCAGGCCCACCGGCCCCAGGAAGGCCATACTGCACAGAATGGAAAAGAGCAGCACGAACATGGGCGCTTCAATTCCTGTCTTCAGCAGATAGGGGCGAACAAGATTGTCTGCCCCCGCCACTATCACTATCCCCCAGACAACAAGGGCAATGGCTGCACCTGGCGAAACCGTAAACCACAGCACGATGGAAAGCGGTCCCCATACAAGCGCCGTGCCCACCACAGGAATTACCGCTGCAAATGTTGCCAGCAAGCCCCAGAAGGCAGGTTCAGACACACCCACAATGCGCAGGCCTATTCCGGTCAACGTGCCCTGCATGACGGCAACAAATAATATTCCGATGAAAACAGAACGAAACGCGTGGCGCAAAGCCAGGAGAATGCGGTTGAAGGAGTCTTCCGGCAGACGGGTGATGCGCAGACTCATGCGGCGGATGGCAGGAGCATAGATCACGCCAAGTGTGGCAAGCACAATAAAAAGGCAGACGAGCCAGATTGCGGTCATGGTTCCGCCCGCGAGACCTATGCCACCGGAAACCAGCGTTTTAAGGCCGGTATTGATATAGGCATCCAAATTTTCACCGATTTGATTGAACCAGTCATTAAGAGCCGGAATTTTTGAAAGCCAGAGCCTTACCTCGTCAAGATATTCCGTCAACTCCGGAGAAATTGCCCACCCGGATGCCCGCCACGCATTCAAGCGTCGGATGCCGCTAATCGCCTGCGGTGTAATCAGCACGGTCATAATGGTAAAAGGCAAAATCAGGCAGGAACTGAGGCCCACAGCATAAAGCACCGTGCTTTTGAACCTGCTCATACGCGCACGCATCCAGCGGTACAGGGGCAGAGTCAGGCAGGAAATTGAGCCTGCCAGAAATACCGTGACAGGATAAGAACAGAGTATGCAACACCAGGCAGCAAAGGCCAACACCGCAAGAATGCGCGCCATACTTACATCTTTCATGGCGTCAATGTACGGACTTCCCTCAGTATTGTCGAGGATGATTCTTTTTGAGGCACAAAAAATATGGGCTCTGTTCCAGAATGGTGTTGAAACTAACCTTGACCGCCGGAGGCGCGGTCGCTGAAATCAATGCGAAGAAGCCTGTACTGCTTGTCCAAGTTTCAGTTAAGAATACAGAGGGCGCGAGTAACTCGCGCCCTCTGTATTCTTAACTGAAACAAAGTCAACGTAATTCTGTCTTAGTATACAATAGAGTAGGCCATGGCATCCGGGCGGTGGAAATGGAATTCCAGCCTCCGATTACGGTTGTGGCTTTCTACGGAATTGCCGGGTTCCAGCGGCCTGGTATCGCCATAACCGACAGCCCTCATGCGTGTGGGAACTACCCCCTTTTCCGCAAGATAACGGGTTGCCGCTGCCGCGCGGGCAGCAGAAAGTTCCCACCCCGACGGATACGGGGAACCTGTGGCTTCTTCACTGTCGGCATGTCCTCGGATGACAAGGTACAGATTATACTCTCGTAAGATGCTCAGCACGTCATCCAGTACCTTGAGCGCCGGAGGAGAAAACTCTGCGCTGCCGGGTTTGAACAGCACATCATTGGAAATACGCAGTTGAACCCCCACGTCATCCGCACTGAGTCCGGAAGCGCTCCGGAGAATGCCGTCCTGCATGAGCATGGCTTTCAGTTTTCGAGCGACGATATAATGAGAGCGCTCCAGTTCGGACATCTTGGCTTCGCTGAGGTCAAGTTTGTCCGTACGATTAATCAGGGCATTATTGGAAATGGCGGAAGCGTTGGCAGAGTCAAGCAGCGCCTCTTCCGCGAAATAGGAAGCCAGCCCTTTTTTGGTTTCAGGCGGAGTCATGTTGAGAATCCACATGAGCAAAAAAAACGCCATGAGAGCCGTAACAAAGTCGGCATAAGCCACTTTCCATGCGCTGCTCATCAGCCCTTCCTCACGAATTCTTCCATTTCACTGAATCCGGGGCGATGACCTTGAGGAATAGAACGACGCCCGTACTCTACGGCAATCAACGGAGAGGCCCCGCGCAGGGACGCCGCCATGGCTTCCTTGATCGCATTATAGTAAAAATGCTCTTCATTGGCGAAGTGTTCCAGCTTTTCGCCCATAGGGCCAAAAATACCGTAACAAAATAAAATACCGGTAAAGGTACCCACCAGGGCCGCCCCAATATGATGCCCCAAAATTTCAGGAGGTTCATTGATCATGGACATGGTAAGCACTACCCCCATGACCGCGGCCACAATCCCCATACCGGGCAATGATTCCGCCATGTGCGTGATGCCGTGCGCCGATGTAAGATCTTCTTCCAGAGAAACCCGCATGTCCAGCTTCATCAGGCTTTCAATTTCACCCAAGTCACCGGTGGTGACATAAACTCGCAACGTATCCGCGATGAAGTTCACCACCTTGGGCTTCGCTGCTATGGAGGGATACTTGCTGAATACCGCACTGCTTTCGGGCTTTTCAATATCTTGTTCCAGGCTGAGGGGGCCGTCTCGGTTCATCTTGTTGAAAATAAAGAAAAGCAGCGCCAGCATTTCCAGATACTGATCCTTGTTCATGCCGGGATCTTTAAACAAACGCTTCAGGCTTTGCCCCAACAAACGCGCGGAGTATTTGGTCTGTGCCCCAAGGAAAGCCCCCAAACCTGCCCCGACGATGATCACCAGTTCGGCAGGTTGCCAAAGCATAAGAGGATTACCGTTCTCCATCATGAACCCGCCAAGAACGGAACCTACGACAATGACATAGCCTATGAGCAAAAACATAATGTAACCCGCTTTAAAAAATCCATGTCGACTGAAAACAAGCGAGTTATTCCTTTACGCCAATAGCTCTATTTCGTCAAAAAATTATTGTGGCTATTTTAGCCATTACCCAAAGCGGACAAGCCACATGACTTGAGTTTTTCCTGGGGCTGAGGCAAAAAGATTGCGCACACAATCAACACTTCAGTCATTCGGTGGTCGACATGACAAAAAAAGAAGCCTTGCTCAAGGCAGCAAAGGAATTATTCGGTGAATACGGATTCGCCGAAACAACATTCAAAAAAATTTCCGAGCGGGCGGGCGTTGCGCTTGGTCTGCTTACTCATCACTACGGAAACAAGGAAAAGCTTTTCCTGGCGGCAGGCATGGACGTGCTCGAAAATTTTCTGCGCGTACTGACCAGAACAACCGCGCGGTGCGCAACCGGTCGTGAGGGCGTTCTCGCCTTTTGTCGCGCCTATCTGGATTTTTCGCTTGACCCCTCCTCGCATTGGCTTGTCCTTGTACGCTGTTCACCCTACAGTGACATGAAGGTCAGTGAAGATTGCGACATCATGTTCCGCAAATTTGCGGAAGTTCATCTTTTACTTGAAGATCAGATTCGCCGGGGCCTGGAAGACGGCACTCTGCCCATGTTACCCGCCGCCGCTACTGCTCAGGTTATTGTCGCGCTTATGGTAGGGGCAAACCGAACCAGAGTTCTCACACCCTATTCGTATACAGTCCCCCACCTCTATGATGAAACATTACGCTTTGTGGAACGCGCGATCAGTCTGCCAAACCCTCCTGATGGAACATCTCCCGTGAGTAAACGCTGATGGAAACATTATCAACCGCCGTTTTACTTGGTTTAATGGAAGGCCTGACCGAATTTTTGCCCGTTTCTTCCACAGGACATCTCATCCTGGCAGCGGATGTGCTCGGTTTTACCGGCCCCAAGGCTACCACTTTTGAAATCGCCATACAATTCGGCGCAATCCTGGCGGTACTTTTTTTGTACCGCCAGCGTTTTTCCGACCTGCTCAAGTTCCCTTCACCTGACAGAAAACGCAGCTTTGCCGGGCTGTACGGCATCATGCTCCTGGTGCTGACAACACTGCCCGGCGCGGCTACGGGATTACTGGCCAACGCTTATATTAAAGAATCTTTGTTTACTCCGGCATCTGTTGCTGCCGCCCTCCTCACCGGAGCGCTGCTCATGCTGCTGGTTGAATGGTGGACTGCCCGTCATCCCCGGGCAATCCGCTGCAACTCGCTTGATGAACTGACTCCGGCACTGGCTCTCGGTATCGGATGTTGCCAGTGTTTGGCCCTATGGCCCGGGTTCTCCCGGTCCGCATCCACTATTATGGGGGGGATGCTTCTCGGCGTGCGCCGGGAAACAGCCGCCGAATACTCCTTTCTCGCCGCCGTCCCCATCATTACCGGCGCCGCCGGTTATGAGCTGCTCAAATCCTTGCATCTGTTCAATACCCCCGATCTGCCCTTTTTCGCTGTCGGTTCACTCTTTGCCTTTCTTTCCGCACTGCTTGCCATAAAAACCTTCATTGCTCTTCTAAGCAGAATCACCCTCCGCCCTTTTGCCGTTTACCGCCTTTTTCTTGTTATTCCAGTCTACTGGTTTATGATTCATTAAAACCTCTAAAAAAATGCTTGCCATAAAGATCGCTTTCAGCTATAAGTCCTTCTCGCGGCAGGTTACCGCATTTGTGGCAAGGTAGCTCAGTTGGTTAGAGCATACGGTTCATACCCGTAGTGTCGAGAGTTCAAATCTCCCCCTTGCTACCAAAGCAACATTGAAGCCCCCGAGAATGTAAAAAATTCTTGGGGGTTTACATTTTTATTAATAGTCACATGGCCATACAATGAAAATTGAGGGCATCACAGCCCGCTCCCTTCAGGAGCGGATCCCCCCTGTTAGAGCATTTTGTCATTGAAATGCTCTCTGAGTCGAGCGGA
>CAJTSU010000212.1 GCA_910579055.1 uncultured Mailhella sp. | reverse complement strand
GACAAAGTCAGCAGCCCCGCGGCAGCGATCTCGGCATGGAATAATGGAATACGCAGTATTCCATACCCTATGGTATTAGAATTCGTCTCCGCGTTTCTTCATGGTCTGCATGCCGCCCGCGGAGTTCACCGTGTCGATGCCGTGGCGGCGCAGTTTGAGCTGCGCGTCATAGGCGCGGGAGCCGGTGTTGCAGATCAGCGCCACTTTTTTGTCGCGCGGGATTTCATTAATGCGGGGCAGAAGTTCTTCCAGCGGAATGGCCAGCCATTCGCCGGGGTACTTTTCCGCCAGCGGCAGGGAACCCTTGCCGGGGCGCACGTCAAGGAAGACATGACCGTTTTCCTTGCGATGGTTCCACAGCTCGATGAATTCATCGGGCAGGATGCTTTTGTGCAGACCGGAGAGCACGTTGTCCGTCACGTTGGCGGCGGTGTTGATCACGTCCATGGCCGCCGCAAAGGGCGGGGCATAGGCCACTTCAAGGTTGGACAGATCGTTGAGAGTGGGTTTGGAGAACTGAAGCATGGCGGCCACGGCGTCAATACGCGCCTTGAGGGCGATTCCGTCGGAGCAGAAGCCCTGTACGCCGAGAACGCGGCGGGTGCTCTTGTCTGCCACCACTTCAATGGTCATCATGCTCTTTTCGGGATAGAAGTGGGCCTTGTCCAGCTGCTCCATGGGCACGCCCACAGCGTCGAACCCGGCCTGCCTGGCCTGGCGTTCGGTGAGGCCGGTGCCGCAGGCGCTCATTTTATACAGCTTTACGCACCAGGAGCCTACCACGCCGTCAAAGGTGGAATCCCCGCCCGCAAGGTTGGTGCCGATAACCCGGCCCTGGCGGTTGGCCATGGAACCCATGGGCAGATAGGCGGGCTGGCCGGTGATCAGGTTGGGCACAACCACGCAGTCCCCCCCGGCGTAGATGTCGGGGTCATTGGTGCGCATATGCTTGTCGACGATGATGCCGCCGCGCGGGTGGCAGTCCAGCCCGGCGTCGGCGGCGATCTGCGAATTGGGGCTGACGCCCACGGAAAAGATCACTTCATCCGCGTCGATAACGCGCTTGTCCGTGACAACCTGACGAACCTTGCCGTCCTGCCCCTTCAGTTCCTTGACCTGCTCTCCGGTGAGGACGGTAATACCCAGTTCTTCCAGGTCATGTTGGGCCATGCGGGCGAGGTTGGGGGAGATATGGGCGGGCAATACCTGCGGCAGAAGCTCAATGACGGTGGTCTTGATGCCCCACTGGTCGGCAAGGGCAACGGCCATTTCCAGCCCGATAAAGCCCGCGCCCACAATGACGGCGTTGGAAATGTTGCGGGCGGCGCAGCGTTGCTGTACGGCCTGGGCTGCTTCAATACAGGTGACGGTGGTCACGTTTGCAAGGTCGTGGCCGGGAATGGGCGGAACCTTGGGGCTGCTGCCGGTGGCAATGACCAGCTTGTCGTAGGCCATGTCGCGGGTCTGCCCGGTGGCGACATCTTCCACGGTAACGGTCTTTTCCTTGCGGTTGATTTTCACCGCGCGGGAGCCGAGCTGTACATCGACGTCGCGCAGGTCACGGAAGAATTCCGGAGTACGGATGACCCCGGCGGATGTGGCGCGCAGGCCTTCCACCTTTTCCACATCGCCGCCGACAAAATAAGGAATGCCGCAGCCGCCGTAGGAAATAATGGCGCCCTGATCGATGAGGGTGACGTTGCTTTCGGGCTCAAGACGCTTGAAGCGGCAGGCGGCCTTGGGGCCGAGAGCCACACCTCCGATGACGAGAATATTCTGGGGCATGTCGGGAAACCTCGCAGGGTAATAAATAAGGGTAGGAGCCAACACGGCCTGAACCGCCGCGCAAGCAATTCCGCATATGATAACAAAGGCCGGCCGTAAAAGGCAAGATGAAGGAGGGAATTTTTCTGAACTGATTTCCCGCTCGGCGGTAGCATAGTGTTGAAACTATCCTTGACCGCCGGAGGCGGTCAGGGATAGTTTCAACACTGCATTCTGGAACAGAGCCGAACAGTAAAAGAGAAAATCCTGTGGAGCGAGATATGGCTAAGAGTATTTGTCTTTTTAATCATAAGGGTGGTGTAAGTAAAACGACAACTACCTTTAACTTGGGGTGGGCCCTCGCTGATCAGGGAGAAAAGGTTCTTATTGTCGATCTTGATTCCCAATGTAACTTGACAGGTCTGGTTCTTGGCTTCGATGAGGCAATAGAAGAAAATCTGGAAAAATTTTACTCCAGTCGTGATAATTTGACAATGAAGCCTGTGGTGAATGCCCTTATAAATGGTGTATCTCCAGAAGAGTTCACGCGTACTGAAAATGGGAATCTTTACAAAACAATAAATAAAAATCTTTGGCTACTTCCCGGGCACTTGAGTGTTGCAGAACTTGATTCCCAGATAAGCGTTTCACTAAGAATTGCTTCAGGGATACCTGCCACACGAAATATTCCTGGGAACCTGCCTAAAATATTACAGAATATTGCTGAAAAAAACAGTATTGACTATATAATATTTGACCTAAGCCCAACTATTGGAGGATTAAATGAAATAATATTAATGGCAAGCGATTATTTTATCGTTCCGACTTCTCCTGACTTTTTTTGCTATCAGGCGGTTGGATCATTAGAATCAAATATAACAAAATGGCATAGAGAAATTAAACGTTTTATTGAAGACAATAATTTTGACCATAAGACATATCCAGTAAAAAATAAGCCGCAATTTATCGGAATCATTCAACAACGATATCGTCCCCGTAATGAGAAACCGGCGACATCGTTTCAAAAATGGATTGATATAATCAGAGAGGCTATCAATAAAAAACTCGTTCCCGCATTAGCAGGAATAAACTGTGTTAAAGATAAAAAGGAAATTGAAGAGACTCTTAAAGGAACTGACTTGCAGGCATATGATCTTGCGAATATTCCGGATTTTAATTCACTGATCGCTATCAGTCAGCAAAAGTCAAAGCCTATTTTTGCTTTGACTGATGATGAAATTACCATAACAGGTAAAGTATTTGGGCATGCAAAAGAGACGATGCTTACAAGCCGTGACAATTTTCTTTCCATATTTGCCGATCTTGCTCATCGAATCATCATGCTTACTCGATAAATAAATTATACACATAAATATATGGTACTCTGTGCATTGAATACCAAGTATTCAATGCACAGAGTACCAATAAGAATGCTACTTTCCGCCGAACAGGCCGCCCAGAATGCCCCGGATAAGAGTCTGACCGATTTTGCGGCCTACGGTCGAAGTGACCGTGCGCCGGGTGGAACGGGCCACATCGCCAAGCACCGCGCCGAAAATATCATTTTTTTCCTCTTCCCTGCGGCGGCGGGCTTCTTCGCGCTCGCGCTCCCGTTCAAGGCGCATCATTTCCTTTTCATGCTTCAGCTCTTCCCTGCGGCGCTTTTCCTCCTCTTTTTGGCGGCGCAGGGCATCCTCTTCCCGCTGCCGCGCGGTAAAACGGTCAGTCAGCATTTCGTAGGCGGATTCGCGGTCAATGGGCGTATCGTATCGTCCCGCCATGCGGGAAGAGGCTATGGCGGCGGCGCGTTGCGCATCGTCCGCCGGGCCGACCAGCGATTCCGGCGGCAGAATCAGCGCGCGTTCCACCATTTCTGGCGCGCCTTTGGGAGTGAGGAAGGAGACGAGCGCTTCGCCGGTTTTCAGGTTGCCGATGGCCTGCACCGCGTCAATATCCGGATTGGGGCGGAATGTTTCCGCCGCCGCGCGCAGGGCCTTCTGATCGCGCGGGGTGTACGCGCGCAAGGCGTGCTGTACCCGGTTGCCCAGCTGGGAAAGCACGGTGTCCGGGATGTCCGCCGGGTTCTGGGTAATGAAGTAGATACCCACGCCCTTGGAGCGGATCAGGCGCGTCACCTGTTCTATCTTGTTCAGCAAGACCGCGGACGCGTCGTCAAACAACAGATGGGCTTCATCAAACATGAGCACCAGCCGGGGGGTATCCCGGTCGCCCACTTCGGGCAGTTGTTCATACAGTTCGGAGAGCAGCCAGAGTAGCAGGGCGGCGTAGGTGCGCGGCTTGTTGATCAGGCGGTCTGCGGCAAGGATGTTGATAACACCGCGCCCCTCAATGTCGTTCAGCATGAGGTCTTCAATGCGCAGCGCCGGTTCGCCGAAAAAGGCGTCCGCGCCGTCTTCCTCCAGTTGGAGCAGCGCGCGCTGAATCGCTCCCAGGCTGGCCGGGGAGATATGCCCGTATTCCCTGAAACTGTCCCTGTCTTTCTGCACAAGGGTAAGCATGGCCCGCAGATCTTTAAGATCGAGGAGCAACAACCCCTGATCATCGGCCACCCGGAACACGATATTCAGGATGCCGCTCTGCACCTCGTTGAGGTTGAGCAGGCGGGCCAGAAGCAGCGGCCCCATATCGCTGATGGTGGCCCGCAGCGGGTGCCCCTTTTGTCCGCTTACGTCCCAGAAGCATACCGGGTAGGCCCGGTTCACGTAGCCCTGCTCCGTCAGGCCGAGTTCCGCGATGCGGGCCGCGATGCTGCCTCCGGGCCTGCCGGGCAGAGCCAGGCCGGAGAGGTCGCCCTTGACATCGGTGAGAAAAACCGGCACGCCGAGCGCGCTGAAGCTTTCCGCCATATTCTGAAGCGTCACGGTTTTGCCCGTGCCCGTGGCTCCGGTGATCAGTCCGTGGCGGTTGGCCATGCGGGGGGTGAGGCGGAGTTCTTTCATTGTTCCGTCTTTCTGCGGGGCGGAGGCGATGAACAGGCATTTGTCAGAGGTGAGCATGTCTGGCTCCTTATGCTGCTGCGTAATGGATATTTAGAGCATTTTGTCATTGAAATGCTCTCGGAGTCGAGCGGAGCGAGGCTCA